>JAGAOE010000165.1 GCA_017623885.1 Eubacterium sp. | reverse complement strand
GGCATTGAGCTGAAAAAAATATATGGAATTACGGAGCGGGCTGCCGTTCTTATCAGTGAATCAAAAAAAGAGTGGAATATCGAGCGCAAATGGGCAGAACTGATGGCATCCGGCATAAATTTTGTGTCATTGGAGCAGCGTAATTATCCCGCAAGGCTGAGAGATATCTATGATCCGCCATATGGTCTGTATTATATCGGAGAACTGCCGAAAGAGCAGACATTTGCGGTTAGTATTGTGGGAGCGCGCGATTGCAGTGTTTATGGAAAAGAGATGGCATTGCGCCTGAGTCAAAGTCTGGCAGCAAACGGTGTATCTGTAATCAGCGGTCTGGCAAGGGGAATTGATGGATTTGCACATGAAGGTGCATTAAAAGCAGGCGGAAAGACATATGCTGTATTAGGAAACGGTATCAATGTGGTATATCCCTTGGAGCATGCCGCATTATATGAAGCGATTGTGAGAAACGGTGGTGGAATTTTGTCTGAATATCCGCCGGATATGGCGCCGAAGCCCGGATTTTTTCCGATGAGAAATCGTGTGATATCTGCACTCAGTAATGTTGTAATTGTAATAGAAGCAAAAGAAAAAAGCGGTTCATTGATCACGGCAGATTGCGCATTGGAACAGGGAAAAGATATTTATGCAGTTCCGGGACGTATTGATGATGCCTTAAGCACAGGCTGTAATCGCCTGATTCGTCAAGGCGCAGGCATCGTTTTATCACCGGAAGAAATGCTCTCGGAGCTTGGAATTTTAGAAGAAAAAAATAAATTGCCACTTGAAAAGTCGGAACGCTTGGTGTATAGTTGCCTTGGTTTGCATCCAAAATCAATGGAAGTAATCAGCGAGGAAACTGCACTGGATATTGTGACATTAGCGGAGATTTTATTTGCGCTGACGGAAAAGGGGCTCGTGCAGGAAGCCTGGCAGAATCATTATATTTCGGTAAACTAGAGGAGACATATGGGAAATGGCAAAATATCTGGTCATTGTGGAATCGCCTGCGAAGGTGAAGACAATCAAAAAGTTTTTGGGTAAAAATTATGAAGTGGCGGCATCGAACGGACATGTGCGTGATTTGCCGAAAAGCCAGCTCGGGTTTAACCCGGAAAATGATTTTGAACCCAAATATATTACCATTCGTGGAAAAGGCGATATTTTAGCGAACTTGCGCAAAGAAGTAAAGAAAGCAGAAAAAATATATCTCGCAACGGACCCGGACCGCGAAGGAGAGGCGATTTCCTGGCATTTGTCACATGCACTAAAGCTGCAGGATAAAAAAGTCTATCGAATTACGTTCAACGAGATTACACAGTCCGCAGTCAAAGCATCTCTAAAGCATGCCCGTGAGATTGATATGGATCTTGTGAATGCACAGCAGGCGCGCAGAATGCTTGACCGAATGGTGGGATACCGTATCAGTCCGGTGCTGTGGAGCAAGGTAAAGAGAGGACTTTCCGCAGGACGTGTGCAGTCGGTGGCACTTCGTCTGATCAGTGACCGCGAAAATGAAATAGATGCGTTTATACCGGAAGAATACTGGACGGTAGATGCATTGCTGCGCGTGGCAGGAGAAAAGAAACAGCTTGTAGCAAAGCTGGATACAAAAGGAGGAAAAAAACTCCAATTATCCAAGCGCGAGCAGGTAGAAGCGATTCGTGCAGACCTGGAACAGCAGCAATTTGTTGTAAAAGAAGTAAAAAAAGGAGAGCGGAGCAAAAAACCGCCGCTTCCCCTGACGACAAGTACGCTTCAGCAGGAAGCATCAAAAAGATTAAATTTTTCGACACAAAAGACCATGCGTCTGGCACAGCAGTTGTATGAAGGTATCGATATCAAGGGTCAGGGAACCGTCGGTATTATCACCTATCTGCGAACAGACTCTGTGCGAGTAGCAGAAGAAGCAGATGTAGCAGCACGCGCATATATTGCTGAAAAATACGGTGAAAGTTATGCAGCAGATGCACCGAAAGAATCTGCAAATAAAGGAAAAATACAGGATGCGCACGAAGCAATCCGACCGACGGATATTACGAGGATGCCGGTGTTGATTAAAGACTCTTTGTCCAGAGATCAGTTCCGTTTGTATCAGCTCATTTGGAATCGTTTTGTGGCGAGCAGAATGAATCCTGCGCGTTATGAGACGACCGCAGTAAAAATCGAAGCGGGAGAATATCAGTTGCATGTATCAGCATCAAAGCTTGCATTTGAAGGATTTTTATCTGTATACGCAGCAGATGATGAGGAAAAAGAGGCAGCAAATGTTTTGCTTGGAGCGCTTGATGAAAACAGCGAGCTTTCACTCAGTGAAATTGATGCAAAACAGCATTTTACACAGCCGTTGCCGCATTTTACGGAGGCTTCGCTCGTAAAGACTCTGGAAGAACACGGAATCGGACGTCCGAGTACCTATGCGCCGACCATCACGACGCTTTTGGCGCGCAGATACGTGACCAAGGAACAAAAAAACCT
>JAGAOE010000164.1 GCA_017623885.1 Eubacterium sp. | reverse complement strand
CATAATGCTCTCTCTTACGAATCTCCTGCTGGATACCTGCCTTTGCGCAGTTTCTCTTAAATCTGCGTAAAGCGCTATCTAAAGTCTCGTTCTCTTTAACTGTAACACTAGACATTCTTACACCTAACCTCCCTCCAGTTGTAAATTGTGCACATCAACTGTAAGGTCTATTTCCTAATTGCACTGCAAATAATTATACCATATATTTTTGGTTCGTCAAGGCAGTTTTCGAAAAAACCTTGCTTATTTTTGCAAAATTTTCACGCGCAAAAATATCGCAACCTACTGAATCTGTGCTGTCAATGCATTTACAGCCTCTGCCAATGCATCATCTACACCTGCAGGATTTTTTCCTCCGGCCTGTGCCATATTCGGACGTCCGCCGCCGCCACCGCCGACTTTTGCCGCAATGCTCTTGATCAGATTGCCGGCATGTGCGCCTGCCTTCTGTGCTTCATCTGTCGCCATCGCTACCAGATTTACTTTTCCGTCTGCAACAGATGCCAATAAAATCACGCCTTCACCAAGCTTGTTCTTTAACTGGTCACCCAAATCACGCAGACCGTTCATGTCCACACCTTCGACCTTTGTCGCAAGGAATTTCACACCTTTAATCTCCTGCACCTGATTCATCACATCACCGAGTGAATCCTTTGCAGCCTTTGACTTCATTGATTCAATCTCTGAATTCAGGTTTTTAATCTCTGCCTGAAGATGTGCAATTTTGTCAAGAACACCGGCAGGATTTGTCTTTAACAGCTTTGCTGCTTCTGACAATGTACGCTCGATACTATCAAAATATGCAAATACGCTATCTGCTGTGATTGCCTCGATACGGCGTACGCCGGCAGCTACACCGGACTCTGAAATAATCTTAAACGCCTTGATATCGGCTGTATTCGCTACGTGTGTACCACCGCAAAGCTCTTTTGAGAAATCTCCCATAGAAACTACGCGCACATCGTCCGCATATTTCTCACCAAACAGCGCCATCGCACCGGATTTCTTTGCATCATCAATGCTCATCACTTCTGTCACGACCGGAATCGCTTCGTTAATTTTTGCATTTACGATATCTTCTACCTTCTGCAGCTCTTCTGCTGTCATTGCTGAGAAATGAGAGAAGTCAAATCTGGTACGCTCTGCATCCTGATTTGAGCCTTTCTGCTCTACGTGTGTTCCCAGAACTTCACGCAATGCTTTCTGTAATAAATGTGTTGCAGAATGGTTTTTACAAATCTTTGCTCTGCGTGCAGTGTCAATTGTCAATTCTGCGGTATCTGAAACTTTCAGCATGCCCTTTGTACAGGTGCCGACATGTCCGACCTTTCCGCCTTTTAACTTAATCGTATCAGCAACCATAAACTCACCTTCTGCTGTCACAATTACACCGGTATCTCCGATCTGTCCACCCATCGTCGCATAGAACGGTGTCTCATCTACAATCACAGTACCGTTTACACCTTCTGTCAGAGCTTCCACCAGCTCACTCTCTGTCGTAAGCACTGAAATCTTTGACTTTACAGAGGTCTTATCATATCCTACGAACACAGACGTAATCGCCGGATCAATCTCATCGTATACTGTTGCATCCGCACCCATATAGTTCGTTTCTTTTCTGGCTGCACGCGCTTTTTCTTTCTGCTCTTTCATGCAGGCATCAAAACCGGCCTGATCGAGTGTATAACCCTTTTCTTCCAAAATCTCAGCCGTCAAGTCAATCGGGAATCCATAGGTATCATAGAGCTTAAATGCATTTTCACCGGATAATGCCTTTTCTCCTGCTGCTTCCATTTCTTTTTCCATGTCTGCAAGAATCTTTAAGCCCTGATCGATGGTCTTATTAAACTGTTCCTCTTCCTGTGTCAGTACCTTGAAAATAAAGTCTTTCTTTTCTTCCAATTCCGGATATCCGTCTTTGCTCTCACGAATCACAGTCGCAGCTAAATCTGCCATAAATGTACCCTCGATGCCGAGCATTCTTCCGTGTCTTGCCGCACGGCGAATGAGACGACGAAGCACATAGCCGCGTCCTTCATTTGTCGGCATCACACCATCCGAAATCAAAAATGTTGTCGAACGAATATGGTCTGTGATGAGACGAATACTGATATCGTCCATCGCATCCTGCTGATAAGTTTTTCCTGCTAATGTACAGATATGGTCACGAATCGCTTTCATTGTATCGATATCAAATACGGAATCTACATCCTGCATGACAACAGCCAGACGCTCCAGACCCATTCCGGTATCGATATTCTTATTCTCAAGCTCTTCATATCCGCCATGACCGTCGCCGTTGAACTGCGTGAATACGTTGTTCCATACTTCCATGAAACGGTCACATTCACAGCCTACCTTACATCCGGGATCACCGCAGCCATACTTTTCTCCGCGATCATAGTAGATTTCTGAACAAGGGCCGCAAGGACCTGCACCATGCTCCCAGAAATTGTCACATGCTCCGGTCTCCGGGTCACGATAGAAACGGGTAATACGCTCCGGTGCAACACCGATTTCCTTTGTCCATATCTCAAACGCTTCCTCATCTTCTCCATAGATAGACGGGTATAAACGATCTTCTTCTAATCCTAAAACAGTCGTCAAAAATTCCCATGACCATGCAATCGCTTCATGCTTGAAATAATCACCAAATGAGAAATTTCCAAGCATCTCAAAAAAGGTCAGGTGACGGGCTGTCTTTCCCACATTTTGAATATCGCCGGTTCGCACACACTTCTGACAGGTCGTCACACGTCTGCGAGGCGGAATTTCCTGTCCGGTAAAATAAGGCTTTAAAGGCGCCATACCTGCATTGATCAACAACAAGCTATTGTCATTGTGCGGCACCAGAGAAAAGCTGTTCATCGACAGATGATCCTTGCTCTCAAAAAATTCCAGATACATTTTGCGCAATTCATTTACGCCATACTTTTTCTTCACGTTATGTCCTCCAACTTAAACACGTATTTTTGTATATTTATTGATGTTCCTCTGCAGACATCGTCGCTGTTTTTGCATCCTTGCGCTCACGCAATTTTTTTCCCGCAAACACACCCGCCAGTCCGACTGCTGCCAGTATCACCATCACGATCAAATATTTGAAAAAACTCCCCAAAATCGCCAGCATTGCAATACCTCCTGTTCGTTTTCCTATTACACTAATTTTATATTATAATCCAGCATTTTCTTTCTGTAAAGCCAAACAATCTGCTTCTCTTATAGCAGCTCTACATCGTCCAACAGACCTACACCGTCTGCTGCCTGCGTCGCCAACTGGTCACAACGCTCATTCTCCGGATGACCGTCATGTCCCTTCACCCAAATATACTTGACCTGATGCGGTTTCATCGCCTCCAGCAGCGTCTTCTATAAATCGATATTCTTTACCGGCTTTTTATCTGATTTTACCCAGTTTTTTTTCTGCCAGCTTGTAATCCAGCCTTGATTAAATGCATCTGTCAGATATTTCGAATCGGAATACAGCTCTACCTCACAAGGACGGTTTAACTGCTGCAAACCGCGTATCGCTGCCATCAGCTCCATACGGTTGTTTGTTGTCTTTTTGTACCCGGCAGACAGTTCCTTTTCATGTACGACCTGTTTGCTGTCCACATAGCGCATCACCACACCATAGCCTCCCGGTCCGTCCGGATTGCCTCGCGCCGCGCCGTCTGTAAATATCGTTACTTTCATTATTCTAAATCCTCAAAAATCTGATTTTCCTGCGTAATACGCATAATACGTCCGGTAAATGCCGCATTTGAAATACGACTCATGTATTCGTCAATGAGCGAAAACTGCTGCCAGCAGTGCATCGGAAATACATATTTCGCAGACACATGCTTCAGGAAGTAATCAAATCCCTTAAATTTATGCTGCTCCAAACGCGGATCTAACACGACAAACGCCACATCGTAATAGCTGTCTTCCATTCGATTGATCTGATGCATATAAGTACGCTCCATCTTGCCGTTAATCAGATCACCTGCGCCTTCCCACTTCCAGTTATGAAGATCGCCGGCATGGTAGATATGCTTTCCGTCTGCGTCTACTGCAAATGCAACTCCTGCATCCGTAGACAAAAAGGTATGAATTTTCATATCATCCACGACGTAGTCCTCGCCTGCTGACACATACAATATCTTTTCCCGAACAGACGGATCAATCCCATGCTTTTTCATAAAATTCGGACTCAGCTTTGCATCCTTCGATATGATAAAATGAATATTCTCATAGTATTCCGTCAGACGGTAAATATCCATGTCAAAATGGTCCTGATGCTTATGACTCGCAAAAAAATACATCGGCGTATCCGCATCATAGCGCGGCAGTATGCCTTTAAAGTGATAACCGTTTACACGGTCACCGTTAAAGTAATCAAACACCAGCACTTTTGTATCCAGTTCTACAATAAAGCAACTGTGATGAAGAAATAATACATTCATTTTTCAACCCTCTATTTCATTCTGCCGATAATCGCATTTGCTTTTGCATAGATTTCATTCGGGTCAAAGCCAATATCAAATTTGCCGTTTTCATATAAAATCCGACCATTTACCATCGTCAAAGCAACGTTTTGTTTGCTTCCGCTGTATACAAGATTCTTCACCAGATTATTCTCCGGCTGCATGTTCGGCTGCATCAGATCAATCATAATTAAATCTGCTTTTTTTCCAACCGCCAGATCATCACAATCCGGCAAGCCCATTGCATGTGCACCTGCACTCGTCGCCATATAAAGCACTTCATTCGCGCCTACAACCGCCGCATCATTTTCTCGTACTTTCGCAAGCGCTGTCGTTAAGAACATCTCACGAAACATGTCCAAGCAGTTGTTGCTCGCCGGTCCGTCTGTACCGATTGCCACAGAAATACCTTCCTGCAAATAACGGTGAATCGGAGCCACACCACTCGCCAGCTTTAGATTTGACGCAGGATTCGTCACTGCAGTCAGATTTCTCTTTTTAAATATCTCAAAGTCTGTATCATCCATCCACACACAGTGATATCCGCCGCCGCCATATTCATACATACCGAGCGCTTCTGTCAACTGTGTCGGTGTCTTTCCATAACGCTGGAGACACTCTTCTACTTCCAGCTTTGTCTCAGAATTGTGCATATATACCGGAGATTTGAGTTTCTGTGCCAGTGCAGCCACGCCTTCCATCAGTTCCATAGAAGTCGTGTACTCTGCATGAAAACCTACAATAAAACTGGTCAAATCACTCATTTCATTAACGATGTGGTAATTCTCTTCCATGAGTTCTACACTGCCGCCAAAATTGTTCAGGCCACTCGTCTGCACGGTACGAAATCCGGTATCTACCGATGCTTTTGCATCCACCGGCGGGAAGAAATACATATCGAAATTCGATGTAATACCACTCGTCAGATATTCCATAATACCTAAAATATTTAACCAGTACACATCATCCTCGGTCAACTGCCCCTCACGCGGAAATACCTGTTCGTGAAGCCAGCTCTGCAACGGCAAATCATCCGCGTAAGAGCGAAGAAATGTCATCGCTGTATGTGTGTGTGCATTTTTAAATCCTGCAAGCAGAAGTTTGCCGGTCGCATCGATTTCACGATCCCATGAAAGCGCAGCTTGTCCGGGCAATACACGCTCTGCATCACTTCCGTCACCCACATAAACAATCTCATCACCACGTACCCACAGCTCACCTTCGATACACTGGTATGTTCTGGTCGCAGCATCCTTCAGACACAGAATCTTTGCATTGTAAAATCTTATGTTCATGCTTATTTCTCTCCTAATCTGTATAAAACCTTCTTATAATGTCTTTGCAATTCCCTGAATCGATGTTGTCAAAAGCTGTTTGAACATCGGTGCTACAGCATCTGCTGTTTCTGTAATCTCTGCATGTGTCAGGGGCTTGGGTGAAATGCCTGCTGCCAGGTTTGAAATGCAGGATACACCTACAATTTTCATACCCATATGCGCTGCCGCCTGTGCTTCACACGCGGTAGACATACCTACTGCATCTGCCCCCAGCATACGACACATATGAATCTCAGCCGGAGTCTCATAAGAAGGACCTGTCAACTGTACATACACACCTTCCTTTAAGCGAATGCCCAAATCACATGCTGCCTTTTTCACAATCTGCTGTAATTCTTCATCATACACATGACTCATATCCGGGAAACGTGTGCCGAATTCTTCTATATTTTCACCAAGCAACGGTGACGGTACAAAGCACGAAATATGATCTTTAATCAGCATAAAGTCACCTGCATGGAAGCCCTGCTTGATTCCGCCTGATGCGTTTGTAAGGAATAACACCTCTGCACCCATCATTTTCATCAAACGGGTCGGAAGCACAACATCTGTCATGGAATATCCTTCATAATAATGTACACGTCCCTGCATAATCACGACCGGCACACCCTCTACATATCCGAATACAAAACGTCCCTTGTGCAACGGAACGGTAGACACCGGGAATCCGTCGATATCTTTATAATCCAATGTCGCTACCACTTCAATCTGATCTGCATAATCGCCCAGACCGGAACCCAAAATCAAAGCCACCTTCGGTGTAAAATCTACTTTTGCCTTTACGCTCTCATAACACTTTACTACTTTTTCATATACTGCATTCATCATGTATCTCCTTCCAATTATCAATAGTATTTCGGCAGTTCCAATATCCTTTTATTGGCAACTGTTCCATATCTGCATAATTATATTTATTGTATCAAAAGACAATCAAAGAAGCAAGATTCACACTTCGATTCTCTTTCTAAACTACGAGCGAAACATCCATGTATAAATCACTGCCACGATTTCGCGCAGATAAAATGGCAGCACATAGCTTCTTCCGGTCTTTGATGCAACTGCTACCGGAAAAAGACCTTCCTGCTTTGCGTGCAGGCAGCCACGATAACAGTGAAATTCACTCGTGGCAATCGCAGTCTCTTTCGATGTCCACCAGGGATGCTCCTGCGGTAACACGTTTTCTAAAATTTCGTATGACCGTTTCAAATTCGTCTGTGTATTGACCGAAGACTCTTCCTTATACAACCGCTCACCGTCGATTCCGCGTGCACATAATTCGCGGTACATACATTCTGCCTCCGTAATCGACTCTCCTTCACCTTGTCCACCGGACAACACCGCAACTGCCTGCGGATGTTCTGTCAGATAGGTGTATGCCGCATCAATACGCTCCCCCAAAATCCGACTCGGTTCCGTTTGTTTTACGCGGCATCCCAGAACAATCAGCGGCGTATCGTTCGCTGTAGATACTCCTTTTGCACCTTTATGAATCGCAAACATCGCAGATGCCACAAGAAGGATTCCGCCTACGACAACCACAAGTACCAGTATTCCTATTATTTTCCACATTCGTTTCACTTTTTTTCTCCTTCTTTTGTATTTTTAGATTCATCTGCTGTTATTATACGTTTTTCCGCATTGTTTGCAAGCTTTTATTCCATAATTAATGGCGGAGCACAAAGCTCCGCCACAATGTATTTTATAGAATAATACACACCAGCCCGCCATTATTATCATTGACTACTTTTTGCATCGTATCCTGCAATTTCAACTGACATTCATCATCCATTCGATTGATTTTTGTCCGTATACCGTCTTCCATCAGCTCGCCGACCGTTTTTCCAAATATATTCGTATTCCACACACCGCCGTCTTCCGTTTTTCCGGCTTTGATATAACTAATCAGATCTTTCGCCTGCTCCTCACTTCCCACGATCGGTGCAATCTCTGTTTCTATATTGGCACGAATCATATGCACGGAGGGTGAGCTTGCTTTCATTCGCACTCCGAATTTGTTGCCATGCTTCATAAGCTGCGGTTCTTCCATGTTAATATCTGAAAGTGTGGGTGTGACTACACCGTATCCACGCATACGAACAGACTGCAGTGCATCCGCGACTTTCTCATATTCCAACTTTTTCTCGGACAAATCACGAACCAGCCCGATCAGCTCATACTCATCCCGCACCGTTACACCCGTCATTTTGCTGATGTTCTCATAATAGTAGCGTTCATCCACATCAAAACGTATCGAGCCGATACCGTTTGCCAGATTCAACGTCTCTTTTCGAATCTCTTTTATGTATTCATCCGCTTCCGGCAATACAAGTTCCCGAAAATCGCGCACATTTGTCACTTCGTCCAATATTTTCCGCGCCTGCATAAACAAATGCTGCTTCATCGGATGTTCCAGCTCCAGCATATCTACCCACTTTGGCAAATAATACTCCAGTCTGCTTATCGGAAACTCATACAACACTTCTTCTAAAATTCGCAAAATATCTTCCATATGCAACTGGTCACAGTTCATCGGTAAGACAGTCGCCCCATATTGTTTTTGCATATTCTGCGCAAGCGTTTTTGCATTTTCTCCGTAAGGTTTGTTTGTATTTAAGATAATCAAAAACGGTTTTCCGCTTTTTTTCAATTCTTCCAACGTGCGTCGCTCTGCCGGTTCATAGGCCTCACGCGCAAGCTCTGTCACCGAGCCATCCGTCGTCATCAAAATTCCGATCGTCGCATGCTCCCGTATCACTTTCTGCGTTCCGAGCTCTGCCGCCTGTGTGAACGGTATTTCCTGTTCGAACCAGGGCGTTTTTACCATTCGCTCCTTCCCGTCTTCCATATACCCGCTTGCACCGTCTACCATATATCCCACACAATCAATCATCCGCACACGAATGTCCAAATCATCTGCCACATGAATCTGTGCTGCATCTTTTGGAATAAATTTCGGTTCTGTCGTCATCACACTTTTTCCGGTCGCCGCCTGCGGCAATTCATCTGTCAGCCGCTCTTTCTCATGTAAATCCTGCAAATGCGGAAGCACCATCAGCTCCATAAACCGCTTAATAAATGTAGATTTTCCGGTTCTGACCGCACCGACAACTCCGATATAGATATCGCCCGCCGTGCGTTCCCGAATATCCCGGTAAAGACTGTATTCCGTATGTAATATATCAGACATAAAAAGAACCCCCTTCGATTGTTCTGCGCATCTATTTAAGCGTATGAACCATCCGGGGGCTTTATTACTTTTTCTTATTCTTTCATTTAAATAAAAACACTTTTAATAAAGTATTTTTAACCGATGCGGCAAACAGGTCACTGTAATATCCCAATGTCTGTCATGCACTTCACCGTCTGTATGAACCTCTAACGGATTCTTTAACATAATATGGCAGGATTTTGCATGCACCACCTCATAGCCATTTATGCGCTCGTGCAGTCGTAGCGCCAACAAGCCCAAACTAATCAATGCCTGCATACGCGTCAGACTGTGCGCCATCGCAAACGACAACAAACCATCATCCGACTCCGCTGACGGCGCCATCGCGAGATGTCCGCCCTCAAATCGCTGATTCATTCCCGCCAAAAAATACAGCCTGTGAATCATGCGTTCTGTTTGCTTTCCTTCTTCATCTGTAAAAATCAATTTTCCTTCCGCAAGCGGCTGTGAAAAAACGATACGAATCGCATTGGCAAAATAGACCAGCTTGCCCAGATGCAGGCGGTTTAAAAGTGCCTTTAATCTGCCGTTACTCACCAGCGCGCATACCTCGGCATCCAGTCCGATTCCGGAGCTGATGGCAAACCGGCGCACCTCTCCGGTCTTATGAAACAGCGTCTCTCCGATATCCATAAAATGCTCATTTTTTGATTGTAACATCTGCTCCAGTGCCGTCAACGGCTGAGACGAAATCCCCAGTGAATAGCCGAGATCATTCGCCGAACCCGTCGGTATAAATCCAATCGTCACACGTGAAAAATCATCAATACCGTTAAGCGCTTCATTAAACGTGCCGTCTCCGCCTACCACTACAAGTGTTACAGCACCATCATGCTCTGCCAAAATCTTTTGAACCAGCTCCGTCGCATGACCCGGATGCGAACACACATAAATCCGAAAATGAATTCCTCTGCGGAGCAGTTCCGGTTTCAAGTCCTGTTTCCATATGCTATGTTTTTTTCCGATTCCGGCTCGCTCGTTTACAATGAAAAAATATTCTTCTGCTTTATTCATCCGTATATATAATCTCCACATTACTCTGTCGCAGCCGCGCCTCCCATTCCGGAGACAACTGCACATCTGTAGCCAATATATCGATTCCCGAAAAATCAACTACTTGAGTAAATGATAAATGATTAAACTTTGCATTGTCAACAGCCATTATACGTTTTGTCGCTGAATTTAGCATTTGTTTTTTTATTCCGGCATCCAACTCATTCGAATCCGTAAAGCCTTTTTGTAAATCGACTCCTTTGCAGGAAATAATTGCCTTGTCTACAAAAAATCCATCGACCATACGCTCTGCCTGATAGCCCAGCAATGATAGTGCTCGTCCCTTTAATGAGCCACCGGTCGAAAGCACCTTCCACCCTTGTACATCTGACAGCTCTAACAATATTTCAATCGAATTTGTAATCACTGTCACATTTTTCTTATCCTTAATCTGTTTTGCAACAAACAGCGCGGTCGTACTCGCATCCAGCATAATACGGTCACCGTCATGTATCATCTCTGAAAGCTTCGTTGCAATTTGCATCTTTGCATCTACATTTTCACGCTTGCGCACCAAAAAAGGAATTTCATCCTTTTCACCGCCTTTTACAACCGCACCACCATAGGTTCGTTCTGCATAACCGTCATTTTCCAGTTTCTCTAAATCACGGCGAATCGTCTCTTCTGTCACATCATATTTTTTGCTCAAATCAGCTACGATGACCTTGCCTTCTTCTTTTAACAATGCCAGTATTTCATTTCTTCTCTCTGCTGCCAGCATCTTTTATTCCCCCTATTCAAACGGTGTGAAAGGCTGTCGGTATACCGACAGCCTTATACTTCCACCTATTATAAAATCGTATCCCACAACTGTGCATCCGGACTCGCAATCACAGAGCTGTCCAAATACATACCACGCGCACTGACTGCTGCTTCTGCTTTATGAATCGCTGCAGAAACGGCCGCCACTTCACCGGTCAAAAATACATACGACTGTCCGCACATACCTCGTGCCACACGAATCTCTATCAATTCTACTTCTGCAGTCTTTGCCGCTTCATCTGCCGCAACAAAAATCGCAGCCGCATCAAATGTCTCTAATACGCCCAATGCATTTTTATTTTTAATATCTGCCGTTCCGTAAATCGCAGGAAAGATTCCTTCATGCGGATTTCCAAGCAAAAAGCTGTCAATCAACTGCTCCGGATAACGTGTCGCCGCTGCGTCTACCGATGCACGGACTGCACTGATATCACCTTCAAAAATCACGATGTATTTTCCCGGACATACGGTCTGTGCTTCTATTATTTTCACATCTGCAGTCTTTAACACGAGATCTGCTGCCAAAACTCCGGTAGAAACTGTTTTATATTCCACCATACCTAATGCTCTGCCCATTATCTATATCCTCTCTTATTTCGCTACACGTATAAAGATTTCTCTATCGTTGATTTCTGCTACTACGCCATCTACCGATGCATGAACCGGTAAACTCAACGCCTGCTCCACTGCTTCGCCAATCTTTTGACCTTTCTTTACAGTATCTCCGACTGCTACAATCGCCACTGCCGGCGCACCGATATGCTGGCTCAATTTGATGCGTACCTGTTTTGTCTCGACCGTCGATTCATCCAACGGTGCATTTACATTATACTGTTCCAATCCCAGTCTGGCACGCAGTCTGGCAATCGGCACTTTGCGCATGGAACGCTGTCTCTTCACCGGTGTCTGTTCTGCCTGCGGCGGTTTGACACCATTTGCACGAAGTCCTGCTTTGTATTCTGCGATGAGTGAGCGAGGCGACAATCCCTGATTGCAGGAATACATCTCGCACAATCCGCACGAACTACAGAAAAATGTATTTAAAAATGGCCCTATATCCTTTGTCGTACCACTTGTCGCCGCACGCATAAATAAATGCGGCTCAATCGGATGTCCCAGAAGATTTCTCGGACATAAATCTGTGCACATTTCGCACTGACAACAAGATGCCATTGCTCTTTTCATACTTATTTGATGATTTCTACGTTTCTTTTGTACCACGAGATGACTTTCAGGAAGTACAATAATCGCATTTGATGTCTTCGTTATCAACTCGTATTTTGTACAGATATTACCGGTCATCGGTCCACCCATGATGTAAACCGGATGCTCTGTGGTAACATTACCTGCCAATGCCACAACATCCGCCACAGACATACCTATGGGAACATATCTTGTACAAGGTTTTTCTACTTCACCGGTAATCGTTATAAACTTGTGCGTTACCGGCTTTCCATTCTGAATCGCCTGATAAATATTATAGACGGTCTCGACATTGAACACCGCCACACCCACTTGAATGGGAATGCTTCCCGGAGGTACTACTTTTCCGGTCAGCTCGTGAATCATCACAACTTCATCTCCTGCCGGATACATCTCCGGCAGGAGACCTATAGAGATCATAGGAAATGAATGTAAATGTGCCTGAACAGCTTCTACGGTCTGTGTATATGCCTCTTTCACGCCAATAATGACTTCCTTCGCACCCACTGCCGAAGCAATCTGTGTCAATGTCTGCATAATCTCATACGCATACGTTTCCAACACTTGTCTGTGCAAACGAAGCAACGGTTCACATTCCGCACAATTTAGTATAATGGTCTTTGCGCGCGAATCAATCTTCCCGTAAGAAGGAAAACCGGCTCCACCGGCTCCGCAAATACCGTTTTCTTTTACAATGCTAATCAGCTCATTCATCTCTATCATGCTACTACTCCAGTTCCAAAGCTTTTAACAAACTATTCCAGTTTCACGCCTTCGTCAATGATTCCTACAATCGCAGCATCGATTGGTGCGCTCTCCATCCCACAGCCAATTCTTGCAGCACTTCCGGTCGCAACCAAAACGACTTCTCCGATTCCCGCGCCAACATTGTCAATCGCCACTAAGCGGTCGGTACCGCGTGACATCGACTGTATCGGCTCAACAATGAGGAACTTATTGCCTACCAGATTTTCATTTTTGCGTGTGGAAATCACACTTCCAACAACTTTGCCTATAATCATATACCTTCACCTTTATTTAATGACTACTGCGTCACCGGTCTTTAACTGTGCAGCATTTGCCTCATCCGTATCAATGTGCATTTCCAGTGTGAAACTGGGATCTACGCGCACTAATACTTCATCAAATGTCGTTCCGCGCTCATTTGTAGCTACCACAGATACCACATCCTTATCTGCGACTCCTGCTGCTGCTGCATCGCTGGGTGACATATGAATATGTCTCTTTGCCACAATACAGCCTTCCTTTAAATACAATGCACCTTTCGGTCCTACCAAAGCAATCGGTGCAGATCCTGCAATATCACCGGAATTACGAACGACCGGTGCTACACCTAACGTTCTGGCATCTGTCATGGAAATCTCCACCTGAGACTCTTTTCTGACAGGTCCCAAAATACGAACATTCTCGATTGCACGAAGCTTTGTACCGACAATCGTCACCTGCTCATTGGAAGCAAACTGACCACCCATCAGCTCTTTCTTTTGTGTGAGCTGATAACCTGCTCCGAACAACACTTCTACATGCTCCTGTGTCAAATGAACATGTCTTGCAGACACACCAATCGGAACCATATAGCCCTCTTTGCTGCCTGTCGAAACGTCATCCTTTAATACTTCCATAACAAGCTTTGTGATAAGTTCTATTTTTTTCTCATCCATAGTCACAAACGCTCCTGTTGATATAAGACTCCGGGTGCTTTTCACACCCGGAGCACCCTTTTTCTAATTCTCAGTAAATACCTGTTCTCTCCGATATGTGATGGAATTTCTCAATCGCAAATTATACGGTAGGGAGAATCTTCTCAACATCATTGTGAGGTCTGGGAATTACGTGTGTTGCAACTAACTCACCAAGCTTTGAAGCGCTTGCTGCTCCGGACTCAACTGCAGATTTTACAGCTCCTACGTCGCCGCGAACCATAACAGTTACTAATCCAGAACCAATCTTCTCTGTTCCAACTAATACTACGTTTGCAGCTTTGCACATTGCGTCTGCTGCTTCGATTGCTGCTGTAAGTCCTCTGGTTTCAACCATTCCTAATGCTTCCTGTGCCATTTTTCTTACCTCCGTTTTCTTTTCTTCGACAGGCTCGGCTGCCGGTGTTGTTTTCACTGCACGCGTCGTACGCTTTGCAGTTGTCGTTTTCTTTTCTGCCATAATCACTACTCACTTTTCTCAGCTTCTGCTTTTGCGGGTGCTTTCGGTTTCATTCTGCTCGCTGACAGTTCTACCAGACGAACAATCTCCTCATGCGGTCTCGCAATCACAGTGTAATTGACAGGTTCTTTTATTCCGTTTGCTGCTGCAGCCTCTACAGCCTGCCTTACGGCAGCGACTTCACCTTGTACGATAATCGTCACAAGACGGCCGCCCAGTTTTCTCTCCCAGGTGACAAACTCTACATCTGCAGTCTTACACATAATATCTAATGCATTCACTGCAGCCGTCACACCTGTAATCTCTAATAATCCTAGTGACTTCATAAGCACTCCTTTATAAGTGTGGATGCCGCTACACTATTTTACTGTCGGTAAAATCTTCTCAACATCTGTATGAGGTCTGGGAATTACGTGTACTGCTACTAACTCGCCAAGCTTTGCAGCTGCTGCTCCACCGGTCTCAGTAGCTGCCTTAACAGCTCCTACATCTCCGCGAACCATAACAGTTACTAATCCAGAACCGATCTTTTCTGTTCCGATTAATACAACTTCTGCTGCCTTTACCATTGCATCAGCAGCCTCGATTGCTGCTGTAAGTCCTCTGGTTTCAACCATTCCTAATGCTTCCTGTGCCATTTTTATATCCTCCTGATTCTATTCATCTTATTTTTATTAATTTTTGTCAAAGGCGTTTAAGCCAAACATCATCTGTGTGCCCTCGTCCGGACCGGCAATGATATAGCGCGTTACCATTCCTGTCGTCCGCTCTGCTACTTCCTGTGCTGCATCCACTGCTGCTGTCACATCTTCGACAGAACCCCGGAATTTTACACAGATAATAAGGGGTACGGGGAGTGCATCTGCATTCGCCGGTTTGTTACGGTCGAAGGGCTCCAGAGTTACATTCGCTGCCTTGCAGCCTGCATCGGCTGCCTCAAACGCAGTTACCATTCCAAAGACCTCGATGATACCACAAGCCTGTGCCATATGCTACCTCCAATTATTTGTTCACGATGGCAATCTTCAGACCCTTCATTGCAAGGTTCGTCTCAAGTGCCTCATTGATCTCCTCTAACGGGAACTTATGTGTAATCAGTTCCTTCATCGGAAGTCCGATCGCCTGTGCTCTCTTCAGGAAATCAAATGTCGTTACATAATCTCTCAGTGTGTATACCCATGAGCCGACTAACGTAATCTCTTTTGCACATAAGTCAAAGTGCGGATTAATCGTTGCATCTCCACCGTTGATGAAGAAGCCGAGCTCACAAAGACCACCGCCGTTGCGAATCATTTTATAAATATTTGCATGTGCCTTCGGATTTCCGGTACACGGGAATGCAAAATCAGCCAAATGACCGTCAAATGTAGCTTCCACTGCTGCACCAAGCTCTTCTGCTCCCTTATAGTTCATGAAGTTCACAGACTTTTCTGCTCCGAGACGCTTTGCAAACTCTAAACGCTGCTCGTTTCCGTCTACCGCAACGATGTTTTCGATACCCATCGTGCGAAGAACTGCGATACAAATCAAACCAATCGGTCCACAGCCCTGTACGACTACGCGACTGTTGAATCTCAAAATTCCGGTTGTTTTTGCACGCTCTACTGCATGAATCAAAACTGCACAAGGCTCAATCAAAATTCTTGAATCCAAATCCAAATCACTTACATTAAAGAAGGTTGATCCGAGTGCACCGCGAATCAGTATGTAATCTGCAAACCATCCGTTCAGATGACAATCATCATCCGGAAGAAGTCCGTATACATCTGCGCCGCCTACATTCTGCTTGTTCAAATCATACATGGTAATGTCCGGATTGTCCTTGAAAATCATACAGGTAACAATCTTATCACCGACTTTGACATCTTTTCCTGCCGAGTCTTTCTTTACATTCTTACCCATCTTTACGATTTCGCCGGTTCCCTCGTGACCCAGTGCCACAGGAATCAGTCCGAACGGATCTACTTTATATTCGTGTGCATCTGTTCCGCACACACCACAGCCTTCTACTTTTACCAGAATATCATCATCGCCTACTTCCGGCATCGGATATTCCTTGATTTCAAAGTGCTTTAAGTCGGTCAGCATTGCAACATGTGCCGTCTTCGGAATATCTCCAGAAGATGCAGGTGCTGTAATTCCGGCAAGCGCGCTGGGATCTCTCATGCCATCTAAAATCGATTTTACGATGGCTTCTATATCTCTTTCATTCACTGCCACTTTTTTGTCCTCCTACTAACGTATACATAAGCTGTCACTCATGACACAACGACGTCTCTTTGTAAAAGTACTTGCAGATGTAAGTCCTTCACCGGTACGTGATGCGATGGTAAATGTACAGAAGCCTTCACCACCGAAGCCAAGTGCAGCATAACTGGGCGCATTCTTTACAAAAATCGCTGTGTCGATTGCCTGTCCGAAACGTGTCAGGTTCTCTACATTCTTTGAATGCATGTGAGCAGAATGACGACATCCGTGCTCTAATCATACTGCCTTTTCAATTGCGTCATCAATGTTTTTCGCACGGACAATACCCAAAATCGGCATCATCAGCTCTTCTGCGATCAACGGATGCTCTTTCTCACCCTCGAAGATAATGCAACGAATGTTTGCAGATGCATTTACGCCAATCATTGAAAGAATCGCACGTGCGCTTCTTCCGACACATTTACGGTTTAATCTGCCTCCAGCAAGAACCGTATCGATCAGCTTTTGCTGTTCTTCCTTTGATGCCATGTAGCAACCGTTTTCTTCTACCATCCAGTGAATCAGTTCGTCACATACGCTCTCTACGCATACGACTTCTTTCTCTGCGATACAAGGAAGGTTATTGTCAAAGGTACATCCGTTTACGATATCTCTCGCTGCCTTACGGATATCTGCGGTCTCATCTACCAAAGCAGGCGGATTACCTGCGCCGGCACCGATTCCTCTCTTTCCGGAAGAAAGTACCGCTGTCACTACGCCGGGACCTCCGGTCGCTGCGATTAACGGAATATCCAGATGCTTCATCATCTGATTGCTGGATTCCATTGTCGGATTTGCAAGTGCTACTGCTACGTTGCAAGGACCACCCATTGCGATGGATGCTCTGTTAATCAAATCTACTGCATATAATGATGTCTTAATCGCCTGCGGATGGGGACAAAATACTACGGTATTTCCACCGGCTAACATTCCGATGGCATTACACAATACCGTCTCAGAAGGGTTGGTACACGGGCAAATCGCACCGATTACACCAAACGGTCCCATCTCAATCAATGTCAGACCGCGATCACCAGACCATGCAGTCGTTGTAATATCTTCTGTTCCCGGAGTTTTCTCTGCGAGGAGCTGATGTTTTAAAATCTTGTCTCCCACATTTCCCATTCCAGTCTCTTCCACTGCCATCTTTGCAAGGATTTCTGCATTTTCCTTCGTCAGCTCACGAATCTTTGAAATAATCTTTTCTCTCAGATCCATCGGCATACGCTGCATAATCTTCTGCGCATCCTTCGCTGCTGCAATAGCAGTATTCATATCGTTAAAAATACCAAGCTGTGCCTTCGGAGTTTCCTCACCGGTCTTTACCTGTGCAACGACCGCTGACACGATGGCTTTTAATTCAGCCTCACTAACTGCCATTTTTTCCTCCTTATAGACTCTGAATTATCGTTCGCGCATATTCTGCCAGCGCGCTGTCCTGTTCTTCGCTGCCTCCGCTGACGCCGAGACCTCCGATACACTGCCCATCTATCATGATGGGTATGCCGCCGCCAAAAATAACAATTTTTCCATTGTTTGTATGTTGAATTCCGTAGAGTGCTTCACCCGGCTGGGCAAGCTTTTTCAGCTCTGTGGTGGACATTTTCAACGCCGCGCATGTATATGCTTTGTGAAAAGCGATATCATAGCTCGCGATATAAGCATTGTCCATGCAGTGTACAGCTACCGGATTGGCTCCTCTGTTGGCTACGGCGATGACTGCATTCACACCCATCTGCGCTGCTTTCTGCTCCACTGCTTATATCAACCGTTTTGCAAAGTCTAACGTAACATCCGCATACTGTGATGTCTGTCGTTCGCTTCGGTCAACTGCTTGTACTACTTGTTCAACAATCTGCGCTAATTCCTGATGATTCATGAATTATTTTAATCCTAACTGAGCCATTACTTTCTTTGTGATATCTGCTACTAACTCGCTCTGCTCTGCTGTAGCCTGTGAATGCTTTCCACAGTTTCCGCCGCAGTTGTGGCAGCTAGGCTTTCCTTCTTTTGTATTCGGGCAAAGGTTTGCGGGATGACGTCCCTGCATACCGAACTGACGACGAATCTCATACAGATCTTCTACCTGCTGAGGAGTGAACTCCTTCGGTCCGCCCAATACTCTTGACTGATATAATAACTGTGCGTAGAACTCTACTGATTCCATCTTCAGATATGCTGCAAGTAATGAATCAGAATAAGTCAATGCACCGTGGTTCTCTAATAATACCGCATCAAAGTACTGTACATACTCAGATACTGCATCCGGAATCTCCATGGTAGAAGGTCTTCCGTATTTTGCAATCGGCACACATCCTAATGCGATAACTGCCTCAGGCATAATCGGCTGTGTCAGCGGAATACCTGCAATCGCGAATGATGTAGCATACATCGGATGTGCATGTACAACTGATTTTACGTCCGGACGCTCTTCATATACTCTCAAGTGCATCTTAATCTCTGATGAAGGCTTGAATCCGGGATTTGCCTGAATGATATTTCCCTTTAAGTCTACCTTACAAATGTACTCAGGAGTCATGAAACCTTTTGATACGCCTGTCGGAGTACAAAGAATCTCGTTGTCGTTGATCTTTACAGAAATGTTACCGTCGTTTGCAGCAACCATGTTTCTGTCATAGATTCTCTTTCCGATGTCACAAATTTGTTTTTTGATTTCGTATTCTGATACCATAATGATCCTCCTTAAATATATTTATTTGCTTTATGGTTCTTTTATTTCTTACTAAATCCAATTATAGTACATACATAGCAAATCGTCAATAAAATTCTGTTATTTTTTGTGGTTTTTTGTTGTTTTATTTTTGTTTTTGTGGTTTCAATTCATGTTTTTCGCTGTTTTTCGCGTCTTCAGCCGCCGATTTGCCCTTTTAATCCGGCTCTGCGCACCTCTTCTAACAGCTCCTGCATCAACTGCGGCGAAGGCGTCTCCACATCCCCCATCGGATACGATCTGCCAAGTCCTTCATATTTGTCCCTGCCAAACTGATGATAGGGCAACAAATGCATCTCCTCTACCCCGGAAGCGATGCCGCATACTGTGCAATCGCACGAATCTCCATCGGTGTCGCATTAAATGTAGGAATCACCGGCACGCGAATCACGAGGCGCGTCGCATAACCGCTCGCTGCGATTTTCTTCGCATTCTCTAACATCAGTTCATTGGAGCGACCGGTAAATGCTTTATGCTTTTCCGGCTCCATATGTTTAATGTCCATCAGATACAAATCCAGATGCTCTAAATAGCGCTCAATGGTCGTAAACTCCGCACATGCCATTGATTCCATCGCTGTATGTATTCCGTGTGCATGCAGCCCACGCAAAAGAGCCACGCCAAATTCCGGCTGACACAGTGCCTCTCCTCCGGACAATGTCACACCGCCACCGCTCTTGCGATAATACATGCGATCCTTCTCTGCTTCAGCCAGCATCTCTGCAACCGTCACGTCCCGTCCATAGGTCACCTGCTCTCCTGCACGCATCATTGTCTCGATTTCATAACGCTGCGACTCCGGATTACAGCACCATTTACACCGCAAAACACATCCCTTTAAAAAGATAATGGTTCGAATCCCCGGTCCATCATGGATACTGTAGCGTTGAATATCAAAAATCCGTCCTTTTACGTTCAGATAATCCTGTTCCATACACCCTCCATTTACTGTCATCATGTGGTTTTGTGTGGTTTTCTTTTTTATTATATGTTTGTTTTGTATTGGTGTCAAGGTCGTCATACCACAAAAAACGAAGAAAACCGGTCTAGTGGAACGTATCAGACATTTTCTTGCTTTTCGCTCTCCGGGTGGGTGATATTTCGCCCTATTCGACCGACTGATTTTTGGTTTTCGCTCGCTAGTCGGGCTGGCTTTCTCCTACTTGACCGACTTTTTCTTGGTTTTTGCTCGCTAGTCGGGCTGGTTCTCTCCTACTTGCCCGACTAATTCTTGATTTTGGCTCTACAGTTGGGTGTTTGCTCTCCTACTCGTCCGACTAATTCTTGCTTTTCTTCCTACAGTCGGGCTGTTTCTCGCTTACTTACCCGACTGTTCCTTACTTTTCTTCCTACAGTCGGGTGATTTCTCGCCTACCTGCCCGACTGTTTCTTGCTTTTTGCTCCCTAGTCGGGCTGGTTTTCTCCTACTTGACCAACTGTTTCTTGATTTTGGCTCTACAGTTGGGTGCTTTCTCGCTTACTTGCCCGACTGATTCTTGTTTTTCGCTCTACAGTCGGGCTGGTTTTCTCCTTCTTGCCCGACTAATTCTTGATTTTTGCTCCCTAGTCGGGCTGCTTTTCTCCTTCTTGCCCGACTGTTTCTTGATTTTGGCTCTACAGTCGGGTATTTACTCTCCTTCTTACCCGACTAATTCTTGCTTTTCGCTCCCTAGTCGGGCTGTTTCTCTCCTACTTGCCCGACTAATTCTTGCTTTTCGCTCCCTAGTCGGGTGATTTCTCGCCTACCTGCCCGACTCATTCTTGATTTTTGCTCCCTAGTTGGGCTGCTTTTCTCCTT
>JAGAOE010000163.1 GCA_017623885.1 Eubacterium sp. | reverse complement strand
CTGTAGAGCCAAAATCAAGAATTAGTCGGGCAAGTAGGAGAGAACCAGCCCGACTAGCGAGCAAAAACCAAGAAAAAGTTGGTCAAGAAGGAGAGAAGCAGCCCGACTCGCGAGCAAAAACCAAGAATCAGTCGGGCGAGTAGGGAGAGGATTCCCCGACTGTAGAAAGAAAACCAAGAATCAGTCGGTCAAGAAGGAGAGAAATCACCCGACTAGCGAGTCAAAACCAAGAATCAGTCGGGCAAGAAGGAGAGAAATTACCCGACTGTAGGAAGAAAATCAAGAAAAAGTTGGGCAGGTAGATGAGAAAACACCCGACTAGCGAGTCAAAACCAAGAATCAGTCGGGCAAGAAGGAGAGAAATCACCCGACTAGAGAGTCAAAACCAAGAATCAGTCGGTCAAGAAGGAGAAAACCAGCCCGACTAGCGAGCGAAAAGCAAGAAAAAGTCGGGCAGGTAGGAGAAAACCAGCCCGACTAGCCTGTCCTCATAGTTCCCCTCGCAGTGCGAAAGAACAAGTGCACGATGCAGAGGGGCTTCTTGACAAATACCCCCAGAGGGTATATGATGACGAAAGATAAATACCCATAGGGGGTATATGAGAGCGTGTTATGCTCGGACATGAAATCAGAAAAGAGGAAGGTTATGGAACAAGGGATAAATAACATGACAGGCGATGAAAAACAACAAGAAGCAGAGCAGATATTGGAAGCATGTAGTTGTGATTGCACTTGCTGTGCAAGGAAAAAAAGTCGGAATGAGAAAGAAATCAAAGACTTGATTCATCGTCTGAACCGAATCGAAGGACAGGTGCGCGGTGTTCGTAATATGGTAGAAAATGATGCATATTGCGTGAATATTATCAATCAGGTCGCGGCGATTACGGCGGCACTGAACAGTTTTAATAAGGTTTTATTAGCAAATCATATACGAAGCTGTGTGGCGGATGATATTCGAAGCGGTCATGATGAAATGATTGATGAACTCGTGCACACACTGCAAAAATTGATGAAGTAGACGGAGGGAAGAAATGGAACAATATCAAGTGACAGGTATGAGCTGTGCTGCCTGTAGTGCTCGCGTGGAAAAAGCAGTCGCATCGGTGGATGGCGTGACAAATGTCTCGGTAAATCTGTTGACGAATTCGATGATTGTGGAAGGAAGTGCAAAGAGCGACCAAATCATCGCAGCAGTAGAGCAGGCGGGATACGGAGCAAGCAAAAAAGGTGCGCAGGAGTCCGGAAAGAATTCCGGCACAAAGGAAGAATGGAAGGATGTGGAAACACCGAAAATGAAGCGCAGACTGATCGCTTCGCTGTGCCTTTTGCTTCCACTTATGTATGTATCGATGGGACATATGATGTGGAATTGGCCGTTAGGAAAGCTTTTGGAACAGAATATGCTGGCACAGGGGCTGACGCAGCTATTGTTGACCGTGATGGTCATGGTGATTAACCAGAAATTTTTTATAAATGGATATGGCAGTCTGATTCGCCGCGCACCAAACATGGATACGCTGGTGGCGTTGGGAGCAAGTGCTTCATTCGGATATAGCGTATATGCATTGTATGGGATGAGTCAGGCGGCATTAGACGGAAATCATGCGCAGATGATGGCATATCACCATGAATTTTATTTCGAGTCTGCGGCGATGATATTGACGTTGATTACAGTAGGAAAGATGCTGGAAGCACGTGCGAAAGGAAAAACGACGGATGCGTTAAAAAATCTGATGGAGCTTGCTCCGAAAACAGCAACCATTGTTGTCGAAGGAAGCGAGCAGGTCGTACCCATTGAGCAGGTGAAAAAGGGTGATGTGTATGTCGTGCGACCGGGTGAGAGCATTCCGGTAGACGGAGTCGTGTTGTCCGGCGAGAGCGCCGTAGATGAATCGGCACTGACTGGCGAGAGCATTCCGGTAGATAAGACAGTAGGTGACAGTGTTTCGGCAGCGACGATCAATCGGGCAGGATTTTTAACTTGTGAAGCAATGCGTGTCGGAGAGGATACGACGCTGGCAAAAATCATTCAGATGGTCAGCGATGCCAGCGCAACAAAAGCACCGGTAGCGAAAATAGCAGATCGTGTTTCGGGCGTTTTTGTGCCTGCTGTAATTACCATAGCAGTGCTTACGATGGTGGTGTGGCTTTGCACCGGAGCAAGCTTTGGCTTTGCATTGGCGCGGGGAATCAGTGTACTTGTTATTAGTTGCCCGTGTGCATTGGGGCTGGCGACACCGGTGGCGATTATGGTAGGAAGCGGAATGGGCGCACGCGCCGGTATTTTATTTAAGACTGCGGTATCACTGGAGGAGAACGGAAAGATACGAACAGTCGCGCTGGACAAAACCGGTACTATCACACAGGGAATGCCGAAGGTGACGGACATTTATCCGGTGGAAGGTGTAAAACGTGAAGAATTGCTGCAAAAGGCTGCTTCGATGGAACAAAAGAGTGAGCATCCCTTAGCGCGTGCGATTTTATTGGCAGCAGAGGAAGCTGCACTGCGCTTGGAAACAGTCGATGAATTTCAGGCAGTGATTGGCGGTGGCTTGCGCGGACGAATGAATGGAAAAGCGGTCATAGGCGGCAACCGTAATTTTGTGGAAAAACAGATGCACCTGCCGGATAACGTGATAGCCGTAGCAGAACAATATGCAGCAGAAGGAAAAACCCCGCTCTATTTTGCAGAAGATGGAAAACTGTTAGGCGTGATTGCAGTGGCAGATGTCATAAAAGAAGATTCAAAAGATGCGATTATGCAATTGCAAAATATGGGAATTCATGTAGTAATGCTGACCGGAGACCATGCCCGCACGGCACAGGCGATTGGTAAACAGGCTGGTGTGGATGAAGTGATTTCGGATGTACTTCCGGATGGAAAAGAAGAAGTAATCCGCCGACTTTCAAAGATGGGCAAAGTCGCTATGGTCGGGGACGGTATCAATGATGCACCTGCTTTGACACGTGCGGATATCGGAATTGCGATAGGAGCAGGAACCGATGTGGCAATCGATGCTGCGGATGTCGTACTCATGAAAAGCAGTCTGATGGATGTAGCAGCGGCAGTGCGATTGAGCAGACAAACCTTGAAAAATATTCATGAAAATCTGTTTTGGGCATTCTTTTATAATGTAATAGGTATTCCGCTTGCAGCCGGAGTGTGGTATCCTATATTCGGATGGGAGCTGAATCCGATGTTTGGAGCAGCAGCGATGAGTTTGTCCAGCTTTTGTGTCGTGACGAACGCATTGCGATTGAACCTGTTTGATGTACACAGTACAAAAAAGGATCATAAGATTCGAAAAAAATATATGCAGACCTTGGAAGTACCGGAGTCTGAATTACAAAATCAAGCAAAGAAAAAGGAGAATGAAAACATGACAAAGACAATGCATATTACAGGAATGATGTGTGGACACTGTGAGGCGAGAGTAAAGAAAACATTAGAGGCAATCGAAGGTGTGACAGAAGCAGTAGTAAGCCATGAGGCAGGTACGGCAGTGGTGACAGCCGCTGAAAGTGTGACAGATGAAATGTTAAAGACAGCAGTCGAAGCACAGGATTATCCGGTAACATCTATTGAATCATAATGAATCATAAATCGAGAAAAATAAGTTTTGACAGGTAATATATGGAAACGAGACAGATTTTAGAACAACTGTGTGCAGGAGAGTTATCGATTGACGAAGCGGAGCGCCGGCTGAAGCGCCAGCCGTTTGAGGAAATGGGCGATTTCGCCAAGCTGGATATGCATCGAAAAGTGCGCGCCGGATTTCCGGAGGTCGTATTCTGCGAGCGAAAAGAGAACTCTCATTTGCGTGCGATTTATGAGCGATTGCACGAGCAGGATGGGACCGTGTTCGGTACGCGGGCGAATGCACAGCAATACGAGTATGTGCGGGAAACTTTGCCGCAGGTCGTATTTGATCCGATTTCTCGTATTTTAAAAATAGAAAAAAGTGATACGGAGCGCGTGGGATGTGTCGCTGTTTGTACGGCAGGAACGGCGGATATTTCGGTGGCAGAGGAAGCGGCACAGACCTGTGAGTATTTTGGCTCGCAAGTGGAGCGTGTTTATGATGTCGGTGTCGCAGGAATTCACCGTTTACTGGCAAAGATTGATACCTTACAGCATGCAAATTGTGTCATTGCAGTGGCAGGGATGGAAGGTGCGCTGGCGAGTGTGGTCGGCGGTCTGGTGGATTGCCCGGTGATTGCCGTGCCGACCTCTGTCGGATACGGAGCGAGCTTTGGCGGTTTGGCAGCATTGCTTACGATGATCAATTCCTGTGCAAACGGTATTGGAGTAGTAAATATAGACAATGGATTTGGCGCCGGTTATCTGGCGACACAAATCAATCGATTGGGAGTACGAAAATAACATGATGAATCAACAAGACAATCAGATATTGTATCTGGAGTGTGCATCGGGGATCAGCGGAGATATGACGGTGGCAGCGCTTTTGGATTTGGGTGCGAATGAGAAAAAACTGCGTGATGCATTGCAGTCATTACCGCTTGACGGTTATCAGATACAAATATCACGCGTGAAAAAATCCGGATTGGATGCCTGTGACTTTGCAGTTATTTTGGATGCGACACACGAGAATCATGATCATGATATGGCGTATTTGCACGATCATCATCAGGAGCATTCAGAGCATGCGCATCATCACTATCATCATCACCATGAGGAGACGCATTGTCATCATGCACATGTGCATCGTGGGCTTGCAGAAATCAGAGCGATTATTGATGCCGGAGCACTGACACCCGGTGCAAAGGCACTGGCATATCGGATGTTTGAGATACTGGCAGAGGCAGAGGCAAAGGCGCATGGCGTGTTCTTGCAGGAAGTACATTTTCACGAGGTCGGAGCGGTGGATTCTATCGTGGATATCGTGGCAGTGGCAGTGTGTCTGGACGATTTGGCACCAGAAAAGATCGTATTGTCGCCTTTGACAGAAGGAAGTGGTACGGTACGCTGCCAGCATGGCATTTTGCCGATTCCGGTGCCGGCTGTGACGAATATTGTTCAGGCGCATGGGTTGACATTGTGTCAGACCGCTGTAGAGGGCGAGCTTGTGACACCGACGGGGGCAGCGATTGCAGCAACACTTTTGCAAAAAGAAAATTGCCTGCCGCAACAGTATACGATACAAAAGGTCGGCATCGGAGCCGGAAAACGTTCGTATGCGACAGCGGGAATCTTGCGTGCGATGTGGTTAAAAGAAGAAAGCATGCAGCAGAGTGACCGGATTCTGAAATTGGAGGCAAACATCGACGATGTGACCGGAGAAGAACTGGGGTATTGCATGCAGTGCCTGTTAGAAGCCGGTGCAAAAGATGTGAGCTTTGTGCCCATTTATATGAAAAAGAATCGTCCGGCATATGAACTGCATGTGATTTGCTTACCGGAGCAACGTACACAAATGGAAGAAATTATATTTCGCGAGACTACGACAATCGGCATTCGCCGGATAGAGATGGAGCGTACGCTGATGGAGCGCCGCATCGAAGAAGTCGAAACACCGTACGGAACGGCACGGGCAAAAATATGCAGCTATGCTT
>JAGAOE010000022.1 GCA_017623885.1 Eubacterium sp. | reverse complement strand
TACTTGCCCTACTTTTCTCTTCCTTTTGCTTCTGCAGTCGGGCTTCCTCGTGCTTCCTTGTCCAACTTATTCCTCCTTTTATTCTCGCAGTCGGGGTAGGATACCCGACTCATTCTTCTTTTTACTCTCGCAGTCGGGCTTCCTCGTGTTTCCTCGTCCAACTTATTTCTCCTTTTGTTCTCGCAGTCGGGATAGGACGCCCGACTCATTCTTCTTTTTGCTCCCGTAGTAGGGGCAAACCTAATGCGCTTGCCCTACTTCTCTCTTCCTTTTGCTCCTACAGTCGGGCTTCCCCGTGCTTCCTTGTCCAACTTATTTCTCCTTTTGCTCTCGCAGTCGGGCCCACTATCTAGTGCACATAACTCTCCAGGCAAATCTTATCCTCCTGCTTTCGGACGGTTATCTGCCCGCACTCTGTCGTGCAAAAAATATCACTTCCTGCTGCACGCAGTCGTTCCAAAGCTTCTGCATGAGGATGTCCGTAGGAATTCTTTTTTGCGCATGATATCACCGACAGCTTTGGTGAAAGCTGCTGCAAATATTCATAAGAATTTGAGTATTTTGAACCGTGATGTGCCACCTTATATATATCCACTGTTTTTAGGCACTGATGTGTCTGCATCCATTTTTCCTGCGCTTCTCCGACATCACCGGTAAACAACACGCTTACATCTGCATCCTCATACAAACACACCAAACTCGCGCTGTTTGCATCACTACACGGCGTAGATGCATCCGGTGACAGAACAGAAATCGTTCCCTCATCTAATAACAACTGTTGCCCTGCATGCATCTCATACAGCGGAATTTCATATTTATCCAAGGCTTCTGCTAATTTTTGTTTTGCCTCATCTTCCGGCAAATACTCCGACACAAAAACTGCACCGATGGAATAGCCGCTTTGCAGTACTTCATAAAATCCACTCACATGATCCTCATCCAAGTGCGACAAAATCCAATAATCTACACGTGAGACTCCTTTCGACTTCAAAAACGGCAGCAAACGATATGTTCCGACTTGTTTCACATCTGAACTGCCGCCATCTATCATGCAAATCTCTCCTGACGCGGTATGCATCATTGCACCGTCTCCCTGACCGACATCCAAAAAGGCAAGCTCAAACCCATGCATCTTTTGTCTGCATAAAATGCAAAGCAAGCTACACGTGATACCCAACAACACCAGCAACTGCGCAATATTTCTCCTCGTTTTTTCAGCTTGCATCCTGTCAAACAATGCTTCATCTTCCTCGCACTCTTCGTTACATTTCGCATCTGCGTTCTTTTCTATTTGTCTGTTCTGCGTGCCTTTACGGTCTGCCAGATGTTGTAGCAGCATGCATCCTATAACCAGCAAAAAATAGTACAGCACAATCTGCTCCGTCTTTGGTCTTCCGCAAGTATAAGTCGCATGCGGCAAATATTCTGTAGCACTGCAAATCCACACATAAACCTTCAAAACCAGCCTGCATGGCAACAGTATCCATTTTCCAATCGGCGCGTAAACAAACGCCATGCAAGCGCCCGCCAATCCGCAGCCTAATGCAATGCCCAAATACGGTAACAATAGAAAATTAAACACGAGCGCATATACCGGCAATTCATAGTAATAATATGCCACCAACGGGAGTGTAAAAAGCTGCAGCAAAATCGGCACACCTATCTTATTGAGAATGTATCCAACACTTGTATTTCCAAAACCATGTTGTTTGATGATTTGCATTAACATCCACAAACATTTATTCATCTTCTTTTGCGGTATTCGAGAGTTTCCCCAGCAAATCTCCCTTGATGTATCTAGCTGATTTCTCCGGCAAATCCCCGATTTCATCTCCTGCGGCTTTTCCCTGAAAATTCCTGATTCATTCTCTTGCTGTTTTTTTCGATTTATTCCAAGCTGCATCTCTTCTTGCTTTTTCCGATAAATTCCATGCTTTACCTCTTGCAGCTTTTCCCTGAAAATTCCCGGTTCGCTCTCTTGCTGTTTTTTTCGATTTATTCCAAGCTGCATCTCTTCTTGCTTTTTTCGATAAATTCCTTGCTTTACCTCTTGCAGCTTTTCCCTGAAAATTCCCGGTTCGCTCTCTTGCTGTTTTTTTCGATTTATTCCAGACTGCATCTCTTCTTGCTTTTTTCGATAAATCCCATGCTTTACCTCTTGTGGCTTTTTCCAGTAAATTCCCGGTTCGTTCTCTTGCTGTTTTTTTCGATTTATTCCAGACTGCATCTCTTCTTGCTTTTTTCGATAAATTCCAGGCTTTACCTCTTGCTGCTTTTCTCTAAAAATCCCCGATTCGCTCTCTTGCTGTTTTTTTCGAATGTTTCCCTGTGTTATCTCATGACTATTTTTCTGGTGATTTTCCACTTGTGCATTCTTTGAGGTTTTCTCAAGGAAATCATCTTTTTTGAAAATCTGCGACGCTGTCGTAACGCCAAACACGGCTATGTACGACAATTGAAAACTTACATCAAAAAGCAGTCCGGGTTCTGACACCAACGTCACAAACGCTAATACCGACATCGATGCATATGTATCATATTTTCGCCCTACACACTGTGACGCCAAAAATAACAAAAACATTCCAATGGCACGTTTTGCTGAAACTCCCATACCGATCATCGTTCCGTATAGAAAAAATAAACCTGACGCTGCAAACAAACGCATAAAAAGTGAGACTCTGCATTTATCAAGCAAGTGATATACCATCATTCCCAGCATGCTGATGTGCATACCTGATATTGCCAATATATGGCTCAGACCGGCGCGTTGAAATAAGCCGCGTACCTCAGTATCAAGAAATGCTTTTTCTCCGACTGCCATAATCGACATAATACCTGCACTCTCTGCCGGTAAATATTGATCATAGATTTCACATATTTTTTCGCGAAAATCATATAAGGTCTCGCGCCACGCATAGATCCCTTGCGGTGCGTTTTTGCAAGTGAGATGTTCCGCATACATACGCCCGATAATTCGGCGATTTTCATAATAACTTTTTTCGTTGAATTGTCCCTCGTTGCGAGGGGATTGAAATTCTTTGACCAGTCCTTCGACTGACAGAACAGAATCCAGCGGATAGTCGCCGTCTTCTGTAGACACAATGATTTGATTTGTATATCCGGCTAACGAAAGCGTTAGCTGCCATCGCTCATTTTTATATTCTTTGCGGACGAGCGTTCCGCACACACATACCTGCTGTCCGAACAGTTGCTCCTTTTCTGATTCCATGCACCGTATGTGCCGCGTCATCGTACCGACACCCATGAACCATACCAGGCTCAAAAGTATGCATCGCAACAAACATTCTTTATAATTTTTCTTTTGTATTATTTGCCGCAAAACGATGAATAAAAACACGACTGACAAGACATTTACTCGCCAGTCGCGTTGCCATACACATAAAATACCCAGAATCAACGCCACTGTCATTTGACAGCTCAAACGTCTAATCCAACGGATTTTTGGTATCCTCCTTTATATCATTTACTACAATCTCTCTGCCGGTGTCACTCATGCGCACATACGATAAATCCTGCTCATAAATCGTGCTGAGCGAGAAGCTCTCTCGATATACGCCGGTTGTATCTCCATTTACAGAAATCTGTACTTTCTGAATATGCGGTAATGCAACCAGTGAATTTACCAGTGAATAGATTACAATCGGCTCCTGCACATTATAATTTTGTGTGCGGAATCCGTCATCAAAGCTGACATAACAAATCTGCTCTGCCACCGATACATTTACAAGCGAAGTCTCCGGCGGAATCGTCGCAATGGCATCACTGGTCTGCGGTCCTGCCAGCAAATGTTCAATGACCAGCTTTTCCAAAGACACATTACTGTTGTAATATACACGTTGTACTTCGCGCACAAGTCCGTCACCGGAGGGATTTGAAAAATACAATTCCAGCGCTGCATGCTGAATCGAATTAATCTGTTCGCCCGGATTTACGACAAAATCATCGGTCGTCATTTCTCCGACTTCATTTCCCTGTGTGTCGAGCAGCGGTTCTTCCCCTACAAAAAACTCAAGGTACTTCACGCCGTCCACCTGTGTCAGTGTCTGTACCAATGCCAATCTGCACAAAATCTCCTGTACCGCATCCATTACGCGATAATTTTCGTTAAAATAAACCTTTAAATCTCCACTTTCGTCAAGTACGGTTTTTGTCACTTCAACACCTTCCGGTATCGGTTTTACATAATCCACATTTCCGGAATCTGTCGCCAAAACATGCAGCAGTTCTTTCACAAGCAATTCCGTATCCTTGCGGTCTGCATCCGGTTCATAACCGACACGCACCGTCTTTGTCTGTTCCTTATCCAGATAACTGATGAGAAACGTTCCTTCCGGTATCTGCTCCTGCGTACAACCGACCGCACACACCGCCAGCAGAAAAAGAACAGCCATGATCCATACTTTTTTTGTCTTCATGTCCTGCCTCCTATGCCGTAATATATTTCAAGGGAATACGCACCGTAAATATCGTGCCTTCTCCCTCCGTAGAAAACGCTTTGATCGCGCCTCTGTGCATCAAAATAACGTTACGTGTCAATGCGAGTCCCAGACCCGTACCACCGATTTCACGCGAATGTGATTTGTCCACACGATAAAAACGCTCATAAATATGATCCAGTGATTCTTCCGGAATACCCACGCCGTTGTCCTCTACTTTCACATAAAAATACTGGTGATCCGCATTTAATGACACATGCACCCATCCATCCGTTTTGTCGTTATATTTAATCGCATTTTCAATCAGATTCGTCAAAGCCAAAGACATTTTTGTCTCATCCAATTCTGCACTTACCGGGCGGAAGCTCTCTAATACCAGCTCAATATGTTGTGTCTCCGCAATCGGCATCAGTCGCTTCATAATCAGCTCCAACAGCTCGTTGACATTCACTGAGCTAATGTTCATACTGTCTGCCGCCTTGTCCATCTTTACGAGTGATAACAAATCTGTAATGATTTTGTTTTCACGTTCAATCTCAGAAGCAATATCCGTCATAAACTCCTGATACAGTTCGACCGGTGCACCTTCCTGTGCAATCAGCGAATCCGCCAACACCTTCATAGAAGTCAATGGTGTCTTCAACTCATGAGACACGTTTGATACAAATTCCTGTCGCGATTCATCGAGCACCTTCATGTTTTTCAAGAGCGCATTTATATTTTCGGATATTTCTTCCGTCTCAGCAAAATCATCAATATGCAGTACATCCTCGCCATAGCCAATCTGTATTTCCTCGATGGATTTTGTCATTTTTCGGAACGGGTGTGACAACGAATTTGCCAACAAAATCGCACAAACCACCGTGAGTATCGATGTCACAATCTGAATGATTAGTGCAATATTTTGCAAATAATCCACCGCAGCATGCACGGTATCAGTCGAAACGCTCACCAATAAGACACCCAGTATTTCCTGCGTGTCTACATCACGTATCGGCATCGTTTGTTGAATATAATTATTTACGCGATCATATTTGTTCGATTCCTGCCCCTGAAAGCTGGTCGCCACTTCTTCTGATATAATAATCTTTGATGTATCCAAATCATACGTGTCTTTGATAATGTGAAACGTATTATCGATGACTAAGATTCGGCCATCATATATATTACAAATCAGCTCCAATCTGGAATTAATCGATTCGATGGAACAATCTTCTAAATAGCCATTATTTGCAATCTGGTCTGATAAAATCTTAGCCTGACTGCGAATGTCTATACTACGTGTCGCTACTGCGCGATTTTCATATCCCTTTATAAGACCGATACGCAGCGCGATTCCCGGCAAAACACCTAAAATAACAAATGCTATAATCAGACGAATCCGCAAGCTCTTAAAAAACTTACGCAATTTCTTTTTTGACTTCATTTCTTTTTCCTATCAGTTTAATCTCACACATATCAAGTACATCTAAGCAGATATGTGCGGTCTATCCGCGATAATAATAACCCACACCCCATTTGGTATGGACATATTTCGGCTCGCTCGGATTTACTTCAATCTTTTCACGCAGACGACGCACATGCACGTCCACTGTACGCACATCACCCGGATAGTCAACACCCCATACCAGCTCCAGCAGTTTTTCACGGCTGAATACTTTATTCTGATTGGTAACAAACAACTCCAGAAGTTCAAATTCTCTGGCGGTGAGATTTACTTCTCTTCCTGAAATGAACAGTCTGCGGCTCTCTAAATCCAGACGCAAATCACCATTCTCGATTCCCTGCGTCTTTGCAGGTGCTGCCTCTTTCGTTCCGGTTCGACGCATAATTGCTTTGATGCGTGCTTTGACCTCCAGAATATTAAACGGCTTTGTGATGTAGTCATCCGCACCATATTCCAGACCTAAAATCTTGTCCATGTCATCGCCCTTTGCAGTCAGCATCACAATCGGAACGTTTGAAAATTCACGAATACGCTGACACACTTCAAAGCCGTCCATTTTGGGCAGCATCAAATCCAAAAGAATCATATCATACGCATTCTCTGTCGCCAGCTTTAATGCCTCTTCTCCGTCATAAGCACACTCTACTTCCATTCCATCCTGTTCTAAAGAAAACCGGATTCCTTTTACAATCAGCTTTTCGTCATCTACTACGAGCACCTTTTTTGCCATTATACACCTCATCCTTCGCTGTCTGATGCACACCTGCAGCAAACAGTTCTTATTCTACTTTTATACACCCTTCTAACTGAGCAAACACTCCGTCTTTGATTCCTTCTATATTTTTCAGTTCATCAATCGATGCAAACGCGCCGTGTGTTTCACGGTACGCCACTATACTACGCGCCTTTGAAGCACCGATTCCCGGCAATTCTTCCAGTTCTTCCACATCCGCAGTATTGATATTTACCAGACCATCTGACTTTTCCATCGCTTCCTGCGCTTGTCTGTCAGCTTCTTCTTTTGTCGGTATCACAATCATCTGTGCATCTGTCAGCAGCTCTGCCTGATTTACGGATGTCTGTGATGCTTCTTTCGTCATACCACCTGCACATGCCACAGCCTCATAAACGCGGCTACCCTCCGACAGTTCATAGACGCCGGGATGTTGCACTGCCCCGCATACAAACACCGTGATTTTCGTCGCTGACATCTCCGTAGACGGCGCAGACGCTGTATGCGACACATTCTCCTGTGTCTCAGCATTCTGTGATTCTTCGTCCGCTTTTTCCTCTGTCGCCGACTGCAAATCGCTGTCATCCTTTGAAACCACTGCCACTGCCGGCGTGTCATCACGGACAAATGTACATCCATATAAAAGTAACAGCATAAGACAGCTTATCGCTGTCCTTGCTGCCTTCTTTTGTACGTTGAACCATTTATGAATCGTTTGCTTTACTTCTTTATCTACAAATTCTTTAATCTGTTTCATCAACTGTTGCATCAATTACGGCTCCTTTCTGCGACTGTCCGGTCACCTTCGGAGCACTCAAAGCGATACATTTATTGTAGCGAAGAATTTCAAATATTACAACCCTTGTTTGTGAGATTTATTTTTGTTTATTTCTGTTTAGAGCAGTTTCATCCATTTCGTCTAAAACTGCACTTAACTTCTCAATCATTTCATCTACATGCTCTTTTTCGATAATTAACGGCGGAACAAACCGAATCACATCACTGCCGGCAGTAATCACAATCAGCCCCTTCTCCAATGCTTTTGCAGATACTTCTGCGACCTTTTTCGTGCATACCAGTCCATGCATAAGTCCTACACCGCGATGAGCGGTCAGGCAATCATACTTATCTACCAGCATATCCAGCTTTTGTGACAAGTACGCTCCGATTTCCTGCACATGTGCCGTCATCTGCTCGCGTTCCATCATCTCAAACACCTTTGTCACAGCCGCACCTACAAACGGATTGCCGCCATATGTCGTACCGTGATCACCCGGCATCAAAGAGGTCTTTGCCACGCGCTCCGTCATAAGAAATGCGCCGACCGGAACACCGCAGCCCAGTGCTTTCGCACTTGTCATAATATCCGGCTTCACGCCATAGCCCTGCCATGCAAACATGTGTCCGCTGCGTCCCACACCACACTGAATTTCATCTAAAATCAACAAAATGTCATTTTCGTCACACAGCGCACGCACACCTTCCATAAACTCTTTCGATGCTGGGTAAATGCCACCCTCACCCTGAATCGTCTCAAAAATAATCGCGCAGGTCTTGTCCGTCACCTGTGCTTTTACACTATCCAAATCATTAAAGTCTGCATACTTTACGCCCGGCATCAACGGCTCAAACGGCTCTCTGTAATGCTCGTTTCCAGTCACTGACAATGCGCCGATTGTTCTTCCGTGAAAGGAGTGATTCATCGCAATGATTTCATGTCCGCCATGACCATCTCTCGTATATGCATATTTCTTTGCAGCCTTAATCGCGCCCTCGATTGCCTCAGCTCCGCTGTTTGTGAAAAAGACGCGATCCATACCACTCGCCTTTGTCAGCGCCTGTGCTGCGGTCGCAGTAGGCACACTATAATACAGATTTGATGTGTGCAATAATTTATCTACCTGTGCTTTGAGCGCATCGTTATATTCTTTATTGTTATATCCGAATGCCATTACTGCGATTCCAGCAGCAAAATCCAGATATTGCTTTCCGTCTGTATCATACAGGTACGCACCATCGCCCCGATCCAGTACAAGTGAAAAACGATTATATACATGCAACAGGGCATCTTCTGCCTGTTTGATCTGTTGCTCCTTACTCATATGCATTCTCCTTTTTATTTTCCTAATTTTATTCGCTTTTTACAGCTCTACATCATCGTTCAGAAACATCGTCCCCACACCACTGTTGGTGAAAATTTCAAGCAGCAGGCAGTGTGCAATACGTCCATCCAAAATATGTACGCGAGATACACCCTCTTCCATCGCATTGATGCAGTTATTGAGCTTAGGCAGCATACCGCCGCCGATAAATCCATCCTCAATCAGCTTTCGCGCTTCTGAGAGATGCAGCTCTGAGATAAATGTACGCTTGTCATTCGGGTCTTTATATACACCCTCGATATCGGTAAGGAATGCCAGCTTTTCTGCATTTACAGCCTTTGCAATCGCACATGCTGCATCATCCGCATTGATATTGTAAGACTGATATTCATCATCCATACCAATCGGTCCGACAATCGGCAGAAAATCTTTTTCCAACAAATCATACAGTAATTTCGGATTCACCTCTGTAATTTCTCCTACAAATCCGATATCCTCACCGTTTGAATATTTCTTTTTTACCTTCAAAAGACCACCGTCTTTTCCGGTCACACCGATACCCATAACGCCTAACTGCTGTACCATCTGCACCAGTGATTTGTTTACTTTATTTAATACCATCTCCGCGATTTCCATCGTCGGCTCATCCGTCACACGCAAGCCATTCACAAAACGCGGCTCCATGCCTACTTTTTCGACCCATTTGCTGATTTCTTTTCCGCCGCCGTGTACGACAATCGGCTTGAATCCTACCAGCTTCAATAATACGACATCCTGAATGACACTGCGCTTGAGTTCTTCATCTACCATCGCGCTTCCGCCATATTTTACAACAATAATCTTTCGATTGTATCTCTGAATATAAGGAAGTGCCTCCACCAGCACCTGTGCTTTTTGTAAAATTCCATCCATATTTTCCATCGTTATCCTCCTAAGAGCGGTAATCCGCATTTATTTTTACATAATCATAAGTCAAATCACAGCCCCACGCAGTCGCTGTTTCATTTCCCATGTTCATCTTCGAAATAATCTGAACATGGTCCTTTGCCAAAAGTGCAGATGCCTCTTCCTCACTATAATCCACACCACAGCCGTCTTTAAAAATAAGCATCGTCTGATCGCCGCTCTTGAAATACATTTCTACCTTCAGCGGGTCAAATGACACACCGGAATAACCAAGTGCGCACAACTCTCTTCCCCAGTTCGCATCACAACCATACATTGCAGCTTTTGTCAGACTGGAGCACACAACGGACTTTGCTAATGTGCGGGCATTTTCTTTCGTATCTGCCCCCTCGACAATCGACTCCACGAGCTTTGTCGCACCTTCTCCATCTGCCGCCATTTCTTTTGCCAAATGTACACAAATCTCTTTTAAGGCTGCATAAAACTTCTCATAATCTGCACCTTCTGCCGTAATCTCGGCATTTCCTGCCAATCCGTTTGCCAGAACCAGCAAGGTATCATTCGTACTCGTATCTCCGTCCACTGATATCATATTGAAACTGTCCACGACGATTTCACTGAGCGCTTTCTGCAACATTTCATGCGATATCGCCTCATCTGTTGTCACATAAGCCAGCATCGTGCACATATTCGGATGAATCATGCCTGAGCCCTTTGCCATTCCGCCTATCGTCACTTCTTTTCCATCCAGCTCGATCGTCAGCGCGACCTCCTTTTTATGCGTATCTGTTGTCATAATCGCCTGTGCTGCTGCCGTTCCCGCCTCTATATCCGACTGCAGCAAGGTCGCCAGCTTTCTGGCACCCGCCTGCATTTTATCAATCGGAAGCTGCATACCAATCACACCGGTCGAACCGAGCAGTACCATATCTGCCGCTATATTCAATGCCTCTGCTGTCGCATCTGCTGTCATCTGGCAATAGCGATCACCCTCTGCACCGGTACACGCATTTGCGATACCTGAATTTACGACTATTGCCTGTGCTTTTTTACCGGACTTTACGATATTTTTATCCCAGACTACCGGCGATGCCTGAAAGACATTCGTCGTAAATGTACCGGCTACTGTCGCCGGAACTTCACTGTATACCATCGCCATATCTGTCCGTCCTTCGTATTTAATTCCAGCCGCTGTCGCTGCTGCCGAAAACCCTTTTGCTGCGGTCACGCCGCCTGTTATTTTTTTCATCTCGCTGCCTCTTTTCCATTCTTTTTCACAATTGTTTACTGATTAAATTTTGTAATATTTGCATCATTTAATGTAAAATCATAATAATTCAAGTCTTCACGAAATGTCCAGCCGACACTCTGCCAGAAACGATTTCCGATCTCGTTGCTTTTAAATGCAATCAGACTGACCTTATTAATCTGTTCTGCCTGAAGCGCTCTCATACACGCTACCGCCATTTCTTTACCAATGCCCTGTTTCCGATAATCCATATGTACACACACATGGTAAAAACAACCGCGTCTGCCGTCATGACCACACAAAATCGCTCCTATCACCCGGCCATCGTCTGTCGCCACCATACTTGTCTTCGGATTTCGTCTGATAAAACGCGCCACACCTTCTCTCGAATCATCAATGCTGCGCATACCAAATCCCTTAATCGACATCCATAATGTATAGACCTGATCATAATCATCTTCCGTCATCGGACGAATCTCAATCGTTTCTTTCATAGAATCATGAATCTCCCTTCGCCAACTACTCTGCCATGCAGTATGCTTTACTGCAAATCAATTACGGGAAGCAAGGTACCAGCTCTAATCCTTCTTTTTCATCCAGTCCGAACAGTAAGTTCATGTTCTGTACTGCCTGTCCGGCAGCTCCCTTCACCAGATTATCAAGCGCTCCCATCATAACGATGCGACCGGTACGCTCATCAATCACAAAATTGATATCTACAAAATTACTGCCTTCTACCCACTTTGTTTCCGGACACTCGCCCTTCGGCAACACACGGATAAAATATTCATTTGCATAATATTTTTCATATACAGCACGCACTTCTGCCTCTGTCGGATAAGTACCGTCTGCCTTTTTCACCAAAGAAGCATATTCGGTCGCCAAAATACCGCGATTCATCGGCACAAGATGCGGTGTAAAATTAATCGTTACGCGCTCTCCTGCCGCATAGCCGAGCTGTTCCTCTATCTCAGGCGTATGGCGATGTGTCGTCACACCGTAAGCCTTCATATTTTCGTTTACTTCGCAGAACAGATTCGCCATCTTTGCGCCGCGTCCTGCACCGGATGTACCGCTCTTTGCATCTACGATGAGCGTATTCGGATCAATCAGTCCCTCTTTCACAAGCGGATATGCTGTCAAAATCGAACAGGTCGTATAGCATCCGGGATTTGCAATCAGTCTTGTCTGCTCGTTTACCAATCCGCGATTGATTTCACACAAACCGTAAACAGCCTGCTCAATAAGCTGCGGTGACTGATGTGCAATCTGATACCACTTCTCATAAGTAGCTACATCTTTAATCCGATAATCTGCACTGAGGTCAACAACCTTCACCTTTGCCAAAAGTTCCTCGGTCAAAATACTTCCTAAATATCCCTGCGGTGTAGCTGTGAAAATAACGTCTACCTGCTCTGCCAGTTCTTCAATATTATCATCCAAACATGCATCTTCTACCAGTTCAAACATATTTCGATACACACTCGCATATTTCTCATCTACATAGCTGCGTGAACCATACCACTTAATCTCCACATCTTTATGTCTCAACAAAATACGCACCAGCTCTGCTCCTGCATAACCGGTCGCTCCGATAATTCCTACTTCAATCATAATGCGCTACCTACCCTTCCTCTTATCGTTCTATTTTTATTTTCTGCTTTCTATATATCAGTCACTGTCATTTCATCGCCGTCTATTCTTCCGGCATGATAATGTCTTTACCTATACTAATACTATTTTTCACATTCGTAAAGTGTTTTTTGCAACTTTTTACACTTTTTATGCATATTTATGCATTTTAAACTATTTTTATGCATAAATTATGCATATTTTTACAGTTGCACATCGGGAAAAATTGATGTATGATGGTAAATGTCTGAGGTTGGAACATTTTGTATATTTGTACACAGGATTTCCGCTCTACAAAAATATAAATCAGAACACAAAAAAGAATAAAGATAAAGAAAGGACTACATACCATGAAAGAAAAAGTAATTTTAGCTTATTCCGGCGGATTGGATACAACCGCGATTATCCCCTGGCTGAAAGAAACCTATGATTATGATGTTGTTTGCTGCTGCATCGACTGCGGACAGGAGGAAGAACTGGACGGATTAGAGGAGCGTGCACAGCTCTCCGGTGCGACCAAACTGTATATCGAAGATATTACTGATGAATTCGCAGAAGACTACATCGTTCCCTGTGTAATGGGAAGTGCTGTATATGAGCACAAATATCTGCTTGGAACCTCTATGGCCCGCCCCGGTATCGCAAAGCGTCTGGTAGAAATCGCACGCAAAGAAGGTGCCGTAGCAATCTGTCACGGTGCAACCGGAAAAGGAAATGACCAGATTCGTTTTGAGCTCGGAATCAAGGCACTCGCTCCTGACATTCAGATTATCGCTCCCTGGCGTGACGACAAGTGGCAGATGGATTCTCGTGAAGCAGAAATCGAATATTGCCGCGCACACGGCATCGATTTGCCGTTCGGTACAGACAGCAGCTACAGCCGTGACCGTAACCTTTGGCATATCAGCCACGAAGGTCTGGAGCTGGAAGATCCTTCCTGCGAACCGAATTATGAGCATCTGCTCGTTTTGGGTGTGACACCGGAAAAAGCTCCCGATGAACCGGAATACGTGACCATGACTTTTGAAGCAGGTGTTCCCAAGTCTGTAAACGGAAAAGAAATGAAAGTCGCTGATATCATTCGCGAGCTGAACCGTCTGGGCGGCAAGCACGGTATCGGTATCATCGACATCGTAGAAAACCGCGTTGTCGGTATGAAGAGTCGTGGCGTATATGAGACTCCCGGCGGTACTATTTTAATGGAAGCACATGATCAGCTCGAAGAACTGATTCTCGACCGTGAGACAATGGCTGCAAAATTAGAAATCGGTAAGCGTCTGGCTCAGGTCGTATACGAAGGAAAATGGTTTACACCTCTGCGCGAAGCACAGCAGGCATTCATCGAATCTACACAGCAGTATGTAACCGGTGAAGTAAAATTCAAATTATACAAAGGAACCATCACAAAAGCAGGCACCACTTCTCCGTACTCTCTCTACAGTGAGTCACTTGCCAGCTTTACGACCGGCGATCAGTATGATCACCACGATGCACAGGGCTTTATTACCCTGTTTGGTTTACCGTCTAAGGTACGTGCACAGCGCATGATTGAAATTAATCAGAATAAAAAATAATTAAAATTTACGGGGTTGATGCTCTAACTGAATTCATCAGTTTGTGCGATAGCCCCGTTCTTATTTTATCCGATACCATTCTCTTGTCACTTGTGTGCAAATTTTGTTTGTGTTACTTTTGATTTTCGTTTGCCTGTTTGAGCAATGCTTCCAATTCTGTGATACGCTGTAAGGCAGCCTGTGTTTCTTGTTTCGCATCCTGTATTTCCTGCTCTGCAACAGTAGCGCGCTGTTCTGCTTCTTCCAGACGTTTTTTCATATGACGTTCATGACGATAATAATCTTCACGTGCACGACACTGTTCTTTGATGATTTCATCTGCGTTCATCCGATAGATTTCTGCTGCGGCTTCACTCATATACTTATCACTCTGTGCAATCATTTTAAGTTCCTCCCATGTCTTGGCTCGAAAGAGTCTCGCCCATCTATCGATTTGATAGAGTTTGTCCTCTTCGGTGGCTAATTCTGTTTGGTTTAAGCTTAACACATGGAGTTGAAATTTACTACTGAAAATATGGTGATTT
>JAGAOE010000162.1 GCA_017623885.1 Eubacterium sp. | reverse complement strand
GGCTATGTACATACACAGACGATGATTCTCGGCGATGCGACGCGTATGGACGCAGCGACAGGACTTTATAATCATGAGTGTTTCTATGAAGAGCTGGAAAAGCGTATGAAAGAATATGCGCAGTTGCCGGAGAAGGAACGCGAAGATGAGGCGTTTTGTCTGTTGATTGCAGATATTGATAACTTTAAAAAGGTAAATGATACTTACGGTCATGCATTTGGAGACGAAGTACTGCTCGGACTTGCAGGTATTTTCAAAAACTATTGCGGTAGCAAGGATTTGGCAGCGCGTTACGGCGGAGAAGAATTTGTACTGATCGTGGGTGGCTGTCATAAGAAGGATGCGCTCACTCGTGCAAATACGATTCGACGCAGATTTGCAGACACGATTTTTACAGATGCCAGCGGAGAAGCACATCAGTTTACTGTCAGTCTGGGTGTGGCTGAATATGACAGACCCTGGGCGACTGCAAGTAAGTTTTTTGATCAGGCAGATCAGGCATTGTATCAGGCGAAAAATACAGGAAAGAACCGTGTTTGTTCTTCTTAAAAAACGAAGCATAAAAGTAGCGTCTGTATATTAGGAGGCGATGTACATGGATGCGAGCCAAAACAATTCCGTATCAAATACATATTCGCAGGAAGAACAGACTCCGGTGACGCGGTGGTATTGTGACACCGATTGCCGTGCATCCAATCGCGCGTGCAGAGGCGAGAAGGGAAAGGATCCGACAGCCAAGAATCTATGCCCCTATTATGAAGATATGCTATTTTAAAGGAAGCATTTATATATGAAATCCGAAAAGCAAAAAAAGCGAAATGAGCACTCGGAAGAACATACAGAAGCCTTACAGGAACTATTACTCCAGCAGGTACGCATTTCTGTGCGTAATCTGGTGGAGTTTTTGTTGCGCTCAGGTGATATTGATAATCGTAACAGTCATGGCATGCAGATGAATGCGATGCAGGAAGGGACGAGAATTCACAAGAAGCTGCAGCGGGCGATGGGAAGCTCTTATTGTGCGGAAGTACCGTTGAAAATAAATATAGAGACACCGCGTTATATACTTACGGTCGAAGGTCGGGCGGATGGCATATTTACGTATGATGAATTGCCATGTATTGATGAAATCAAAGGCATCTATCAGGATGTTACAGAGCTGGAAGCGCCGATAGGTGTACATCTGGCGCAGGCAAAGTGCTATGCCTATATTTATGCTGGTCAGCAGGAGTTGGAGCAAATCGGCGTACAGATGACTTATTGTAATCTGGACACCGAAGAAGTAAGACGATTTTATGAGCGCTACACGATGGAAGAATTGCAGAAGTGGTTTGATGAACTGATGCAGGAATATCACAAGTGGGCTGAGTTTCAATATGAATGGAAGCAGTGCAGTATTGCTTCTATAAAAAATATGGAATTTCCGTTTGCGTACAGACCGGGACAGCGTGAGCTGGTGTCCGATGTTTATCGCACGATTTTGCGGAAAAAGAATCTCTTCATCCAAGCACCGACGGGAACCGGAAAAACGATTTCTGTTTTGTTTCCGGCAGTGCGCGCGGTCGGCGAAGGCTATGGAGAGAAAATTTTTTATCTTACGGCAAAGACACTGACGGCGACAGTGGCGATGGAGACGTTTGATGTGTTTCACGCACATGGCTATAGGGGAAAAGTCGTACAAATCACCGCAAAAGAGAAGCTGTGCAAATGTGAGACACCGGAGTGTAATCCGCAGGCATGTCCTTATGCAAAAGGGCATTATGACCGCATTAATGATGCCGTGTTTGATTTGCTGCAGCGCGAGGACTGCTTTTCGAGAGAGGTATTGCTGGAGCAGGCAGACCGGTACATGGTATGTCCCTTTGAATTGTGTCTGGATACTTCCAGTTGGAGCGATGTGATTGTGGGAGATTATAATTACGCATTTGACCCGACGGTGTATCTGAAACGTTTTTTTGGGGAAGGAAATAAGGGCGATTATCTGTTTTTGGTAGACGAGGCACACAATCTGGTAGAGCGAGGCAGACAGATGTATTCGCAGCGTATTGTCAAGGAACGTGTGCTGGAGACCAAGCGTTTGCTGAACCCTTGGAGCAAAAAGGTGATGCGCGCCCTGGAGCGTGTGAATAAAATTATGCTGGAGTACAAGCGTGCATGTGAAACCTATAAAATCCATGATTCTATCAATGATTTGCTGTTTGCACTCATGCAGTTGGCATCTGAGATGGAGCGTTTTTTGCAGAAGCCTTTGACGATCGCGGAGCGCGATACAGTGATGGAATTTTATTTTGATTTGCGCGGTTTTCTAAACATCTATGAGTTGGTAGACGAAAATTATATCGTTTATTCGAGCATGGAGGAGAATGGTGAATTTGCGGTGAAGCTGTATTGTGCAGACCCGTCTGTGAATTTGCAAAACTGTCTGAATAAGGCACGCAGTACTATTTTTTTCTCCGGAACTTTATTGCCGATTCAGTATTATAAAGGTTTGTTGTCTACAGAGCCGGAAAACTATGCAGTGTATGCGCATTCTGTATTTCAAAATGAGCAGCGTCTGCTTCTCGTGGGAACGGATGTGAGCAGCAAGTATACAAGGCGAACGGTTGATGAATATGTACGAATCGCTTCCTATATAAATAGAATCGCACAGGCGAAGAAAGGAAACTATATCGCATTTTTTCCGTCATACCGGATGATGCAGGAGGTAGAAGAACAGTTTTCTTATATGTGCGGAGAAGAAATCGATGTGATTATGCAGACACAAAAGATGCAGGAGGAGTCGCGGGAAGCATTTTTGCAGGAGTTTTGTGAGGTGCGTGAACGGTCGATGGTGGCATTTTGTGTCATGGGCGGTATTTTCGGAGAAGGCGTGGATTTGCGGGATGACCGGCTGATCGGTGCAATTATAATAGGAACAGGGATTCCGCAGATTGGCGGCGAGAGTGAGATACTAAAAAATTATTTTGATAACCGGAATCAGAATGGATTTGACTATGTATATCGCTATCCGGGAATGAACAAGGTGCAACAGGCGGCGGGAAGAGTGATTCGAACGCTGACAGATGTCGGAGTCATAGCATTATTGGACGAACGCTTTTTACAGCGGGACAATTTACAGATTTTTCCGCGTGAATGGGCGGATTATCAGAGCTGCACCTTAGAGCAAATCGATGGACTTTTGACGGATTTCTGGGCGAAGCACGAGTGAATTATGCGCAAAAAGGAACTTTTTTGTCGCGGAATGTCCAAAAAGGTTGCAAAAGTCATTTTTTTTTCATATTATATAAATACTGATGATAAAAACATATGGAGGATGAACCATGAGTAATGTACGTCGCGTATATGCGGAGAAGAAACCTGATTTTGCAGTAGCTGCAAAGGATTTGCAGGCGGAGATTAAGAGTTATCTCGGAATCAAGACGGTGACAAATGTAAGAGTATTGATTCGTTATGATATAGAGAATATTTCAGACGAGAGTTATGAAAAGGCAAAAGTAACAGTCTTTTCTGAGCCTCCGGTAGATGATCTCTATGAGGAGACTTTTGAGGCAAACGGTGCGGCTGTGTTTAGTGTGGAATATTTGCCGGGACAGTTTGACCAGCGTGCAGATTCGGCAGTACAGTGTGTACGCCTTTTGAATGAGGAAGAAGAACCGATTATTCGTTCGGCTACGACCTATGTGATTGAAGGTGAAATCAATCAGGAGCAGTTAGATGCGATTAAAAAGCATTGTATCAATCCGGTAGATTCGCGTGAGACTGATATGGAAAAACCGCAGACATTGGTGCAGGAGTTTCCGGAGCCGGAGGCAGTAAAGATTTTTGACGGATTTACTGCAATGGCAGAAGCAGAGCTGAAAGAGTTGTACAGCTCATTGAATCTGGCGATGACTTTTAAAGATTTTCTCCATATTCAGAATTATTTTAAGAATGAAGAAAAGAGAGATCCGTCTGTGACAGAAGTGCGTGTGTTGGATACATACTGGTCTGACCACTGCCGTCATACAACCTTCTCTACTGAATTGACGGATGTGTCTTTCAAGGATGGTTATTACCGTGCGCCGATGGAAGACAGCTACAAAGACTACTTAGAGACACATAAAAATATGTATGCAGGCAGAGATGACAAGTTTGTCTGTCTGATGGATTTGGCATTGATGGCGATGAAGCGCCTGAAAAAAGAAGGCAAGTTAGACGATCAGGAAGAATCTGATGAGATCAATGCATGTTCTATCGTTGTGCCTGTAGAAATCGATGGAAAGACCGAAGAATGGTTGGTAAACTTTAAGAACGAGACACACAATCATCCGACAGAAATCGAGCCGTTTGGTGGCGCTGCGACCTGTCTGGGTGGAGCGATTCGTGACCCGTTATCAGGACGTACTTATGTATATCAGGCGATGCGTGTGACAGGTGCGTCTGATCCGACTGTTTCTGTAAAAGATACAATTCCCGGAAAGCTTCCGCAGAAGAAGCTCGTGCGCGGTGCGGCACAGGGTTATAGCTCTTATGGAAATCAGATTGGTCTGGCGACCGGCTATGTAAAAGAGATTTATCATCCGGGCTATGTTGCAAAGCGTATGGAGATCGGAGCTGTCATGGGTGCAGCACCTCGCAGCGCAGTGCAGCGTCTGACCTCAGATCCCGGTGATGTGATTGTGCTCTTAGGCGGACGTACCGGACGCGATGGTATTGGAGGAGCGACCGGTTCTTCAAAGGCGCACAATACAGAGTCCACAGCGGTATGTGGTGCAGAGGTACAGAAGGGAAATGCGCCGACAGAGCGTAAGCTGCAGCGTATGTTCCGCAGACCGGAAGTATCACATATGATAAAGAAGTGTAACGACTTCGGTGCAGGTGGTGTATCGGTAGCGATCGGAGAGCTGGCAGCGGGACTTCGTGTAAATCTTGACCTTGTTCCGAAAAAATATGCCGGACTGGATGGTACAGAATTAGCTATTTCAGAGTCGCAGGAGCGTATGGCAGTAGTCGTAGCACCGACAGACGTAGAGCAGTTTTTGAAATATGCAGCAGAAGAAAATCTGGAAGCAGTAGAAGTAGCTACTGTGACAGAAGAACCGCGTCTGGTACTGGAGTGGCAGGGCACAGAAATCGTAAATATTTCACGTGCATTTTTGGATACAAACGGTGCGCATCAGGAGACCACTGTATCTGTAGATATTCCGGAAGAGACAGAGAATTTCTTTAATAAATATGAGCTTCCTGCAGTGGCAGAAGCATTAGAAGCAGGAGATGTGAAAAAAGCATGGGCAGAGACCTTGAAGGATTTGAATGTCTGCTCACAGAAAGGTCTGGTAGAGCGTTTTGACGGTTCTATCGGTGCCGGCAGTGTGTATATGCCGTATGGCGGACGTTATCAGTTGACTGAGACACAGTCTATGGTAGCGAAGCTTCCTGTATTGGATGGCAAGTGTGATGCGGTGACCTTGATGTCTTACGGATTTGATCCGTATTTGTCTAGCTGGAGTCCGTATCACGGAGCCGCTTATGCAGTTGTAGAATCGTTGTCACGTATCGTGGCAGCAGGTGGTGATTATGCAAAAGTGCGTTTCACGTTCCAGGAGTATTTCCGTCGTATGAGCGAAGACCCTTCACGTTGGAGTCAGCCGTTTGCGGCATTACTGGGTGCATATCAGGCACAGATTTCATTAGGTCTCCCGTCAATCGGTGGAAAGGATTCTATGTCAGGAACCTTTAATGAAATCGATGTTCCTCCGACCTTAGTTTCATTCGCAGTGGATGTGGCAAAGGGACAGGATATTGTGACACCGGAATTGAAGGCAGCAGGAAACAAACTCGTGCTGTTATCGATGGCGAGAGATGCATATGATTTACCGGTTTATGAGCAGTTGATGAAGCTGTATGATACCGTACATGCATTGATTGGTCAGAAAGCAATCGTTTCTGCTTATGCATTAGACGGAAAAGGTGTGGCAGCAGCAGTCAGCAAGATGGGCTTTGGTAACAAGCTCGGTGTGACGATTGACAGCAGTGTTTCAAAGCAGACATTGTTTGCGCCTGCGTTCGGTAGCATTGTGGCAGAAGTACCGGTAGGATGTGTAGATGCTGTAAAAGAAGCGTTTGCAGCAGCCGGATTAGAAGCGTATATGGCAGTGATCGGACGTGTCAACGATACGAGATCATTCGTTTATGACGAGATGGCACTGGCTATGGATGAAGCGATTGAAATCTGGACAGGCACATTGGAAAAGGTATTCCCGACCATCGCAGTAGATGGAAAAGACGATGTGAAGACCGGTCTGTATGAAGCAAAAGATATTTACGTTTGCAAAAACAAAATCGCAAAACCGACCGTATTTATTCCGGTATTTCCCGGAACAAACTGCGAATATGACAGTGCAAAGGCATTTGAGCGTGCTGGTGCGAATGTAATTACAAAGGTATTTAAGAATCTGGATGCAGCAGGTATTCGCGATTCTGTAGACGAATTTTCAAAGGCAATCGCACAGTCACAGATCGTGATGTTCCCGGGTGGATTCTCTGCCGGTGACGAGCCGGAAGGAAGTGCAAAGTTCTTTGCGAACGCATTCCGTAGTGAGAAGATGAGCGAAGAAGTCATGAAGCTGTTGAACGAGCGTGATGGTCTGGTACTCGGTATCTGTAACGGATTCCAGGCGTTGATTAAGCTGGGTCTGGTACCGTATGGTAAGATTACTGAGCAGAAAGCAGATTCACCGACTCTGACCTACAATACCATCGGACGTCACGTGAGCAAGATGGTATATACAAAGGTCGTTTCAAACAAGTCGCCCTGGATGGCAGGTGCACAGCTTGGTGGTGTATATACAAACCCGGCTTCTCATGGAGAAGGACGTTTTGTTGCTCCGCAGGAGTGGCTGGATCAGCTCTTTGAGAATGGTCAGGTCGTGACACAGTATGTCAATGAGGCAGGAAATCCGACGATGGATGAAGAGTGGAACGTAAACGGTTCTTATATGGCCATCGAAGGTATCACCAGCCCGGATGGACGCGTACTTGGAAAGATGGCGCATTCTGAGCGTCGTGGAGACGGCGTAGCAATCAACATCTACGGAGAACAGGATATGAAGATCTTCGAGAGCGGTGTGGCATACTTTAAATAAAGAGAATGAATAGGAAAAAGACCTTGTAGGGGAAACCCTATGAGGTCTTTTGTGTTGTGGGTGGGCATGTTATCAGATAAAAGGAGCTTGTGTGATGTCTGAAATGGAAAAAAAGAGTATAAAAAATCAATCGGATTCGGATATAAAATTTTATGCATTTGTATGGATTACGTTTGCAATCGCTGCTTTTTTATGCAAGGGTTTGTCCTCATCTAAACGATAGGTATCGTGTGATATTGTTTTGAGTATAGCATAACACAGATCATTTGACACCTTGTGTCATGTTTTGTGTTTTTTGTAGGAAAAGTAATTTGTTTTTGCTAACCTTCTGTGGAGTTAAAAAACTTACAAATGATTGACAATGTAAACCTATATGAATATAATGGAATTAGGAAGAGATAATATATAGTAAATTAATTTTTCATTTGGATAGGAGAGCGATACTATGGCAACAGTACCAACACAAGTAAGGATTGATGAAGATTTAAAGAAACAGGCAGTAGAATTATTTAGTCAACTTGGTATGGATATGTCTAGTGCTATGAATATCTTTTTAAGACAATGTGTTATGAGAGGTGGATTGCCTTTTGCAGTAGAAGTTCCTCAGTATAAAGCAGAAGTGCTTGAGGCTATGGAAGAAGCAAAGAGAATCAGTAGAGATCCTAATACAAAAAGGTATAGCAGCTTTTCAGAAGCATTAGAGGATTTGGACGAATGAAATATGAATTAGCATTGACCTTGGTTGCTACAGGTACACATTCAGATTTATTTAATATGTAAGCAAAACACCTCCTTAGAATTAGGAAAGTGTTTCCTTTTGTGAAAAGTGCTTCAAGTCCTTTAAAAGCAAGGATTGAGGCACTTTTTTGTGTAAAAAAAGGTGGGTAGAAATCCTATATATAATAAGAAATACCACACCTTTTTGAAAAAATAAATTTGCTTCTAAAGAGAAAAGTCAGTCAAAGAGGCTTAATTGAATCGGCTTACTCTTTTCTTCGAAAGTGTTCAGATATTCAAAAATCTGGCGATTGTCATGTACAATCCCATTCGCTTCACATACTTGATGAAACAGCTTCATGAGCGCATGGTTTTTGGGGCTGCTTATCTGATACTGCATACCGTATGTCTGTATATATTTTTCTTTCATGCCGGGAAACAGCCGGTCTAATTGTTTATAAAAGTATTCGCGATTTCCTTCGCGGAGTGTCAATCCCATTTCAAAACAGATCATGCCATATACCTTTGCTTCTATGCAGTAGTTCAAAATCCCCATGATATTTTCTTCGGTGTCATTGATAAACGGAAGAATCGGAGAGAGCCAAACAACGGTCGGAATACCGAAGTCATGAAATGTTTTTAGGACGGCAACCCGTTCTTTTGTCGTGCATACATTCGGCTCGATTTTTTTGCATAAATCTTCGTCATAGGTGGTTAGCGTCATTTGGACGACGCATTTTGTCTTATCGTTGATTGCCTTTAATAAATCGATATCTCGTAATATCCGGTCAGATTTCGTTATCAGAGTGAATCCAAAACCGTATTGATTTGCTAAAGACAATGCTTTGCGTACATTTCCGATTTCATTCTCAATAGGAATATACGGATCTGTCATAGCGCCTGTCCCTAACATACATTTTGCACGCTTTCGTTTGAGTGAAAGCTCTAATAGTTCAATGGCGTTTTCTTTGATTTCGATATCCTCAAAGTCATGTTCCATGTGATAGCATTTGCTTCTTGAATCGCAGTAAATGCAGCCGTGAGAACAGCCTCGATATAAATTCATTCTATTATTAGCGGATAAAATTCCTTTTGTTTTAACAAAGTGCATGGGTTTGTCCTCGTCTAAATGATAGGTATCGTGTGATATTGTTTTGAGTATAGCATAACACAGATCATTTGACACCCTGTGTCATGTTATTAAGCTTTTGCAAATTTTATGCGACACAAAAATTTACTCAAGTATAGTTTAGTCATTTGTACTTGACTAAATTATGCTTGAGTAATATAGTAAGATATAGAAACGGAGGTGGAACGATGTTCATAGGAAGAGAAAAAGAATTATACACATTAGATAAGCTTTACAAATCGGATAAGTTTGAGTTTGTAGTAATTTATGGACGACGCCGTGTGGGAAAGACTGCGCTTATTAACCAATTTGTAAGTGACAAGAAGCCTATTTACTTTATGGGTGTAGAGAGCAATGAGAAACAGAATCTCGAAAACTTTAGTAAAAGTATTATCGAATTTAGCAGCGGTATTCCGGCAGAAAATTCTTTTTCATCGTTTCAGGCTGCATTAGAATATGTGTTTAAGTTGGCAGAAAACGAACGGATTGTTCTTGCGATAGATGAGTATCCGTATGTGGCACGTTCGTCTGCGAGTTTGGCATCTACGTTGCAGATGCTGATTGATAAATATAAGGACAGCTCAAAATTGATGCTTATATTATGTGGCTCATCTATGTCGTACATGGAAGACCATGTGCTTGCGTATAAAGCGCCACTTTACGGAAGAAGAACTGCACAAATGAAAATTTTACCGTTTGATTTCGAAGAGAGCTGCCGTTATTTTAATAATTTGTCAGATGAAGATAAAGCGTTGATATATGGTGTTGTAGGAGGCACTCCGCAATATCTTCTTCAAATGAGTGATAAGCTGAGTGTGGAAGAAAATATAAAAAACACATATTTGAATCCGATGTCATTTCTTTATGAGGAACCGGTCAACCTTTTAAAACAAGAGGTTCGAGAACCGGCAATTTATACGGCGATTATTACTGCAATTGCAACAGGGCATACACGCATGTCAGAGATATCATCAAAAGTAGGAGAGGATACGAATGTGTGCTCGAACTACATTAAAAATTTGATGAATCTTGGTATTATACGAAAGGAAACTCCGTATGGAGAAAAGGCATCTAAGAAGTCTATTTATTCGATTGAGGATAATATGTTTTACTTTTGGTATCGATTTATACTGGGAAATAATTCAATGATTGCACGAGGCGCTGCAGATATGGTGTATAAGCGAATTGAACCACAATTGTCTAATTATATGGGAAGAGTGTTTGAAGAAATTTGTATGCAGTATTTGTGGAAGTTGCTTTTGGAAGGAAAAGCTCCGATTGAATTTGTATCTCTTGGTCGTTGGTGGGGGAATGATCCGATACAGAAAAGGCAGGCTGAAATAGATATTATGGGTGAGCAGGATAGTGAGTCTGCTTTGTTTGCAGAATGCAAATGGAGAAATGAAAAACTAGATTTGGATATTTTGGAGACTTTGATTGGACGTAGTAAATTATTTCATTATACAAAAGTACACTATTATATGTTTTCAAAATCCGGTTTCACAAAGGCTTGCATAGAGAAGGCTGAAAAACTGAGAAATGTATCACTAGTTACTTATGCGGATATAGTAAGTTCTATGAAATAAAGGCGAACACCGTATGAAATTGAGAAATTAAGAGTAATTTGTATTAAGCGGTGCGAGAGAGTATTACACTCCCGCGTCCCGCAACCGCTCGATTTCTTCCTTGTACGGTGCCCATGTATCTTTGGGATTGTTCGGATTTTTGATCCAGGGAGTTTCCAGAATCTTCGGAACAGACAAAAAATCCGGATGATGGACGATATGCGCCAGCGCATCAAAGCCAATCTCGCCGAGACCGAGATTTTCATGTCGGTCTTTGTGTGCGCCGCAAGGATTTTTGGAATCGTTGATATGAAATACAGCGATTTGTTCTTTTCCGAGAATGCGGTCAAACTGAGCGATGACACCGTCAAAATCATGGATGATATCGTATCCGGCATCGTGTGTGTGACAGGTGTCAAAGCAAACGCGCAGCTTATCATTGCAATGGACGCCGTCGTAGATTGCTGCCAGTTCTTCAAAGGAGCGTCCGATTTCAGAACCTTTTCCCGCCATTGTCTCTAAAGCGACGACACAGTCGAGTTCGGGAGTCAGCACTTCGTTGAGTCCTTTGATGATTTGAGCAGTACCGGCTTCGACACCGGCATCTACGTGAGAACCGGGATGCAGAATGAGCACGTGACTGCCCATTGCGATGGTTCGTTCGAGCTCTGTGCGCAGAAAATTAACTGCCAGTTCATAAGTCTCCGGCTTGATTGTATTTGCGAGATTGATAATATAAGGAGCGTGTACGACAAATTCCTGAATATCGTTTGCACGCATCAGCTCCCATGCAGCGGGAATATTTAATTCGGAGATGGCTTTTCTGCGCGTGTTTTGCGGTGCGCCCGTGTACACCATAAACGTGTTGGCACCGTAAGAAAGCGCTTCTTTGACCGAATTTAAAAACATGTCTTTTCCAGCCATTCCGACATGTGAACCTAATTTAAGCGTAGACATATAAGGATTCCTTTCTTAATTATATAGAATAGACGTTTGCGAAACGCTTCGTTTACTTTGCTACATAGTGCAACATTAACAACGACCATAAGCAGATACTCTGAGTCCGTTGGTACTTAGGAAATGCTGATTATATTCGCATTTCCTAAGTATTCCCCGAAGGATTGCACGAATTTGCAAAGAAGCTTGTTGCTTCGCAACGCAAATTCGGCACAGAAAACGCTTTAGTC
>JAGAOE010000161.1 GCA_017623885.1 Eubacterium sp. | reverse complement strand
TCAGACAAGACCTACAACGGCGACGAACTGATGCCGGAAGTAGAAGTGTCTTTGAATGGTGAGATACTGGAGCAGGATGAAGACTATGAAGTAGAATACCGTAATAATGTAAAGCCGGGCAAGGCGACTGTAGTCATTAAAGGATGTGGCGAATATAGTGGCTCAACAAAGGAATATTTTGTTATTAAGCCGAAAAAGATGGTTTGGAAATCTGCTCGTGCGGACGGAAATGCGGCTGTTCTTAAGTGGAAAAAGGACAGCTACGTGAGCGGATATGAGCTGTATCGTTCAAAGAAAAAGAGCTCCGGTTATTCGAGAGTCGGAACACTGACGAAAAAGACTTATACGTCCTGCCGTAATACAAAGCTTTCCAAGGGTACTTATTATTATAAAGTGCGTAGCTATGTAGTAGTAGATGGAAAGAAGTACTACAGCAAGTTCAGCAGTGTGAAAAAAGTGGTAATCAAATAAAATTTAATAAAACTATTGACAATAGCACCCGCAGGTGATATACTATAATTCGTTCGTGAGGAACAAAAAGAATAGTTATCATCATGCGGGTGTAGTTCAATGGTAGAACACCAGCCTTCCAAGCTGGATACGTGGGTTCGATTCCCATCACCCGCTTTTTTCATACCCTAAATTAGATTATAAAAGGAGAATGAATATGGTGACAGCAATCGTGACAGATTCAAATTCAGGAATATCGCAGGCAAAGGCGCAGAAATATGGTATACATGTACTGCCGATGCCGTTTTATGTGGATGATGAAGTGTTCTATGAGGATCGGACATTGACGCATGAGGAGTTTTATATTCGCCAGCAGGCAGGCGCGAAGATTTACAGCTCGCAGCCCTCTCCGGCAGATGTGACAGAATTGTGGGATCGTGTGCTGGAAGAGGCAGACGAATTGGTGTATATTCCGATGTCCAGCGGTTTGAGCGGTTCGTGTGCGACTGCACAGGCGATGGCGCAGGATTATGACGGAAAAGTACACGTGGCGGATGTCGGACGTGTCAGCGTGACACAAAAAGCGGCAGTGCTGGAAGCGAAAAAGCGTGCACTTGCTGGAGAATCTGCATCGCAGATTTTGAAGGAGCTGGTTTACGCAAAGGCAGACTGCAAGATTTTTCTTACCGTAGAGGATTTGAAATATTTGAAGCAGGGTGGTCGCATTTCCGCGTCATCTGCGATGATTGGAAATCTGTTAAATATCAAACCGATTCTTGCACTGGAGACAGAAAAGGTAGAAGCGGTCGGAAAAGTACGCGGCGACAAGCTGGCGCGCAAGAAAATCATCCAGAGTCTGGAGGAGACCTTGCATAATAAGTTCCACACAGATGATATGAGTGAGTTTTATCTGGCAGCGGCAGCGAGTATGTCAAAGGAAGACGCGTTGGCATGGAAATTGCAGTTGGAAGAACATTTCGGTGTGCGTTGCAGTATGTCACCGATTCCGCTGAGTCTGGGATGTCATCTCGGTCACGGAACGTATGGAGCAGCATTGATTAAGCGTATGAGATAAGGATTGAAAAGGAGGATATCATATGGAATGGACAAGAAGAGAACTGAAAGAAAAGGCAAAATTTAGCGTGAAGCATTTTTTCTGGAATTCCGTGCTGGTAGCATTTATACTGGGACTGCTGAACGGTGATTTTGGCGGCGGTAGTGGCAGAAGCAGCAATGATAGTGATTATACGTCATCATCGTATAGCGGTAATGAGTTTTTAGACTCGCTTGGTAGCCAGTTTGTCGGACCGTTGTTGTTTTTGGTAGGCATGGGTCTTGTCATTGTATTTGTGGCAGTGATAGCGGGCTTGGTGCTGTCGGTGTTTGTGTTTAATCCGGTGATTATCGGATGTAAAAAATATTTCTTGGATGCGAGCGAAGGAACATCTGACCTTGCACGTATGGGTTATGCATTCAAAAATAATTATACAAACATTGTATTTGTGACATTCATGCAGCACTTGGTAATCTTTTTGTGGACGCTGCTGTTGATTGTTCCGGGTATCATAAAGAGCTATCAGTACCGGATGATTCCGTATCTGATGGCAGAGGATGCAAATTTGAGCTTTTCAGAAGCGAAACGTTTATCATCTGAGATGATGGATGGTGAAAAATGGGATGCGTTTGTGCTGGATTTGTCGTTCATTTTATGGTGGCTTCTGGCAGGCATTACATTCAATCTGGTGGGAATTTTCTGGGTAAATCCGTATTATGAATACACATGTGTGGAGCTGTATAAGACGCTTCGCGTGAAAGTTCCCGGACCGTATTACAATCAGAATGGATATGATCAGATGAGTGGTCAGGTTTAAAACATAACGGCGGAAACGCCTCTTCCGTTGCGAGGGGGCGTTTCCGTCTTCTTTTTTATAAAAACGCGAAGGTGTGCCGACCCCTGTTAGAATGTGGTGGATTTCGTATATAAATAAGGTAAGGGTTATTAAAATAGTAAAAAAATCCGATGAAGTGGATGTGTAGCAGACCGAAGGAGATATGGAAAGGGAAAAGACGAGTTTCGCAAATGTTTAGATAAAATGAAAAGAAGAGAGGATGTGTGTGATGAGACAGGTTTCGAATTGTGATTCGTGTGTGAATTATGTGTTTGATGAAGAAGATGAATGTTATGTTTGTGATATGAATCTGGATGAAGATGATATGGTGCGATTCCTGACAGGAACGTTTGACAATTGCCCGTATTATCAGTTGGATGACGAATATCAGATTGTGCGTCATCAGATGTGAGTTGACTTTAGATATTTTTTTCGATACACTGAAGACAAAGTATCCATTTACTTAAACGATTGAGAGGCTTTGATTGGTGAGTGCTTGAATGGGTCTGATGAGTAGATATAAGACGGAGGTTTTATGAATAGAAATATACAGAAGAAAATAGTAGCAGGAGTTCTGGCGGTGTTGACGACATGTGTGTCGCCGCAGGTAGTAATGGCAGAGCCGAACGGTGTGGTTGCGGATGACCCGTCGAATATATCGGAAGGGATGGAGTCTTTTGGTTTGCGCGCGGAGGCAGTCGGTTGTGATTGGGTGTCGTTTACCTGGGATGAAGTAGCGGGCGCGCAGTTTTACGAATTGCAGCAGTCGGAGGATAAAGAGAATTATACGACAGTCGCGGTACAAAATGCCGGGGCTGAGCTTCGCTATACGGTGAGTGGTCTGTATACATCGAAGACTTATTATTATCGAGTGGTGATGACGGATGCGAATGGTGTGCAAAGTGTATCAGAGCGTGTGAAAGTGAAACCGGTGCTCATGAAGCCGGAAGTGATTCAATTTGCGGAAAATGCGAATAAACAGGTGGATATCGCGTGGACACAGGTGGAAGGTGCGGTGTTTTACCGTGTATACCGCAGCGAGACTGCGACAGGCGGATTTAAAAAGATCAAGACCGTGTATGGAACTTCTTATACGGACGCGGTAGAGCTGAACAAGACCTATTATTATAAGATTATGCCGCTGCGCTACAATCCGGATGGAAAAAAGGTGCGCGGAAAATGTTCAGAAGTAAAATCTATCATGGTTGCAGGCGAGCGACTGGAGATTTTGTCGATTACGAATACGGAAGGGAACAGCCTTACGCTGACATGGAGTGAAGAAAAGGATGCGGCAGGATATGCCATTTACCGAAGCTTAAAAAAAACAGAAGGGTATGAGTTGATTGCAGAAGTAGAGAGTACGGTGCAGACTTGGACGGATACGTCAGTAGCAGCAGGCACAAAGTATTTTTATAAAGTTTGTGCTGCATCGACGGTGACCGGAAGCTATGTATATGGAACACCTTCACCTTGTAAGTCCAAATGGACCATCTCAGATGCACCGACATCTGTGACTGCCGTACAGAACGGAACGAATGGCGTGACGATTACGTGGACAGCGGCGCAGGCCGCGACATCTTATCGCGTATATCGTGCGACCGGAACAAGCAAAGTCTATAAAAAGATTGCTTCCCAAATTAAGGATTGTACATATACAGATACGAATGTGACGGCGGGAGAAACCTATTCTTATTGCATCAAAGCGGTACACGGTTCACTGGTCAGTGAAAAGAGTATGACGACAGATATCGAAATCGGACAGATTGATGTCAGCTCTCGTACGATTTTTGTAGGACCGGGTGTATCAATACTGGTAACGGCACAGAGCGATTATCCGGGTACGCTGACATGGACATCTATGGACCCGTCGATTGCGACGGTCAGCGCAGAGGGTGTGATCACAGGTGTGGCACCCGGCGTGACACAGGTGGTAGCGACAATTGATGCTGTTTCGACCGGTATTACAGTAAATGTGACAGATGCACAGATAAACGGAATCGACGTTTCAAAGTGGCAGCAGGCGATTAACTGGGAGAAGGTACGCAACTCCGGTATTCAGTTTGCAATGTTACGTTTGACTTACGGAACATCGGTGGATATTCAGTTTGAAAATTATTACAAGGGCGCGACAGAGCAAGACATAAAGGTCGGTGTTTACTGCTATACGCGAGCAAAATCCGTAAAGGAAGGTATCGCAGAGGCAGAAAATCTGGTGAAGCTGTTGGATGGAAGAGATCTCGCATACCCGGTTGCGCTCGATTTGGAGGATGAGCTCCAGATCAAAAACATGAATAAAGAGAAACGTACACAACTGATTTTAGAATATAAAAGGATTATTGAGGAAGCCGGATATGACTTTGTAGTTTATGCAAACCTAAACTGGCTGAACAATTATATTGATCAGTCTGTGTTAGAAGAAGAGGGCGTAGACATCTGGCTGGCGCGTTATCGCACGCAAAGTCTCGGACCCGGATATACCGGCGGGGGAAATGTGCGAATCTGGCAGTACAGCAGTACCGGACAGGTGGATGGTATTTTAGATGCATATGGAAGATATATAAATGTAGATTTGGATGTATGTTATGAAGATTATTGATTCGACAGACGAGATGGCGTGTACGCGTCCCATCGGAGTGTTTGACTCCGGTGTCGGCGGAATCAGTGTTTTGCAGGAGCTGATTCGTGTGATGCCAAATGAAAACTACATATATTTAGGTGATTCAAAACATGCGCCTTACGGAACAAAGACATTAGAAGAAGTGCGCAGACTCAGCTTTGAAAATGCGCGTGTGTTGCTGGAGCAGGGAGCAAAGGGTCTGGTCGTCGCCTGTAACACGGCGACCAGTGCGGCGGTGCGGCTGATGCGAAATAGGTATCCTTCGTTGCCGATTGTAGGAATTGAGCCGGCAGTAAAGCCCGCAGCACTGCAAAAGGAGCATCCGAAGGTACTTGTTATGGCGACGCCGATGACAGTAGAGCAGGAGAAATTTCGCCTGCTCATGCAACGCTATGAGGATCAGGCGGATATATATCCGTTGCCCTGTCCCGGACTTATGGAGTTTATAGAAGCCGGAGACTTGGAGAGTGAGCGTTTGCACGATTTTTTAGAGGAGTTATTGCATCCATACTTATCATATGGATTGGATTCTGTCGTACTCGGATGTACACACTACCCATTTGCAAAGAAAATGATTCGAAAAATTGTAGGGGAACAGGTGACGATTTTTGACGGCGGCGCAGGTACTGCGAGAGAAATGTGCCGACGTCTGACGCTGGCAGGACTCCGCAATCCGTCAGAGGAAAAGGGCTGGGTGCATTTTGAGAACAGCCTGGCGACCGATGCGGAGCTGGAATTGTGCCAAAGGCTATTAGTACAGGAGATTGTGGATGAGTAAGAACGTAAGAAAGAATGATGTGAAAGTTAAGAGCGAAAAGATGCGCAGATGCGTGATGAGCGGCGCGTTGGCGATGATTCTGATGATGGGCGTGCAGGAGGTCTCTGCTGCGCCGGCCAGACAAACAGCGCAATCCGGTGTGGGCGGTCTGCTTGCAATGACGGAAGAGACCGTGCTGGATGTTCAAAAAGAGCAGACAAAAGAAAATGTAAGCACCTTGCGCAGCATCGTGCCGGAATTACAGCAGTATGCGTGGGACAGTTATAGCAGTGATTATTATTACAGTCGTCTGTCAAGTGCGGAACAAAAGCTCTATGAGCGACTGGATGCGGCTTGTGGCGAGCTGTTGAGCAGCAATACAGTAGACGCTGCATCCTATGAAGTGCAGAGCAATGGTGCAAAGTATACGCGCAGGGGTACAAAAATGGTGAGTACACAGGGCTTGGAAAAAGACGCGATAAAGCGTGTGCAGTCCTTGTTTATATATTCTAACCCGCAGTATTACTTTTTAAATACGGTGTTGCTGACGAGTGCAGATGGAACGTGTGCACTCGGAATCTATGATTCCTTTGCAGAAGGTGAAAGCCGTGAGACGGCGACCGCAGAGGTGACAGGGAAACTGGAAGAGATTCAGGCACAGATTGTGGATGACGGTGTCGTATATGAGACAGAGCAAAAGATACATGATGTGCTGTGTGAGCGACTGAGTTATTTGAGCGGAGATGTGTTGAGTGATGTTTCTGATCCGCTGTATACGCAGACAATCTATGGCGCGTTGACAAGCGGAGGTACCGTATGTGCAGGATATACAAAGCTGTATGTGATGCTGTGCAATTATTATGGAATCGATTGCGTGGCGGTCACGAGTGAAAATCATGCGTGGAATCAGGTGCGCTATAACGATGCATGGTATATCGTTGATGTGACATGGGATGATACGGCGCGTTCGGATGCATTTTTCCATATCACACAGCAGCAGATGCTGGCGAGTGACCAGCAGGCTTCGCATGTAGCGTTGCCTTATTATCAAAATTTGTTGCCGGTTGCAGAGAATCGCTTCGATGAATCGTTAAAGAATATGCAGGGTCTGGAACAGCCGCAGGTGCAGATGGAGCAGACGACCAAAGGCGTTCGTTTGACATTTGAAACAGATGAGGGTGAGGTGTATTACACCTTGGACGGTACGGTTCCGAGCGAAGAAAACCGTTATACCGAGCCGGTGGAGCTGAAAAAAGCAGGTACTTATGTGGTGACGGCTGTGAGTGCAGCGGACGGAAGTATTTCCAGTGCATATGAAATATTCCCGGTGCGTATTGCAGGCGGAAAGATTACGTTTTCATCGGCAAAAAATGTGTCCGGAAAGAAAATAGTCGTGTCTTATAAGTATTCGAAGGCTTGTACCGGATATGAATTCAGCTTTGCTTCGAAAAAAGATTTTAGTGATCAAAAGAAGAAGCTG
>JAGAOE010000160.1 GCA_017623885.1 Eubacterium sp. | reverse complement strand
TTTTTGCTTTGTAGGAAATACCTTGCCATGTTAACGCATGAAACTTCTTGCGGTGAGTGGGTGATTTGACGATGGCAGCACTTTTGTGTAAAATGCAGAGGAGGCAATTACCTATAGCTATTTGAAGTAGAAAGGAGACAGATGATGAGCCGAAAAACAATTGATTTAACACTGACCGCACTTTTGGCGGCGCTCATCTGCGTACTGGGACCGTTCGCACTGCCGTTACCCATGAGCCCGGTGCCTGTTTCGCTCACGACCATCGGTATTTATCTGGCAGTGTATGTGGCAGGGAAAGCACGTGCGACATTGGCAGTTTTTCTATATTTATTGTTGGGATTTGTGGGAATGCCTGTTTTTTCCGGGTTTAGCGGCGGTCCGTCAAAGCTGCTCGGACCGACCGGTGGATATCTCATAGGATTTTTGGCGATGGCGTGGATTTGTGGTTGTTTTGTGGATCGCTGGTGGAAACGGCGTGTGATTTCTACGTTTGGCATGCTGCTCGGAACATTCGTGGCGTATGTGTGCGGTACGCTTTGGCTGGCGTATGAAGCGCATATGACAGCGGCACAGGCTGTCGTGGCAGGTGTCTTGCCTTATATTGGAGTTGATTTGTTGAAAATTGTTTTGCTGGCGGTAGTTGGGCCTTATGTGAAACGCGCCTTGATACGGGCGGATTTGATAGAATCATGAATGTGATGCTCGCGAGAGGGAATCTGTTCGCGCTGTTCTGTGCACAATTGTTGATAGTTCGTGTTCTAAGATGAGCGAAAAGCATGACAAACAGAAGCGGAATAGTGTATAATACGAAAATAAATATATTCGAAAACGATTAAGGAGAAAGTGATGCACGAACTGTCAGTGACGACTAATATTTTGAATCTTGCACTGGAAAAATTGAAGGAACAGGAATTGACACAAATTCATTCGATTTCGTTAAAAATCGGTGTGATGCAAGGTTATGAGAAGCAGTGGATGCAGCACTTTTTTGAACGATTGTCAAAAGGGACACCGGCAGAGGGTGCGCGGCTGGAAGTGGAGATTGTTCCGATTACATTCCGTTGCAGAGATTGCGGATGTGAATTTGCATTTGATGCGCATGGAACGGATGACTGCAGTTGCCCCGGATGTCATGGAATATCGTATGAGATGATTTCGGGTAAAGAATTTTCGATAGAACAGATGGAGGCTAGTTGACATGTTAAACATCACAAAGATGGCGGAGCCGCTGCGGGGCCAGCAATTGCAGCCGCTCGACGAAATCGCCGGTTTTAAAGTAAGACCCGGCTATTATCGAATCAGCGGGACCACGCAAGGGAAAAATGGTGTGAGTTTTACGATTAGTTCACACTATGCAACCGGATGTACGTTATTGCTGTTTCATCCGCATGAAAAAGAACCGTATGCGCGACTTCCGTTTCCGGATAGTTATCGAATCGGAAGCACGTATTCGATGTATGTTTACGGACTAAAAATAGAAGATTTTGAATATGCATATCAGTTTGACGGCCCTTATGATGAGAGAAAAGGGCATCGTTTTGATAAAAACAAGATTTTGCTGGATCCGTATGCACGCGCAGTGACAGAACAGCGTGTGTGGGGAGAGCGGTTCGAAGGGGAGCATGTCTACAAGGCACGTGTCGTGGAAAATAACTTTGACTGGGGTGCGAAAAAACAGCTTGAAAATAAGCTGGAAGACCTCATCATTTATGAGCTGCATGTGCGAGGCTTTACGATGGATGCGTCATCGGGAGTAAGTGCGCGCGGAACCTTTGAAGGAATTCGTGAGAAAATACCGTATTTGAAAGAGCTGGGTGTCAATGCGGTAGAATTAATGCCGATTTTTGAGTTTGATGAGATGGATTCGGCGAGAGTGCATGACGGCAAACAATTGTTGGATTATTGGGGCTATAATACGGTTTGCTTTTTTGCTCCGAATACCAGCTATTCATCCGTGCAGGAACACAATCACGAAGGAGATGAGTTGAAGCGTCTGATTCGTGAATTGCACGAGAACGGAATCGAAGTGATTTTAGATGTTGTGTTTAACCATACAGCAGAAGGAAACGAGCTCGGACCGACTTTTTCATTTAAAGGAATTGATAACAAGATTTATTACATGCTCACGCCGGAAGGTTATTATTATAATTTCAGCGGATGCGGAAACAGTGTAAATTGTAATCATCCGATTGTGCGTCAGTTTATTATGGACTGTTTGCGCTATTGGGTGGTGGAATACCGAGTAGACGGTTTCCGTTTTGACTTGGCGTCGATTTTGAGCAGAGACCAAAACGGCGCGCCGATGGAGAATCCGCCGTTGTTGGAAAACATGGCGTATGACCATATTTTGTCCGGTGTAAAACTGATCGCAGAGGCATGGGATGCGGGTGGTCTGTATCAGGTCGGAACATTTCCGAGCTGGAACCGATGGGCAGAGTGGAACGGCAGGTACCGCGATGACATGCGTCGCTTCTTAAAGGGAGATGACGGTATGGCATCGGCTGCAGTAGCGCGTATGACAGGCTCGCGGGATATCTACGATCCGCTGGTGCGCGGACAGAGTGCGTCGGTGAACTTTTTGACCTGTCATGACGGATTTACCCTTTATGACTTATATTCGTACAATGTTAAACACAATGAGGCGAACGGTTGGAATAATACAGACGGCGATAACAACGGAAATAGTTGGAACTGTGGCTGTGAAGGGGAGACGGATGATCCAAAGATCAATGAGCTTCGTCTTCGAATGATAAAAAATGCGTTTGCGACACTCTTGTGTAGCCGAGGACCGGCGATGTTTTTTGCGGGTGATGAATTTTGTAATACACAGAACGGAAATAATAATGCGTATTGTCAGGATAATGAGATTTCATGGCTTGATTGGACGCGCAAAGAAAAATATCAGGAAATTTTTGATTTTGCGCAGTTTATGATTCGCTTTCGAAAAGAACATCCGGTGCTTCGCAAACCGACAAAGCCGGCAGATTGCGGCTACGCGGATATTTCCTATCATCACGGGCGCGCATGGAATGCGGATTGTGGAAACAATGCACGTTTGATTGGACTGTTGTATGCAGGAAAAAATGACCACGAGGAAGATGATTTGGTATTTGTCGGAGTCAATAGTTACTGGGAAAAATTGGGTTGTAATTTTCCGGATGCCCCGGCAGGCGCAAAGTGGGTGCTGATCGCAGATACGGCACGTGGAGGAAAACTGCCTATAGAGGAAACAATCGACGGAAACTATTATGGCATGGAAGGACGCAGTGTCATAATTATGGTCGTGAAAAAACAGGAATCGCCGAATAATTAAAGGAAGCTAGACAGATGAAAATACCGGTTGTGGTGGATTGTCGCAGTGGCTGGATCATACGATATCATTTCCGTTTGCGCAGATTCGGACTGGATCGTGCTGAGGAGAAAAAGTATCGCGGAATGGTTTCGGAGCGAAAACTGGAGCATATAAAGGAATATTGCAGGGAAAAGCATTTAAAATATTATATAGATAATGCTTACGGAACGCGCGATTCCGGCTACCGGGAACGATTTTTAAAGAGCTATCATCCGCTGTTTGGAAAGATATATTTTTGTGCATACTGTGGAAAACTGTTGTCGAGAAGGCGCGTGACAGTGGACCATCTCTATCCGGTCGCAAAGGTGTCGCGCGATTTGGAATTACAAAAGAGATTGAAGCGTCAGGGAATCCGCGATTTAAATGCAGTGAAAAATCTGGTTCCTGCCTGCGAGCGTTGTAATCAGGCGAAAGCTGCGCAGATGGGAAAATGGATTCGAAAAGGAAAACTCGGACGTCATAAGTGGATTTGGGTTGTGCGATGGTTGCTTCGCGTGGGTCTGTTTTTGCTGTTCGCAGTTGCGTTATATTTGTGGCATGCCGGTTATTTGAATTGTGAATTATTGGAAATGCTGCCTGTTTTCTACTATTCATAGTTGAGAAAACAGGCATTAAAATCGGAGGTATGAGAGAAGATGAATGAGGTAGTGAGCGCACAACGGACACAGATTGGCTTTTTTGGTTGTCGAAATGCCGGAAAATCCAGCTTGGTCAATGCGGTCACAGGTCAACAGCTTTCTGTGGTCAGTCAGACAGCGGGAACGACGACAGACCCTGTTCGAAAAGCGATGGAACTATTGCCGATTGGTCCGGTGGTCATCGTGGATACGCCGGGGTATGACGATGTCGGCGAACTGGGGGAAAAGCGTGTGGCACGTACAAAGGCAATCTTGCAGACGATAGACATTGCAGTGTTGGTAGTAGATGCATCGGTTGGCATGTGTGAGACGGTTGCTACGCTGATTGAATTGTTGAAAGCGCGTCAGGTGCCGTATGTTATCGCATGGAATAAATCGGATTTAGATGTTCCTGCTGTTCCGCTTGCAGGGACACCGATAGAGCATCAACTGTGGTTAAGTGCAAAAAATGGTCAGGGTATACAGGAATTAAAAGAATTGCTCGGCGTATTGGCGCACGTGGAACGACCGCAACAGCCGATGATAAAAGATTTGTTGCATGCGGGCGATTTGGTGATACTGGTCGTGCCGATTGACAAAGCAGCTCCGAAGGGCCGCTTGATTTTGCCGCAGCAGCAGACGATACGGGAAATTCTCGATGCAAATGCGCGTGCGCTGGTCGTCAAAGAGACAGAGCTGGCGCAGACGTTGCAGGAGTGGAAACGGCCGCCGGTGCTGGTGATTACGGATTCACAGGTGTTTGAAAAGGTAGCTGAGATAGTGCCTGAAACGATACCGCTGACATCATTTTCTATTTTGATGGCAAGGAATAAAGGCTTTTTGGATTTGGCGGCAGCGGGAGCTGCGAAGCTGGATGCGCTGCAGGATGGAGACCGCGTACTCATCTGTGAGGGCTGTACGCATCACCGTCAGTGCGGCGATATCGGAACAGAAAAATTGCCCAAGTGGCTGAAGGAATATACAAATAAAACATTGCAGTTTGAATTTTGCTCCGGAAAGGATTTTCCGGAATCGGTGACAGATTACGCACTGGTATTACATTGCGGAGGCTGTATGCTCACGGAGCGCGAAGTGCTGGCGCGAATGGAGCTGGCAGATGCACAGGGAATTCCGGTGACAAATTACGGAACTGCGATTGCAAAAATGCATGGAATATTAACGCGTTCGCTTGCGTTTTTATCCATACTTTCGAAAACGGAACAATAAAAATCTGACAACAAAGCATGGCATCAGCCATCCTGCGTGGGAAGAGAGTGAATATATGAATCAAATCAGAATACGAGTCTATGGAATCGTCCAAGGTGTTGGATTCCGTCCGTTTGTGAGCCGGTTGGCGTCGCAGATGAAGCTGGACGGAACGGTGTGTAATAAAGGTTCTTATGTAGAGATTTATGTACAGGGGGCACCGGAGTCGATTTCTGTCTTTCAAGAAAAATTGCAAACCGATGCGCCGGAGCGTTCTGTAATACTAAAAACAGATGAAAAAGAATTGCCGCCGGCTGTTTATGATGGGTTTCAAATTATCGAAAGTGCGCATAGATCGGGAGATGTATTTGTATCACCTGATATCGCGCTCTGTCCCACTTGTAAAACTGAATTATATGATGCGAAAAACAGGCGTTATCTGCATCCGTTCATCAATTGTACGGCGTGTGGACCGCGCCTGACGATTTTAAAGCATATGCCGTATGACAGAGAACGGACGACGATGGCAGATTTTGCGATGTGCCCGGACTGCGAAAAAGAGTATACGACAATGGGAGATCGTCGTTTTGATGCGCAGCCGGTGTGCTGTCATGCGTGCGGGCCGCAGGTTTATTTGCTTGATCAGCCGCAGGTGCGCGGCATGCAGGCGATAGAAAAAACCAGAGAGGTGATACGCACAGGCGGTATCGCGGCGGTGAAAGGAATCGGTGGTTTTCATCTGTGCTGTGATGCAGGAAATGAAGCGGCGGTAAAACGTCTGCGTGAGAGAAAAAATCGACCGACAAAGCCCTTTGCAGTGATGGCAAAGGATATGGATACCGCAGAGCGGATTTGTGTGCTGGGAAAGGAAGCGCGAAAGCTTTTGGATAGTCCCTGGAAACCGATTGTGATTTGTGAGCGGCGAGAACGAGCAGTGAGCAAGGAGCATCTTGTAGTAGATGCGGTGGCGCCGGGACAATCGACACTGGGGGTCATGCTGCCGTATGCACCGTTACAGCTTTTGCTGTTTCAGAATGGCGTGGATGAGTCGGAGAACGCGTTTCCTGAGGTACTCGTTATGACGAGTGGAAATCGGGGCGGTGCACCGATTTGTCGAAACGACCGTGAGGTGCAGGAACAATTGTCAGGTATTTGCGATATTGTGTTGTCAAATGACAGAGAGATTTTGATTCGCGCAGATGATTCGGTGGTGGATGCGAGCCAAAGCATACAGATGATTCGACGTTCGCGCGGATTCGCGCCGCTTCCGGTGGCGATGTCGCAGCGTTTTTGCGGTCAGATACTGGCGGTGGGCGGAGAACTGAAAAATACGTTCTGCATTGGAAAAAACGAGTTCTTTTATCTGTCTCCTTATGTGGGAGATTTGTCAGATGTGCGCAGTGTACAGGCACTTTCTGAGACCGTCGATCGAATGTTGGCGTTGTTTGAAGCGCAGCCGGCAGCAGTCGCATGTGATTTGCATCCGGATTATCAGACCGGTGCATATGCAAAGACGTTGGGTTTGCCGCTGATACATGTACAGCATCACTATGCGCATGTATTATCCTGTATGGCAGAGCACGACCGACTGGCAGACCGTGTCATAGGTGTCGCGTTTGACGGAACCGGATATGGTACGGATGGCAGTGTGTGGGGCGGTGAATTTTTGATTGCCGATAAATCAGAGTTTCGTCGTGTCGGCAGTCTGGCACCATTCATTCAGATGGGTGGTGATGCAGCGTCGCGTGAAGGTTGGAGAATTGCGGTATCACTGCTTCTTGCGCAGCATACACAAGAGGATGCGGCAGCAGTGGCAGAGGCGTTGGATTTGTGCAGTGCAGGGGAGGCGAAAATGCTGGCGGCGGCGCGCAGTGCAGGTCTGGGCTGTGTGACATCAACGAGTGCGGGACGCTTGTTTGATGCAGTGAGTGCATTGCTCGGTATTCAAAAGAGCAGCAGCTACGAGGGTGAGGCTGCGATGGCGCTTCAATGTGCGGCACAGCGAAGTGCTACAGAAGCGATGGAAACAGACGGTAAAGGATTGCAAGTCCGATGCAGCGAGGATGGATTTGTAGTTTTAGAATATGACGAGTTTTTAGAAGAATTGATTCAAAAGAGGCAAAATGGTGCGTCGTTTTCTGCGGAAAATATGGCATATTTGTTTCATAGATATTTGGCAGAGGGAATTGCGCAGGTGTGCGAGCAAGTCCGTGCGCGTGAGAAGCTGCAGACGGTAGTACTGACAGGAGGATGCTTCTGCAATCAGTTGTTGCAGAGGTTGACGGCAGAGCAATTGCATCGGCGAGGATTTGAGGTGTTGACACATCGTATGATTCCTGCAAATGATGGTGGACTGGCGCTGGGTCAGGCGGTCTATGCGATGCAGTGGCTACAGGACATGCCGTAAGGTAAATGAGGAGAATGAATATGCAACAGATTGGAAAAGATACAGAAAAACAATTGTCGCAGCAATCTACGCGAGTGGCGTTAATCGGTATTGTGGTGGAAAATCCGGCAGCCGTGCCCCAGATGAATGATATTTTGCATTCATATGCGTCGTATATCATCGGGCGGATGGGAATCCCTTACGAAAAACGAGGCGTATCTGTCATCAGTGTGGCGGTGGATGCGCCGCAGCAGGTAATCAGCGCACTTTCGGGAAAAATCGGAAGGCTGGAAGGGATATCGACCAAAACGATTACATCGGCGATATGAATCCTAGATAAAATAAAAATTAGGAGGAATTTGGTGAGTAACAGAATCGAACAGATTGATCAGTTGGCGCGTGGCCGGATGCTGTCGGAGCCGGAAATGGAACAATTACTGGCGGATGCGACAGCGGAGGAGGATGCATATTTGTTTGCACAGGCGAGGCGTGTGCGCGAAGCAGTTTATGGAAAAGCGGTCTATATGCGTGGACTGATCGAATTTACAAATTATTGTGCAAACGACTGCTATTATTGCGGTATACGTCGCAGTGCAGCTACCGCGCAGCGTTATCGCTTGCGTGAAGATGACATCATGGCGTGCTGTGAAAATGGCTATAAGCTGGGCTTTCGTACCTTTGTTTTACAGGGGGGAGAGGATGCATGGTATACCGATGCGCGCGTGAGTGCACTCGTTGAAAAAATAAAGCACACCTATCCGGATTGTGCGTTGACGTTGTCGATCGGAGAGCGCACGAAGGAAGCCTATCAGGCATTTTTTGACGCGGGAGCGGATCGTTATTTGCTGCGTCATGAGACGGCAGATGAACAGCATTATCAAGTGTTGCATCCATTGTCGCAGACATTGGAGCGGCGCAAGCAGTGCCTATGGGAATTAAAGGAAATCGGTTATCAGGTCGGCTGCGGATTTATGGTCGGTTCGCCGGGACAAGAGATGCGCCATCTCGTGAAGGATTTACAGTTTATCTGTGAATTACAGCCGCATATGGTGGGAATTGGTCCGTTCGTGCCGCATCATGATACGCCGTTTGCGAAAGAAGCGCAGGGCGGATTGGAGCTGACGCTGCGACTGCTGGCGGTGATACGGCTTTTGCAGCCGCATGTGCTGCTTCCTGCGACGACTGCGCTTGGAACGATTGACCCGAACGGACGGGAAAAAGGAATATTGGCAGGTGCAAATGTTGTGATGCCGAATTTGTCACCACAGGATGTGCGAAAAAAATACCTGCTTTATGATAATAAAATTTGTACCGGAGATGAGGCGGCAGAATGTGTGAACTGCCTGAAAAACAGAATTGACTCGATCGGCTATGAGCTGGTGTGTGACAGAGGAGATTATAAATAATAGAAAGCGGAGGATAAAAAACATGTACAACCCGAAATCAAGCAAAGCAGAGGAATTCATCGATGATGGAGAAATACTGGATACACTCGACTATGCAGAGAAAAACAAAAATAACAAAGAACTCATTGAACAGATTTTAGAGAAAGCGAGACTTCGGAAAGGCTTGTCACATCGTGAGGCAGCCGTTCTTTTGGACTGTGAGATTGACGAATGCAATGAACAGATTTATGCATTGGCAAAGCAGATTAAAAAAGATTTTTACGGAAATCGAATCGTGATGTTTGCGCCGCTGTATTTGTCAAATTATTGTATCAACAGTTGTGTGTATTGTCCGTATCACATCAAAAATAAGCATATCGCGCGCAAAAAGCTGACGCAGGAAGAAATCCGTGCAGAGGTCATTGCACTGCAGGATATGGGACACAAACGTCTGGCACTGGAGACCGGAGAGGACCCGGTCAACAATCCGATTGAATATGTGTTGGAGAGTATTGAAACGATTTATGGCATCAAACATAAAAACGGTGCGATTCGCCGTGTGAATGTAAACATTGCGGCAACGACGGTAGAAAATTACAGACGTTTAAAAGATGCGGCTATCGGAACGTATATTTTATTCCAGGAGACCTACCACAAAAAGAGCTATGAAGAGCTCCATCCGGCAGGACCGAAGCATGATTACGCGTATCACACAGAGGCGATGGACCGCGCGATGGAGGGCGGTATCGATGACGTAGGTCTGGGTGTATTATTTGGACTGGAGCGTTACCGCTATGAGTTTGTCGGATTGCTGATGCATGCAGAGCATCTGGAAGCGGTACACGGAGTCGGACCGCATACCATCAGTGTGCCGCGTATCCGTCACGCTGATGATATCGACCCGAGTGCATTCGATAACAGTATCGATGACGATATTTTTGCAAAATTAGTAGCCTGCATACGAATTGCAGTGCCTTATACCGGAATGATCGTTTCTACCAGAGAGAGCAAAAAGACGCGTGAACGTGTCTTGCAGTTAGGTATTTCTCAGATTAGCGGAGGCTCGCACACGAGTGTTGGCGGCTATGTGGAAGAAGAGCCGGAAGAAGAAAATTCTGCACAGTTTGATGTCATTGACAACCGTCCGTTGGACGAAGTTGTGAAATGGCTGATGGAGCTGGAATATATTCCGAGCTTTTGTACGGCATGCTATCGTGAAGGTCGTACCGGAGATCGTTTTATGTCTTTGTGCAAGAGCGGTCAGATCCAAAACTGCTGTCATCCGAATGCCCTCATGACATTAAAGGAATATTTGTGTGACTATGCGAAAGCGGATACGCGTGCCATCGGAGAAGCTTTGATTTTGAAAGAATTAGTCAATGTGCCGGATGAGAAGGTGCGAAATATCGTGAAAGACCGTTTAGGAAAAATCGAGCAGGGAATTCGTGATTTCCGGTTTTAGATAAAACTGCCTGACTCTGAGCAGTTGCAAAATAAAATGCATTAGGTTATGATTAGGAAAACGAACAAGTTGAACGCGATAAAATGATTGCCAAGACGGGTTTGTTTGAAAATAATAGATAATAACGAAACTCCAATTTTCTTTATCGAAGCTGTGCAACATCACCAAACCACCGCAGATACGCTTGCGCTACCCTCGTCTCGTAATGGTACATAAGGCGCTAAAGTACAGCGCCTAAGTACCAACGGACTCAGAGTATCTTCTTGTGGTTGTTGGTAATGTTACACAACACGGTAAGGTTAATGAGGAGTTTCGCAATTACCTATTTGAAAATATAATAATGAGGAGGAATGCGATATGAAATATTTGAACAAGGTAGTAAAAAAATGTGTGGCAGTTGCATTGCTGGCAGTGATGATTGCGAGTGTATGGATGGTAGAGCCGGTACAGGCAAAGGTGACGATGCCCGCAAAATCAGAAAAGCTGGTGAAAAATGTATCGGACTTTGGAACGATGTTAGTTGTATATGAACCGCAAAAGTCTTGGACAAAGGTGACCTTGAATAATGACACCTGCTTCCGTGCTTTGGTGCCGATTCTGTATGATTGTGAAGGCAAATATTCTTTCAGCTCAGCAAAAGAAATCAACAAGGCGTGCTACAAGTATTTTGGCAAGAACGGTTACAAGGATGTGACGACGGGCGGCTATTTCTATTATTTTGAAGACCAGATCATGTCAAACGCAGGTGACTGGGGAATGTCAACACCGACATGCAAAATTACAAAAAAGAAAAAAGTAAAGAGCGGCGTGTATGATGTGTATGTGACAAACAGCATGAAGGATGGAGAGACCGGAAAAGTCACAAAAGCGGGCGAGAGTGTTATTCGAATCAAGAAAAATACCAAGAGCGCATTCGGTTATGTAGTGACCGGAATCAAATATAAGACAACGAACAAATCTTATTTGGAGATCTATTAAACAGAGGATTCATGAAGGAAAAGAGATCCGGCTGTGCTTCCGTCAAAATGACGAAGGTACAACCGGATTTCGTCATTTCGACGAAGCGGACAAAAGAGTTCGTCAATCCGACGGAAAAAAATTGAAATCTTTAGGTAATCCGTGCATAGCATTTCCTGAAAAAATTTTGTATAGTAAGTACAGTTAAAAAACACGTAAACAAATTATAAAAAAATTTTTAGGAGGACAATACCAATGTCAAGTTTATCATGTAAGAACATTTGCAAAAGATACCCTAACGGCTTTGAAGCTGTTAAAGATTTCAACCTTGAAGTAGAAGACAAAGAGTTTATCATCTTCGTAGGACCATCAGGATGTGGTAAAACAACTACACTTCGTATGATCGCAGGTCTTGAAGAAATCAGTGATGGAGAATTAGC
>JAGAOE010000159.1 GCA_017623885.1 Eubacterium sp. | reverse complement strand
TCATCCTCGATGAGCTGTCCGGCATTTTCCATCGCCAGTACCATAGAGCCGGATGTATAACGCTTTGGCGGAGATGTTTCTCCTTCCTTTATCTCATAGCCGTCTACCGGCAACGTCACACCCTTTTTCAAGCCTGCCACTAATTCCAGCAAATGTGCATCCGACACTTCCGCTTCCTCATTGTCGCCTGTTTCTTCATTTACAGATGCATTCTTTTCTGTAGCTGTCTGCGCGTCATCTTTTGATACATCTTTCTTTTTACCCTTGAAAAAAGAATACTCCATGACCTTTAGGTAGCCGGGGTCTTTTAATACTTTAAAATTTGCAAAAAACTTTTCCTGACCGATGGTGGTCGTAAGTCCCACCTTTTGATATACCGCCGGCGGATAAAAAATCGCCAAAAAGCGACGAACGATCACTTCATAGACCTTCATCGACAACTCGCTCAAGGACTTTAGCGCCCCCATTCCCTGTCCGGTCGGTATGACCGCATAGTGATCTGTGATTTGTTTATCGTTGGTATAACGTGTTTTTGCGATATTTTTATAGCTTCCGTTTGCCAAAATCTCTTCTGCATAAGCACGCACACCCGGAATATTCTTTAGACCCGAAATATTTTTATGTATTTCTTTTGCGACCGCCGTTGACAACACACGCGCATCTGTTCGCGGATAGGTCACCAGTTTTTTTTCATATAATTCCTGTATAACCTGTAAGGTCTGATCCGGACTGATTTTGAAAAACTTTGAACAGGTATTTTGTAATTCTGCCAGATTAAACAACAGCGGCGCATTTTTTGTTTCCTTTTTCTTCTCTACTGCATGCACCATTGCCTGTTGCGGCTGTATCTGTTCACAGGTTTGTATGAGTGCCTGCGCATCTTCATTCTTTCGAAAACCGTTCTCTTTATATAGAAGCGGAGACTGGTAATATGCAGAACCCTCTACCGCTTTCCATTCACCGTCTATTTTCGCACCCTCCAGTGACAAATTTGCCAGCACACGATAAAACGGCGTCTTGTCGAAGGTACGAATTTCGCGTTCTCTACGAACGACCATGCCGAGTACACATGTCATCACGCGTCCGACAGAAATCACCGCATAGCGCTCATTCAGATAATTTGCCACCGCATTTCCATAACGCAATGTGAGCAGACGCGAAAAATTGATACCCATCAGGTAATCTTCTTTCGCCCGCAAATATGCACTTGCCGAAAGATTGTCATACTCTGTCAAATCCTTCGCCTCGCGAATTCCCCGCAAAATTTCTTCTTCTGTCTGCGAGTCAATCCATACGCGGCGGCGTTTTTTATTTTTTACACCTGCCATCTGTTCTACCAGACGATAAATGTATTCTCCTTCTCGCCCGGAGTCCGTACAGACATAAATACAGTCGATGTCTGTTCGATTTAGCAGTCCTGCCACAATCCGGTATTGTTTTGCAGCCGAACCGATTACTTCATATTTAAATTCCTGCGGAATAAACGGCAATGTCGAAAGTGACCATTTTTTATATTTCTCGTCATACGCCTCTGGATAACTCATCGTCACCAGATGACCGACACACCAAGTCACGACCGCCTCTTCCGATTCCTGATAGCCGTCATGACGTTTCATGTTTAGCCCCAGTGCCTTTGCAAACTCCTGCGCAACACTCGGCTTTTCCGCGATATATAACGATTTGCCCATCTTACTTATCCTATACTTTCAAGGTTCTCTTATAATTGCTTCATATCGATTGGAATAAAACGTGTATCCTGTTCTGCCAACGCTAACAGCTCCGGCGCAAACTCAGTCGCACTAAACAGAAAAATATGTTTTGGTGCCAGTTTTGCTTTTTTGAGTGTTTTTGCCAGTTCTGCAAGATCAGCCGCCGCCATCATCGGCTTGGACCAGTTACAAATACCTACCAGTGTATTTCGCACGGCATCCTGTGCCACAATATCCACTGTTCCCTGTTTTCCAATCCATGTACCTATTTTGGTCAGGACAAGCGGCAATTTCTTTCCTTTGTTCATCAGTTCCATATATTCCACACACACCTCGACAAAATAGCGATTCATATATTCTTCTATATCAGGTGCAATGTAGCGGTCATAGAATTCCTCCGTCGGAAGCATATACAAATCTGAAAGATGCGGATATATAAAATGAAACCAAAAATTCACATAGTGATCGCGAATCTGATACAAACCTTTTTGTGTGTTTCTGACACCGCCGGTCTCAAATGAATCCACTTTCTCAATGACATCAATCTCCATCAGATTTTTCAAATAAACCGAAATCTTTGCACGTGAAAATCCGGTCAAATGATACAAATCATTCAATTTCCGGTGCCCGCTTGCAATCGCTGCCAGAATCGTCTCATACACAGACAATTCGCGCAGTCGAAAAGATATATACTGCTCCGCTTCATTGTGCAGATATCCATGCATCGACAACACGTTTCTGCAAATATTTGTCTTAAAATCTGCCTTTGGGTTCCAGCGGCTCACATAGGCAGAAATTCCCCCGATCACACCATAGATTTGTACCACCTGTGCGATGGAAAGCTGCGGATATGCACGCACCAAATCTAAAAAGGTCAAATCCTCCAGCTTGATTCGCTGCTTTATCTTTTTCCCCGACTCGCCCATGCACAAGTCGAATTCCTGCTCTACCCACGCGACATCACTGCTCGCTAAAATAATCTGTACCGGTCCGGGATAAAGCTTCTTGTCACGCAATTTCAAAATCGCTTCCATAAATGCAGGGTCTTTTTTCTCAATATACTGAAACTCGTCGATGACTACAACCAGCTTGCTCGCATCTCCGCTTTCACGCGCGAAAACAATTCCGCATAGGTCCCCTTTTGCAGCTTCACATCTGACGATACGCTAAATTCCGCTGCCATCTGTCGATACTGTTCTTCCTGCGACGCCTGCCTTGCACGATAATAAAACCGTTTCTTATCTTTCAGATATACGCGCAGCAGCGCTTCTTTTTCGCACCCATTTCTACCATATAATAGAATGATATGATTTCCTTGTGATTCGTAATTTTCGCTCAGGCTACGCATCAACGCGGTTCGAATAATCATAGTCAGGCTCCTTTTCTCGTTCTTTATATAAATGGGAGGTCGCAAACGACCTCCCATTTATTATAAACAACATTTAACTTTTGTACAATCCTTGTTTTTTACAACTATTTTTTTGTAATGTATCCCTGTGCCTTCAAAGTCTCTGCACAAAGCACTGCTCCACCGGCTGCTCCACGCAAGGTATTGTGAGACAATCCGATAAATTTCCAATCATATACGCTGTCTTCTCTCAGACGACCAACGCTGACGCCCATACCGTTCTCGTAGTCTACATCCATGCTCACCTGCGGACGATTATCCTCTTCCAAGTACTGGATGAACTGCTTCGGTGCATTCGGAAGACCAAGTTCCTGCGGAACTCCTGAGAACTCTTTCAGCTTCTGAATCAACTGTTCTTTTGTTGCTTTCTTCTTAAACTTCACAAATACTGCTGCAGTATGTCCGTTTAATACCGGAACACGTACACACTGACAGGTAATCACGGGAGATGTAGCCGGAACGATTTCTCCGTCTTTTACCTCGCCCCATACACGTAAAGGCTCTTTCTCACTCTTTTCTTCCTCACCACCAATGAACGGGATAATGTTTCCTTCCATTTCCGGCCAATCCTTAAAGGTCTTTCCGGCACCGGAAATCGCCTGATAGGTCGTAGCCACTACTTCATACGGCTCAAACTCTTTCCATGCAGTCAATACAGGTGTATAGCTCTGAATCGAACAGTTCGGCTTTACAGCAATAAATCCACGTGTTGTGCCAAGTCTCTTTTTCTGTGATTCAATGACTTCAAAATGATGTGCATTAATCTCCGGCACTACCATCGGAACGTCCGGTGTCCAACGATGTGCACTGTTGTTTGATACAACCGGAGTCTCTGTCTTTGCATAAGCTTCTTCAATTGCCTTGATCTCATCCTTTGTCATATCTACCGCACTGAATACAAAATCTACTTCTGCGGCAACTGCCTCTACTTCATTTACATTCTTAACAACAATATTTTTCACAGCCTCCGGCATCGGTGTCGTCATTTTCCAACGATCACCCACTGCCTGCTCATAGGTCTGTCCGGCACTACGAGGGCTTGCTGCAATTGTCGTCACCTCAAACCAGGGATGATTCTCTAAAATAGAGATGAAACGCTGACCTACCATTCCGGTTCCACCTAAAATACCAACCTTTAACTTTTCGCTCATAACTTTTGCTCTCCTTTTGTGTTCTTTTTTATGATTTACTTCTCTTCTTTTTGTGTCCGTCTATCGCAGACATCTGTCGTTCTCGTATATACTAATACAAGTTGCACAAAAAAGCAACACTTTTTTTATAGAAATTTCCTATAAGCTTTCTTGAGCCTACTTATTCCTCTGACAAATATGCACGCGCATATTCAATCACCTGCTTCATCGCATCCTGTCCCGGTGCACCGATTGTCAGACGCTTGCTGACACATGTTTCCATCGATACTGCCTCAAATAAATCCTCTTCAAACACCGGACTAATCGCCTTTAATTCCGCAAGGCTCAATTCATCGATTGCTTTGTTTTGTTCGATACAATACAATACCAGTCTTCCGATAATTCCGTGTGCATCGCGGAACGGAACTCCGTGATTTACAAGATAGTCCGCCGCATCCGTTGCATTCGTAAAGCCGCCGTTTGCTGATGCATACATACGCTCTTTGTTAAATTTCATCGTCGCCAGCATACCGTTAAAGAGTGAAATACATCCCTTCACCGTATCCATTGCATCAAAAGAAAGCTCTTTGTCTTCCTGCATATCTTTATTATAGGCAAGCGGAATGCCCTTCATCGTCGTAAGCAGACTCATCAACGCTCCATAAACACGTCCGGTCTTTCCTCTCACAAGCTCTGCAATATCCGGGTTTTTCTTTTGCGGCATGATAGAGCTTCCGGTGCTATACGCATCATCGATTTCTACAAATTGGTATTCATTGGAATTCCAAATAATCACTTCCTCACTAAAACGTGACAAATGCATCATAATCGTAGATGCCGCAGACAAAAATTCAATCAGATAATCGCGGTCAGACACACCATCCATACTGTTTAAAGTAGGACCGTAAAAGCCAAGCAACTGTGCCGTCATCTCACGATCCAACGGATATGTCGTACCTGCCAATGCACCGGAACCGAGCGGACAATAATTCATACGTTCATAGATATCATGCATTCTCTGACGATCGCGCTTGAACATCTCAAAATATGCGCCCATGTGATGCGCCAACGTAATCGGCTGTGCCTTCTGCAAATGTGTAAATCCGGGCATTATCGTATCTACGTGTTCTTCCATGATGTGCAGAATTGTCTCTAACAGCTCTTTTAACAATTCATCTGTCTCTAATACCTGAAGGCGTGTATACAAACGCATGTCCAATGCCACCTGATCGTTACGGCTGCGTCCGGTATGTAGCTTTTTACCCACATCGCCCAGACGGTCAATCAAAGTTGCTTCTACAAAGCTGTGTATATCCTCATAGGTATCGCGAATCTCCAGCTCACCATTTTCCACATCTGCACAGATTTTGCACAGGCAGTCAATAATCTGGTTTGCCTCTTCTTCCGTCAAAATCCCCTGTTTTCCAAGCATCGTCACATGCGCAATGCTTCCTTCGATATCCTGTTTGTAAAACTTCTGGTCAAATCCGATTGATGCGTTAAAGTTGTACACTAATTTGTCTGTTTCTTTGGTGAATCTTCCACCCCATAACTGTGCCATTTTTTCTCTCCTTTTCTTTCCACTATGTTTATTTTAAATCAAATTGTAACGATTCCATACCTTTATCGTTACCATAAACTTCTTTACTCTGTCGCTGCTTCCTGCTTTGCGTTCTGCAACGCAAGCCGTTCCTGATGCGAATAAACACATCCGCAATAATCCTGCCGATACATTCCATACTCTTTGGACAGCTCGGTAGAGCGCTTGTAGCCATTTTTCTTTTTAAAATCCGACTGCAAATATTTCACACCCAGCTCAGCACTCAGGCTCATTCCTATTTCATTCAGCTTTTGTGCATTTTTCAGCGGACTGATACTCAATGTTGTCGTAAAGTAATCAAAGTTTTTCGATTTCGCAAGCAGCCCTGCCTCCCGAAGTCGCAGTTCATAGCAGCGAAAGCATCGCTCGCCGCCTTCCGGTAGCTGTTCCATACCTTTTGCAATTGCATAAAACCGTTCAGTATCATAAGCTCCCTCTATAAATGAAATCGGATATTTTGCCGGAAAACGACGGATAAATTCCTGTTGCTCCCGCACGCGCATCCGATATTCCTCTTCCGGATAAATATTGGGATTATAATAAAAGACGGTAATCTGAAAATAATTTGACAAATACTCCAGCACGTAACTGCTGCACGGTGCACAACAGCTATGCAATAGCAATGTCGGAGCACTCATACGCTCCTGCCCGGATGCATCCAGTTGCTGTAATGTCTGCTCCAATATTCTTTGATAATTTTGTTTATTCACCGCGATTCTCCTTTACTTCGCTCTATTCTATCCGATTTTTCCCTAAATTTCAATACATAGCATACGCCTGGTTCTCTTATTTTGTTCCACACGCGTTAACTGCGTATCTGTGCACGAAGTGCTTTCTTTCATAGGAAATAAAATAACACCAATTGTTTGCTTACACATAAACTAGATATATAGTAAGAACATATTTCGGAGTATCTGTATGGGAAAGATATTGGAATTTCAGCAGGTACGCTATTCCTATCATTCCATGAATGGCGAAGTTCCTGCTCTTGAAGATGTCAGCTTTCACGTAAATGAAAAAGAATTTCTGGTCATTGTCGGACCCAGCGGTTGTGGAAAATCCACCTTATTAGACCTTTGCTTTGGACTTCTCCGACCGGAATCCGGTCTCATTACCGGCGATACGGAATCCATCGGCTATATGCTTCAAAAAGATCATTTGTTTGATTGGCGAACAATCGAAAAAAATATTCTCCTCGGCTTGGAAATCCAACACACGCTGACACCGGAAACTCGCGCTTATGCAACAGAATTATTAAAAAAATACGGTTTATATGACTTTCGCAAAAAACACCCGATGGAATTATCCGGCGGCATGCGCCAACGAGCCGCTCTGATTCGAACCTTAGTGACAAAACCGCACCTTTTATTGCTTGATGAACCATTTTCCGCGCTGGACTATCAGACCAGACTTCGCGTAGCAGATGACATCGGCAGTATTATCCGACAGGAAGAAAAATCTGCGATTCTCGTCACACACGACCTGTCCGAAGCCATCAGTATGGGTGATCGCATTCTCATTCTGTCCTCGCGTCCCAGCCGTGTTGTTCGCACCATAACGTTAGATTTTGATCCGGCACTCAGCTCTATCGCCCGCCGTGAAACGGATACCTTCAAATATTATTTTAGTGAACTATGGAAGGAGATGAATCAGCTTGCACACTAATACACGTTCTGTACAAGAAGCATATGTCCGCAAGCAAAAAAACTTGCGAATTCTCATACGCTTCCTGCGCATCGTCATTCTGGTTTCGTTTTTAATGCTCTGGGAAATCAGCACACGTTTTGGTTGGCTTGATTCTTTCATTTTCAGCAGTCCCACCAAACTGTTTGCCTGTTTCTATCACCTGTTTACCACCGGAGAGCTCATGCAGCATATTTCCGTTACGCTTTTTGAAACATTAATCAGCTTTTTACTCGTAGTCGTCTGTACGTTGCTTATCACTATTTTGTTGTGGTTAAACAAATCGCTTTCCAGTATTTTAGAACCCTATCTGGTCGTACTGAACAGTCTTCCAAAGTCAGCACTCGCACCACTTCTCATCGTGTGGCTCGGTGCAAATTATAAGACCATTATTCTGACAGGTATGTCCGTCGCCATTTTTGGTTCTATCCTAAATCTGTATACTGGCTTTATCGAAACCTCACCGGATAAAATCAAGCTAGTCCGCGCACTGCACGGAAACACCGCACATGTTCTGTTCAAAGTCGTTTTACCCGGCAATCTCATGAACTTGTTTTCCATCATGAAAGTCAATATCGGTCTGTGTCTGGTCGGTGTCATCATCGGTGAATTTATCGGTTCCAAACGCGGACTCGGATATATGATTATTTATGGCAGTCAGGTGTTCAAACTGGATTGGGTCATTTTATCTATCCTTATTTTATGTCTGATTGCCATTCTTTTATATTTTTTACTCGGACGTTTGGAAGCTTATGTTTTAAAACACTGACAAAAAAATCCTGACCCATCAATGAGTCAGGATTTTTCAACATTATGCCTTTTGTTCGTTCTGTTTGGTCGGAACAAATCCGCACCGTTTCGCACTTTCTTCTACCAGACGAACCGTCTCCTGAGACGGATTCGAAATCACCGCTGACGCAATCACCTCACATAACGGCATTTCTGTCACACGCTGAACGGCAGCCGTCACTGCAGCCACATCACCGCTCAAAAATACAGTCGCATGTCCACCGCATTTTGTATCCCATGTACGAAATTCGACATCCGCTGTCTTCAACATCTGATCCACAACTAATACTGCATTCGCGCTTCCTAATACTTCTACCAATCCAAATGCTCCATAGGTCATATCTATCATCCTCGCTTCCTGCTATTTGTATATCGTCATCGACATTGCCAGTTCTGTGTCATCTGCCGGTGCAGCAATCACATGATGTGATACAACCGTACCATGCTTCTCACCTGCCGAAATCGCTGCTTCCATCGCTGCCTTTACATCTGATATACGTCCGCGCATCTTTACACATGCACCACTTTTTAAACGATTTCGCTCTACGCTCTGTATACGAACATCTGCCGCCTTTGCTGCCGCGTCCAATGCAACATATGCTGCACATAAATTGTCCATTTCAAAGATTCCGATTGCCAATCCCTTATAATTATCTGCCATACGCCCCTCCTATGTATTGACCTTCCGTTTACTCTCGTTTGTCCGATAGTTCTAAATCACGACTTTCGAATCATTCCGATTCGCTGCAACGCCTCCAATGACACAATCGCTGCGACATATACCACTGCAGCCGCTACCATCAGCCAGGTCTGTCCTACAAACATACCTGCTACAATATCCGCTGCTACGATACATGCATGCAACCAAACCGGATTCTGATCGAGCAACACTCCGATTGCGACCTGTATCAGCAAAATCACACACACTACCACCGGATTTAATGTACATATCTTAATTCCGATCCAGACATATACCAATGCCAGCACTACAAATGCAACTAATACAGCCGCTGACTTTTGTCCGGGGCTCCATGTCGTCACTGCGCTGACACTCGCGCGCTCTGCCTTTTTTCGCTCTGAACGCACGGCATCCGATGCCACTACAAATTCCTGTATTTCTTCAATCTCAGGAATATCTGCATCTTCCACAGCTTTCACATCCGGCTCTTGAACCGGTGTTTCTACCGACTCAGTCACCACTGCTTCCGCAGTCTGCGGTTTGTTCGCAGTCACTGTCTGCTTCTTTTTCTGTTTATTTCCACTCATAATTCAACCCTTTATTTCTTATCCTTTCCTGACTATTCCCGTTGATTATAACAATTATTTTATATAAACACAACATTTTCGCAAAAAATCTGTTGCAAAAATTCAAAACTAACGTTATAATGCTAAAAGTGATGTGCATTTCGCATGTCTTACAAGCTGGAATGGCGCAGTCGGTAGCGCAACTGATTCGTAATCAGTAGGTCGTCGGTTCAAGTCCGATTTCCAGCTTTTTTCATAACTATTCCAGATTTCGATTTGGAATAGTTAATTTTTTTAGCGGAGGAAACTAGGATGAATGCAAAGCAATTGGCAAATTCTCTGGACGAAATGATGAAGGACACGAAACGTGGTCTTTTAAACTGGAGCATGCAGATTGAAACGACAGATGATTTGGACGCTTCCCTCAAAGAGACCATCACAAAAGACGGCAAAGAATGGCTGGTCGATGAATGTTTTGTGGAATATGCCTGTACTTGGAAAGACCGTGATTTCTGTATGATTTCATACGAGCATGTCATGACTCACGCTGATCAGACACGTATGACCTGTCTGATTTTTCTTCCTCCGATGGGTATGCGATTTTTTGATGTCACCAAGCTCGCACCCTACGCAGTCGAGGCAGACGCATATGTATCCAGCAAGGTTCATCAGTTGTTTGAGCAGCTTATGAATTTATACCGCACAGATGCCAGTCGCTGTCATTTGCGTGTCATTGACCCTTTGAGCAATCAATAATTCTTTCTTATAACTTTTATAACGATTTTTCATTGACAGATTCTTTGTTCTTTACGAATCTGTCAATTGCTTTTTTTGAAACTTTGTGCTACAGTATGTTCACGTTCTTTTTTTATTTCTAAAATAGTATCTGATTTTAGTTTTTTGTTTTCTGATTATCCATAGTATTCACAAGTAATCGAATACATCCCATTTTAGTTTTTATCATATACCGTCCTCCTTTTGCCAGATCATATTTTTAGGAGGTACTACATGGAATTTAATCATTTTACAAACACATTATGCGCACAGCTCCTTCCGCTATTTTCAGAAGGAACACAAATCAACATTCAATCCATCGAAAAAAATAACGGTGTACACATGGATGCACTCATCATTCATGAACCCAACATTAACATTTCACCTACCATCTATTTAGAAGATTATTATCAGCTCTATTCCGATGGCATGTCTATCGATGAACTTTGTCACATCATCTATGATGTTTTTTTAGAAGCTCGACTCAATCATTCCATCAATCCGGAAATATTTACTGATTATGAGCAGGCAAAAAACAATCTGACCTTCCAGCTTCTGAATTATGAAAAAAACAAATCCCGTCTCTCACACATTCCTCATATCCGTTATCTGGATCTCGCCATCGTATTTAGTTGTGTATTCCGTATGGAAAATGCAGAAACTGCCAGCATCCTGATCCGCACGGAGCATCTTGAACTGTGGAACAAATCATTTGATGACGTCAAAAAGCAGGCATTTGACAATACGCCACGCCTGCTTCCTGCATACATTCAGCCAATTATGGATGTAATCCAAGATTTGCTCAATAAAAATCATTCTCTTTCTGCGGAGTTTATGCTCCCTCTTGAAGAAGGAGCCCCTTCTCTTTATGTGCTGACAAATGAAACTCAGACCTACGGTGCCTCCTGCATGCTCTATCCGAATCTGCTTGCAGAATTTGCAGACGAACTCGCCAGTGATCTCTATATTCTCCCCAGTAGCATTCACGAAGTACTCCTGCTTCCTACTACCGCTCGTGATTCCGATGACGAGCTGCGTCATGTCGTCCAAACGGTCAACGACAATCAACTACCGTTGACACAACAATTATCAGACTGTGTTTACTATTATTCACGTGCTTCACACACACTATCCCTGTAATAATTTATCGTACAGCCGTTCATATTCACACGCAGATTTTTTCCACGAATTGTCCAGACGCATGTCACGTCGCGCCATCTCGTTCCACTGCTCCCGCTTCTCATAATATACTTTCAGTGCATACTGAATCGTATGCAGCATCTCATGCGCATTAAAGTTCGCAAAAGAAAAACCGGTGCCTGTGTTTTCATATTCATTGTATGGCTGTACTGTATCTTTTAAACCGCCGGTCTCTCTCACGATTGGCAATGTTCCGTAACAATATCCCATGAGCTGACTTAAACCGCACGGCTCAAACAGTGACGGCATGAGCAATGCATCCGCAGATGCATAAATCCGATGCGCCAGTTGCTCTGAATAGCAAATATTCGCAGAAAGCTTGTCCGGGTATTTATCTGCAAAATAATGTAACATCTGTACATACTGGTCCTGACCGGTTCCAAGCACTACCAACTGGATACGGGCATGGGCAAGCAATTCATCCATGATGTATGCAATCAAATCCATGCCCTTTTGATCGGTCAGACGCGAAACCATTGCAAGCATCATGACATCTGTGTCTTCCGGCAACTGCAACTCCTGCTGCAGCGCCAGCTTGTTCTTTGCCTTTCCGGTCTCCATGTCTGTCATACTAAAATTGTGTGTTAAATAGATATCATGCTCCGGTTCATACAGTTCCCTGTCGATTCCATTGATAATTCCATAAACATTATTTTTTCTCGCATACAGCAGACCATCCAAGCTTTCTCCGCCCTCTCTGGTCATAATCTCCAGCGCATATGTCGGACTGACGGTCGTCACTGCATCTGCATAGGCGATACCGCCCTTCAAAAAGTTCGCCTCACCATAAGACTCCAAACGGTCCGGCGTAAAATATTCATCTGAAAGTCCGGTCAGATTTTTTACGACATCGATCATATATCTGCCCTGAAAACGCAGATTATGAATCGTCATAATCGTCTTTGCCTTGCCAAGTCGCGGATAATCCTGTGCAAATGCCTTTAAGAAAACCGGAACTAACGAGGTCTGCCAGTCATGGCAATGGATCACATCCGGCACAAAGTCTATCACATCAATTGCCGCCAGCGCAGCCTTTGAAAAATATGCAAACTTTTCTATATCTTCATGTAGCTGATTGTACGGCTGCGGACCTGCAAAATAATATTCGTTATCTATAAAATAATAATGAATACCTGCTTCTTCGGTCTCCAAAACTCCTACATATTGATTTCTCCATCCCAATGCTACATAAAAATGCGAATGAAAATGCAGTTTCTTTTTCCACATCTCATCCATACACGCATATTTCGGCAAAATCACACGCACATCATAGTTTTGTCTGTCGATATATTTGACCAATGATCCGGTTACATCTGCTAACCCACCTGTTTTGATAAACGGCATAGCCTCTGAAGTCACAAATAATATTTTTTTCATATGTGTGTATCTCCTGTGTCTCATTCTTTCGCAACGCTTTCCTCACTTGCGCCACATCTTGTTTCAAATATAACAACAGTATACACCTTTCAGTGCTTGTATTCCAGTCGGATTTTATCCGCAATCAAGGCAATAAACTCTGAATTTGTCGGTTTTCCTTTTCCGTTATTAATCGTATAACCAAACAGTGCATCTATCGTGTCCATTTTTCCCCGGTTCCACGCGACTTCTATCGCATGACGAATCGCTCGCTCCACGCGGCTGGATGTCGTCTGAAACTTTTTCGCAATCGTCGGATATAAAATCTTTGTAATCGAACCAAGCATCTCGATATCTTCCACTGCCATCATAATCGCTTCCCGTAAATACTGGTAGCCTTTTATATGTGCGGGTACACCGATTTCGTGTATAATATCTGTCACATCTGCTTCTAAATCATGTGTTGTCTTTTCCAACACCTTCTCATGTGCATAGGAACCTCGCACATCGACATTTCTGCGGTTTCTGTTATCGCGCAGTCGTTTGATATGTCGAATCACCACATCATTTTCAAACGGCTTCATGATAAAGAAGTCCGCCCCTTTATGGAACGCATCTTCCGTAATACTTTCCTGTCCGACTGCACTGATAATAATCACTGCCGGCTTCTTTTTCAGGCTGTGATCCTTGCTCATTTTGTCTAATACACTTAGTCCGTCCAGCTTTGGCATGACAATATCAAGCAGCATTACATCCGGCTGCTTATTTTTAATCAGCTCATATGCCTCGATTCCATCCTTCGCTGTTCCTACGACTTCTAATTCGGCATCTCTCGCCACTATATCTCCAAGTAATCTCAACATTTTCTCATTATCGTCTGCAATTGCTACATTAAATTTGTCCATTTCTGTCCCTCCTTAACGAACTATACGTTATTATAAGAGGTCAAATGCAAACAATCTGTCACTTTCTGTCGGCAAGAAATATTTTCTTTTGTCGAATGAGGTATTCTTGTCAGGCTGCTTCTTTTTGTTCTTTTGCCCCGGGCATTACCAAATTCAAAATAATCGCTACTAAAAATACGACTGCTACGCAGTTTTCTGCAAAAATTGTGCGCACTAAATCCGGGAAAACTTCAAACATATCCGGTACTTGTGTAAATCCGAGTCCGATACTCAAAGACAGCGCTGCAATCGTAATATTTCGCCGCGTATAACCGCAATTTGTAATCATCTGCAAGCCGGAAACCACAATATTTCCGAACATCATCAGCGTACATCCGCCCAGCACTGCTTCCGGCAAGGTCGCAAGAACGGCTCCAATCGCCGGAAAAATACCTGCGAGAATCAAAATTCCTGCACCGGTCGCTATCGTAAAGCGATTGATAACCTTTGTCATCGCAAGTAAGCCTACATTCTGACTGAAGGAAGTAATCGGCATACATCCAAAGCAAGCCGACAAAGAGCTCACCAATCCGTCACATGCCAGACTTCCTGATATTTCCTGATCACTCGCATCGCGTCCCAAAACAGTATTTGTCATTGCTGATGTATCTCCGATGGTTTCTGTCGCTGACACTAAGAAAATCATAATTACTGATATAATCGCACTCGGATGAAATACCGGCTTGTACGGCATAATCTGCGGAAGTGAAACGAAATCGATTCCCTGTAATGCTGTCAAATCGACTTTTCCCATACACAGTGCCACGATATAACCTACCACCAGACCAAACAGTACCGACAACTGTTTTAGATGTCCTTTTGCAAATATATTAAATATGATACATGAAACTAATGTGATGGTTCCTAAAATCCAGTTTTGTGCACTTCCAAAATCTGCAGCACCGACACCGCCTGCAAATGAATTTGCACCGACACTCAGCAAGCTAAAACCAATCGCGGTCACCACGCATGCTGCCACAATCGGCGAAATCAATTTTCGCCAATATTTAGCAAAAAATCCGAGCACTCCTTCTACCAAACCGCCAATCATCACTGCTCCGATGATTGCTTCATACCCCCACAGCGGTCCGACATAGCAAAACACAGATACAAATGTAAAACTAATTCCCATTACAATCGGAAGCCTTGCTCCGATTTTCCAAATCGCAAACAACTGAACCAGTGTACCGATTCCTGCGATAATCATAGCGGTCTGAATCAGTCTGGCTGTCTCCTGTGTGCTCAATCCGCTCGCACCTGTCACAATCATAATCGGTGCAATATTGGCAACGAACATTGCCAATACATGCTGCAAACCAAACGGAATTGATTTCATCAGCGGCACTTTTCCATCTAAGGTATAGATGTTATCCATCGATGCTGCTGCCTGCTGTTTTTCTTTTGTCATAACGATTTCTCCTATCCTTACTGTTTTTCCTTTCCAAGACGCATTTTAAAATCTGCGTAAGTAAAGTCCGTCAATTTTTCTAATTCCCCATTTATACATTTCCGGTATATATTGGGCAATGCCATCCCATTAAATGTATTATTTTTGCAGGTCGAATAAATCGCCATATCTCCGAATATCAGCACATCCCCTGCATGCAGCGGTTCCTCAAAGCTATAGTCCCCTATCACATCCCCCGACAAGCAGCTCGGTCCTGCCAATCGGTAAGTATAACGCTGTTTTCCGGCTTCCTCTGCCGCATAAACCGGCGGCATATAAGGCATCTCAATGACATCCGGCATATGACAGGCTGCGCTCACATCAAGAATCGCTATCTTTGTCTCACCATTCGTCACGACATCCAGCACGCGACTCACCAGATATCCCGCATTCAAAGCCACTGCTTCGCCCGGCTCCAAATACACCTCTACCTTCCAACGACTCTGTATCTCACAAATCAGACGCTCTAAACGTGCGATATCATAATCTGTACGTGTAATATGATGTCCGCCACCCATATTCAACCATTTCATCCGAGGCAATACATCTGAGAATTTATCTTCCACTGCCTCCAGTGTCACTTCCAGTGCATCCGCATCCTGTTCACACAGCGTATGAAAATGCAATCCATCCAGCAACTCCACCCATTCTTCTGTCATCTCTTGATCCCATACCTGACGCGTAACACCCAGACGGCTTCCCGGTGCACAAGGGTCATAGATTTCATGGCCGGACTGCGTCGAACACTCCGGATTTATCCGAATTCCGATACTTTTGTTGTGTTCTTTTGCTCGTTTACCATATTTTTTCAACTGTGCCGGAGAATTAAATACGATATGATCTGCATATGTAAGCAGTTCTTCAAATTCATCTTCCCGATAAGCTGCCGAAAAAACATGTACCTCTTTTCCCGGCATCTCTTCGGCTCCCAAGCGCGCCTCATATAATCCGCTTGCCTCTGTGCCCGAAACATATGCTGAAACCTGCTCATAAAAATCATAATTTGAAAATGCTTTCTGTGCAAGCAAAATCTTGCAGCCCGTATGCGCAATAACAGAAGCAAGGATTTCTCCGTTTTTGCGAAGCTGACACGCATCAATGATATAAGCAGGTGAAGCAATCTGTGAAAACTGCTCCTTAAAATTTATTTCTTTTTGCAATTGCTCAAATGCCGGATGCGGTGTCTTTTCCGACATTTGCTCCTCACTCATAATGATATCATCCATTTTTCATCTTTTCCCATTTTATCCGTTTTTCTGCTACTCTACCAGCTTCGGCGCATGATTTTCACTGCGCGGCAAACCGTATTTATCCAATGCATCCAAAAACGGGTCCGGATCGAATTCTTCCACTGTATAGACACCTGCTTTGTTCCACTTTCCGGTCAACAGCATCAGTGCTCCGCACATAGCAGGAACTCCTGTCGTATAGCTAATCGCCTGACTCTCCACCTCTTTGTAGCACTCCTGATGGTCACATACATTATAGATGTAATATGTTTTTTCTTGTCCGTCTTTTTTACCTGTAAAAATACATCCGATATTTGTCTTTCCGTGTGTACGCGGTCCTAAGCTCGCAGGATCCGGAAGCAGCTCTTTCAAAAACTTAATCGGAACAATTTCATGCCCTTCGAACTGTACCGGTGTCGTCGAAAGCATTCCTACGTTTTCCAGACATTTCATATGTGTCAAATAGCTCTGACCAAATGTCATAAAGAAACGGATACGTTTTACCTCCGGTATATTTAATGCCAAAGACTCGATTTCTTCGTGATGCAGGAGATACATGTCTTTTTGTCCCACCTGATCAAACTCATATTCGCGCTTGATACTCATCGCCGGTATCTCTACCCAATGTCCGTCTTCCCAGTAGCTTCCGGGTGCAGACACTTCACGCAGATTTACCTCCGGATTAAAGTTTGTCGCAAACGCGTATCCGTGATCGCCGCCGTTACAATCCAATATATCAATCGTGTCAATCGTATCAAATTCATGCTTTTTCGCATATGCACAATATGCCTGCGTCACACCGGGATCAAAACCGCATCCGAGCAGTGCAGTCAAACCTGCCTTTTCGAATTTTTCGCGGTAAGCCCACTGCCAGCTATAGTCAAAATATGCTGAAAATCCGGCTTCTTTACAACGTTTTTCATAAATTTCACGCCACTGCGGATCATCTGTATCCTCCGGCTCATAATTTGCTGTATCCATATAGTTCACACCGCATGCCAGACATGCATCCATAATCGTTAAATCCTGATAAGGAAGTGCGATATTCATTACCAAATCCGGCTGATACGATTTTATCAGCGCAATCACTTCCTCTACCTTGTCTGCATCTACCTGTGCCGTTGTAATCTGAGTTTTTGTCTTTCCTTTCAGGCTTTCCGCCAACGCATCACATTTTTCTTTTGTGCGGCTTGCAATACACAGTTCTGTAAATACCTCACTCACCTGACAACACTTACGAATTGCCACACTGGCAACTCCGCCACATCCAATTACTAATACTCTGCTCATTTCTATCCCCTCATCTTTATTCTTTATTTAATGCCAATATCAGTTCACGCAACACCTTGCAGGCGGTCGCCGTAGACACGCCACTCGCATCCAGCATCGGTGCAAGCTCATTGATATCTGCACCGACTACCTGCAGCTCACATACCTTTCGTATCGCACGCAACAGCTCCATAAATGTGACACCGCCTGCTTCGGGCGTTCCCGTTCCCGGAAATACCGACGGGTCCAGACAGTCCAAATCAATCGACAAATAAACCGGCGTATAGGATTCTTTCAGCTCCTCAACGAGCTCTTCCAATCCCTCAAAGCTGAATAAATGCATATCCGTATGCTCCTTTGCAAATTCAAACTCTTTGCGATCTCCGCTTCGAATACAGAACTGATGAATTTTCCCATCTCCTACCAATTCCTGACAGCGTCTCATCACACAGGCATGACTCAGCTTCGCTCCCAGATAATGGTCACGCAAATCCGCATGTGCATCAAAATGAATGATATGCATACTGGGATAATGTCTGATTGCTGCACGCACACTTCCGAGTGTCACCAAATGTTCTCCGCCTATCAAAATCGGTAATTTATCATCATTTAAAATAAACGCAGTACGATTTTCAATATCCGAAACAGCCGATTCTGCCAAGCCAAAGCACAGTTCTAAATCTCCGCTGTCGAATACGGATACATCACTCAAATCTTTCTCCTGATAAGGGCTGTAGGTCTCTAAGCCAAAGCTCTCATGACGTATCGCTGACGGGCCAAATCTTGCACCCGGCCGAAAACTGGTCGTGGAATCAAAGGGCGCGCCGAATAATACCATTTGCGCTTCGTCGTAATCCGCGTCACAGCCAATAAATGTTTCTATATTCCGTGCCATTGCTCCCATATTACTCTACCTCCTCCAGCATTTTTTCCAGATATGCCGGCAAATAGAACGCGCCGACATGCAGTTTTGTCGTATAATATTTTGTGCTCAAATGATGCGCTTTCCATTGCTCCGCATCAAAATCGTCAATCGGATGATATTTTTTACTCGCAAAACCAAACAGCCAATAACCCGCCGCATAGGTCGGGATATGTGCCTGATACACACGACTGATTGGGAATGTATTTACGATTCGCTTGTGACTGCGCTGCATCGCCTCTGCGTCATGTTTATAGAACGGACTTCCCTGCTGATTGACCATGATTCCGTCCTCGCGCAGTGCATTATAGCAGATTCCGTAAAACTCTCGCGTAAAATATCCCTCAGACGGGCCAAAGGGGTCATTTGAATCGACAATGATGAGGTCGTAGGTATCTGTACAGCGTCTGATAAACCGAAGCGCATTGTCAAAATAGATATGCACACGGTCATCATCCAGTCTGCATGCATTCTCCGGTAGATAGGTGCGACATGCTTCTATCACCTGCTCATCCATTTCTACCAAATCAATCCGCTCTACACGCTCATAACGTGTCAGTTCCTTGACTACACCACCGTCACCGGCACCAATGACCAGAATATTTTTCACATTCTTATGTACAGACATCGGTACATGTGTAATCATCTCATCATAAATAAACTCATCCCGCTCGGTCAGCATCACATTTCCGTCGAGCACAAGCACTTTTCCAAACTCTGCAGTATCATAGATATCGATTTGCTGATATTCACTTTTTTTCGAAAACAAATGTCGGTTTACGCGGATGCTGTGCTTCACATCCGGCGCATGATATTCGCTAAACCATAACTCCATCTCAGCTGTCTCCTTCCGCCAAAACATTGATTTGTTCAATCGCCGGATCTTCCGGTCCGGTCAGTGAACAGCCTTTGATTCTCGCATACTCGATATAGTCCAAAATCTCCTTCGTAATGCGCTCTCCCGGTGCCAAAATCGGAATACCCGGCGGATAACACATCACAAACTCACTGCACACATAGCCGGCACTCTCCCGCAAAGGCATACTTTTCTTTTTCGCATAAAACGCTTCCTGCGGACTGCTGACGACTTCAGGGTCTATATATTCCTGACTGAGCAAACCACTTTTATCCTGCTGATATCTGCGACGAATCTCTGCTAACGCACTTACCAGACGCTCCAGCTCCTGAAACCGGTCACCGATGGATAAATATGCCAAAATGTTTCCAATATCACCGAACTCAATCTGTATGTCGTACTCATCGCGGAGTATATCATATACCTCGATACCGGCAAGTCCGATATCTCTCGTATGTACACTGAGCTTTACAGGGTCAAAATCATATACAGAATTTCCGTTTATAAGCTCACGACCAAATGCATAATATCCGCCGATCGCATTGATTTCCTCTCTGGCATAAGCCGCCATATCCATGACCTTTTCAAAGACTTCTCTGCCGCGCAATGCAAGATTGCGTCTGCTGATATCCAGGCTCGACATCAAAAGGTAACTGCCGGATGTCGTCTGAGTCAGGTTTATAATCTGACGGACATAGCCTTCATTCATATTTTCGCCAATTAAAAGTAAGCTGGACTGCGTCAGACTACCGCCGCTTTTGTGCATCGACACGGCTGCCATATCCGCACCTGCTGCCATCGCAGACACCGGCATATCTTTTCCAAAATAAAAATGTGTTCCATGCGCCTCGTCTGCCAGACAATACATACCGGCATCATGTGCCATTTTTACAATCGCTCGCAAATCACTGCAAATTCCATAATAGGTCGGATTGTTTACAAGTACCGCCACTGCATCCGGATTAGCAGCAATCGCACGTTCTACCTGTTCCCGCTGCATACCAAGCGAAATGCCCAGTCTATGATCCACTTCAGGATTTACATAAACAGGAATTGCACCGCACAACACCAGTGCATTAATCACACTCCGATGTACATTTCGCGGTAAAATGATTTTATCTCCACGCTTGCAGGTCGATAAGACCATGCTCTGCACCGCACTTGTAGTTCCGCCCACCATCAAAAAAGCATGCTTTGCACCAAACGCATCCGCTGCCAGAAGCTCTGCTTCTCGTATAACTGAAATCGGATGGCATAAATTATCCAGCGGTTTCATGCTATTGACATCAATGCTCACACACTGTTCTCCTAAAAATGCTGCCAGCTCCGGATTGCCACGTCCATGCTTGTGTCCCGGCACATCGAAGGGCACGACACGCATCTGACGAAACGTCTGCAACGCTTCATAAATAGGTGCTCTGTTCTGATTCATTCTCTCATCCATATTTTACCTCACAAAAAAACGCAAGCTGTATCTACACAACTTGCGTTACATATCTCATAATTCTTTTTCGATTTACTACAGGAAAGCAACAACACAATGATTGCATCCATTCTAACATAGCGCTCTAAAAAAAGACAGCAGATATAGGGTACACAGAGTCTATATAGCAACAAATACTTTTACTACTCTTATTGACCATTTCACAAGTTTGCGCATCTACGCATTTCGGTTATAAAGTAACCAACTTATAAAACTGAGCTTTTAACTCAATCAATAAGGCGGCAAGCCGCCAATCGGCAGTGGACCCGGCTGTCCGTATGGCCTCGACTCCTGTGGAGTGGTCCGTAAAAATCGCTTTACAAGACTCAGATATCATACACTTTGTCTCAAACTACGATACAGTCACAGCTTTACTGACTACAACGGCTGTTCCCATTTCGCACTTATAATAATACTTTTTTTTCCTCTGATGTCAAGTTTTTTTTATATGTTACTGTCTTTTTTGTTCAAATCATCCAATTACCAGCCCATTTTTTCAAGCCACTGATTTGTATACTGTTCACGCGCTTTGTCATCTGTTCGCGCAAAGCTTCCCAAATCCAGCGTACCCTTTAGCTCCCCATCCAGCAGGTACAAGATTCTGTCACACTGGCTCGCAACTTTATTATCATGTGTCACTAATAAAATCGTCGTTCCGCTTTCATTTGCCCGCAAAAAAGCGTCCATGACCTCTTTACTGGCATTCTGATGTAAGGCACCGGTCTGCTCGTCTGCAAAAAGTATCTTCGGCGCATTCATCAGGCTTCTGCAAATGCATGCTCGCTGTAGCTGTCCGCCCGACACCTGCGTAATGCTGCGCTCTTCCAAGCCGTCTATCGAAAAACGTTTCATCAGTTCAAGCGCCCGCTTTCTATGCTCCTGACGCTTCTTTTTTCCTTTCTCCAGATGGTCTGCCGGCAATACAATGTTCTGTAGGATGCTTAGATTTTCCAGCATATTCATCTGCTGAAATACAAATCCACACGATTCTAAGCGTATCTTTGCCAGTTCCTTCTCCGACAGACCGCAGATATTTCTTCCGTCCAGCCATATCTCCCCACTACTCGCCTGATCCATGCCGGATATTTGATACAACAGCGTCGATTTTCCGGAACCGGAAGGTCCCATAATCGCTACCATCTCTCCCTCATTTATTTCAAAATCAATATTTTTTAGAATTTCTTCTTTACACAAGTTTTTTACGATTAACATACGTTTCATAAAATTCACGCTTCCCTTCTCAGACAACATTCATACGCTTTCATCGTTTTTAGTTCCGCTAAGCCCACAGTGACGGCGACTCCGGCTGAAAGCATAACAATGAACGGGATTTTCACAAAAACATCCAGCGGGTTCATAATGAATTCAAATCCATTTGCACCCAAAGAATGTAAAAACATGCCCGCACCGGCTTCACCTACCAGATTTCCAAGTATGATTCCTAGTACAACCGCCGTTACACTGCAAATGAGATAATTGCGGTAATAACGCAGCTTCAACTCACCCGTCGTAAATCCCAATGCTTTATGCAAAGATATTTTATAACGTTCTTTTTCTATTACCAGACGAACAAAAAGTGATAATACGACAACAATCACCAACACCGCTACAATTGTCACCAGTCTTGCGATTCGCTGAATCTGCACAATCGTCGGACCATAGGTGGCTCGTATATAGGATTGTACATCAATGATGCTCGCATCTAATGCCTTTTCTTCCAATAGCATCTGATATTCAGATATCAAGCTTTGCATATCTACGTCGGATTTTGGCGATACATAGATGACACTCCACATCAGTTCTTCATCCGCATTCCGCGTGTCATTTTGTGCAATTTTCGCGCTCTTTCCGCCGTTTGTGATATCTGAATAGATTCCGCACACTCTGTAAGTCACCTCTTTTTCATGATCAAACAGCGTAAGCGTATCTCCGATATCGATTCCCATTTCGGAAGCATTCAAATACGACAGTGCTATTTCATCGACTTCTTTTGGTGCGTTTCCACTGCTGTAACGAACCGGAAAAATCGTGTGATCCCCCTGCTCGACCGTCAGATTTGTCCATTCGCCTTCCGGTGAAAGCTTTTTAAAATTCTGTGTCTGCAATACAGCATATTCTTCAATGCGTGTATCCGTTGAAAGCAACTCTCGTATCTGCTCTGTTTTCTCTAAGATATGATCCGTCTGATTCACATCGATTCGAATTTCACCATCTCCGATTCCCATGTAGGTCGCAAACTCCGGTGCACCGAAGGTACTCGCCATATTCGTCGGTATCAATGCCATACTCACACAGGCTACGATAATCAGTCCAATCATTACATACTGCTTGCGCACGGATAATTTGTATGCTTCACCGCGTCCGTTCATCGCTTCCACAACAGACAAACGCGCCGTTCGCTTTAGTGTCTTCCATACAGACCACAGCATCACGCCAAGTACGAAAGCTGCGCCTGCCACAGACAAGGCGACTACCATACCGTTTGCCTGATAGCTTCCATACAATTCCTGCATTTCTTTTACAAACAATCCCTGTAGCAAAAACGCTGCCGCCAGACCAATAAGCAGTCCCATCAGGGCAAACAATAAAAACTTTGTAAAATACAGATGATTGACATCCTTTTGGCTGATACCAAGCGCCTTCAGGGTCGCGATTTCTCGTTTATCCTTTTCCAATTTGGTCAGCACACTGAATCGAATACACAAGATTGCAATCAAAAGCATTGCCACACTGACTGCCAAAAAAATCATAACCATCACACCATCCGACAATGCATTCATCATACGAATAAGCGGTGCCGTAATCGTCGGTCCGTTTGCGTCCAAACCTGCATCTGCATACATCGTGGCAAACGCCTGCGTATCAGCCTGTTCACGCAGTAAAAATTCAATCAGATATTCTTCTGTTCCAAGCGCCTTCATCGCTTCATAGTCTTCTTCACAGACAAGAAAACGCTTTGATGATGCCATCATCGAATTCATCTGTGCATCTCTGATAAATCCTGCGATTTCAAATGTGTGTGCTCCGATGCGCATCTGCATCCCGGTCTTTAATTCATATTGCTGCATATAACACACCGGCACATAAATCTGTCCCTTCGCTACAACCGGCTTTTGCTGATTCATATCAAACAAGAAATCAAATTTTTCGTTTTGTGTACTCAGTCCATTATCCTGTGTATTATCAATCAGGGACTGTCCGTTCAGGTAGACATCGCCATTATACAAATTCAAAAACCTGCTCACCTGAAAGTGCTCAACGTCCTTCTGCTGCTCTGCAAAATCCTGTAACTCCTGCAAATGCAGCTCTCCTGCATGCATCTGCAAAAAGTCCGGAGTTTGTGCCGCTGACATTAAGTTTTGTACCGAGCCAAGCAAGTACACCGATAATTGTATGGTCAATGCAAACATACAGGCTACGACCGTCATAAACATCACAATTGTAAACGACATCAGCTTGTTCTTTTTTATATCATTCCAAATCATCGTTTCCCTCCGTTTTATCCGACTTTTGCATAATTTTCCAGCTCTCTTACATATTGTACACGGTATAACAGCAATCCGCAAGCACCCAACAATACACCAGCTATCATAATCACCAGCCCGGCGCCTCTGCCAACACTGATATTCCAATACGCAGCAATTTCATCTGTACAGATTCCTGCGAATCCATATGCAATCACGTATCCGATTTGCGACAGAAATCCGATCAGCCCCCAGGCTCTTCCCTGCAATTCCTTTTTTATATTTGTTCTAACCAGATAGTCCAGACAGTTATTGGCAAACGGGAGTACTGCAAAAAACAAAAATCCCATCATACAAATCCAAACAATCTGTTCTCGACAGCCGAAGCCAATCATAGCGATTCCAGCCAAAAATAATGAAATACTCAATGTCTTCACGTATTTACTTTTTATTCCACGCACACCTAAAAACACACTGGATACCAGCATCCCACTCGCACAGAGCGTTTCTGCAATTCCAAGTGTCGTACTGTCTGAAAAATCTAATACCATCGGCTCTGCCAATATCTGCAGTACGCCCATAAAGCATGTCATCACAGAGGATATCAAAATCAGGATGAATACTCCTTTTTTCTCCGTAATCGCTCCCCATCCCGCCTTTAATGCTTCAAATGCAGATTCATCATTCACCGCCTGTTTTGACTGCAAGCCGTTTCGTACCACAGCAGTCGCTACAACGGTCAGAAAGAACGTTGCTATATCAATACACAGCAGCCATTCAATCGAGCCGACTGACAATAACACCCCTGCCAGCAATGGCGATATCAGATATCTCGCACTTCCGGCAAGACTCACCAGACCGCTTGCTTTGGAATATTCCTCTTCACTCAGCAAATCAGAAATCGTCGCCCGGTAAGCCGGTTCCAGCAGCGAAGCAAACACGCCGCTCACCAGCACACCCAAACAAATGACCCCCAATCCAGCGGCTCCATTCCACACATGCAACAATATGTACAATATACCGATTGCGGAGCACCCGTCACCCAACATCATCAGCAATCTTCTGTCATATTTATCTGCCAATACCCCCGCCGGAACACTCAACAGCAGGGTTGGCAAAAACGCCAGCAACGTCACCAGTGCCATATTCGCAGCACTGTGTGTCTGCTCAAATACATACACACCCAAGCCAAAGCTGGTCAGACCTCCGCCGATTGACGAGATACACTGTCCAATCCATAATAATAGAAATTTTTTGAAATTGCCGCTCATTGGTTTTCTCTCCTTCTTGTTCGCTTTCTTTACAAACCGGCAACTTGTCGGTCAGTGGACAAAAAAATATTTCTTTGCATTGTTGTTCTTATTTTTTATATAAAATGCAAACGCACACCGACAACCTGTCGGTATGCGTAAAATGTAACATATTTTATTCCGTGTGTCAACGCTATTTTATTTCAGTTTCACTGCACGCAATTCATTTTCCAGAATCTGCAAAATAAAGTCTTTGCTATCGGATGATACGAGCCAGAAAAATGCACTGTTTTTGCATTTTTGATATTTCTTTCCATCCATCTCAAACTCGTATCCTGCTGTACAGGTCGGACTGCATGCAGATACACCGGTCAGTCGTTTGCAATCGCCGCCTTTTATGACATCCATTTTCATTGCTTCCGGTAAACAATTCAGCACCTGTTGGTAACGGTCAATATGTCTGGCATAGATTCTCACCAGCATACCCTTTTTGCGAAACACGTAATTCATGATAACAATTTTCTTTTTTTCTTTCAGGTAATAATACGAAACTGCAAATCCCTGCTTTGCCTCTTTCACATCTGCCTTGCAATCGAATTCCAGAAAACGCGCATGCATCTGTTCCACAAATGCGCGGTCTTCTTCTGCTACAGATTGCAGAAAATCCTCATATGTATATACCACTGCTACATGTCCTCCTCCGCTTTCTTTACAACCGGAATCCACACCTCATAGCTCATCTTTGTCGGATCATCATTTAAATAAACTTCTACATCCGGCCCGTCAGCATATTCGTAACCGGAAGTCGGCAACCATTCCTTTACGATTCGACACTCCAGCTCTTGTATTGATGTGCCTGCACCTTCACCCGAAAATACTGCCCAAGTAAACGCCGGAATTTCATATTCTTCGAATTCTGTCGGCGTATCCATCGTCGTGGCAACTGCAATATAGTATCTCCACGCTTCTTCATTATTACAGGTACTGACACCCATGATGCCCGGCATCTGCGGATTCATCAACGGCAACAACTTTGGAATCGTACCATCTGTATGGGCTTTTCCCCACATCTGCGGTAATTTTTCAAAGTTTTTCTCCAATTCCTTTTCCAGCGGCATCGAAATACCTACTATTTTAAATGCCTCTCTTCTTACAATACGATAATTCATTTCGCTATCTCCCTTCACTGATATATGGAAATGAATCGGCGGATAGGATTTGATGCTGACACCTTCTTCAGATACTTTCGAAGGTGCGATTCCATGCGTATTTTTAAACGCACGATTAAACGCGGTCGGAGAGTCATAGCCATATCGTACCGACACATCTATCACTTTTTTTCCTGCGAGCAAATCTACTGCTGCGAGAGACATTTTTCGTCTGCGGATATATTCTGACAAACTCATCTCTGCCATATAAGTAAACATTCTTTGAAAATGATATGCAGAGCAGCCCGCCACTTTACCGACCTCTTTTAAGTCTATCTCTTCCGTGATATGCTCCTCAATATAGTTAATTGCTGCATTTAATCTTTTGATCCATTCCACTATACTCATCTCCTTCGTTTTATAAATTACCGTATTTTTAATCTTACTGCCTCTCTTTTTCGGTGCAGAAATTGCGAGAAAGGATAAACTGTTTTATTACCGCTTCGATAAAATCAATTCTATCATATACAGCCGGTTTAAAATAGGCGGTAATCGCTACTACGATGTGATTTTTTGAATCAACATAAATCACATTTCCTCCGTCTCCAATCGCTGCATATACTTCTTTTTCGCTATCCAAGGACCACCACAGATAGCCGTAGCTCATATCTCGAAAGCGTTCGCCTGCCATTACGAAAGGCGTTCTCATTTCCTCTATCCATTTCGAAGCTACGATTTGTTTGCCTGCGTAGCTTCCTTTATTTAAACACATTTCCCCGATTTTACCCAGATCTTTTGCGCTAAAGCAAAGACCGTATCCGGCGGTGCCGATTCCCTGCGGATCACAAAACCAGACATTTTCTTTCGGTTCTTTGCATAGCTTAAAATGTTTATGCTCTTCTGCAGTCTGTACCAGATAATTTCGATGTTCCCTGATACCTAACGGCTCAAACAAATAGCGATTCGCGAAATCTACGATTTTCATTCCGCTTTGCCTTGATATCAAACCGGTCAAAATATGAACACCTAGCGTAGAATATTTAAATTCTCCGGTAATACCCTTTTTTCCGCCCAACAAGTCTAATGCCGCAATTGTCCAGTCATCACTTCTGCATACCTTTGACCAAGGCTCTGATTTGTACTTATACGGTGCTGTCATCGTGAGCAAATGCCGAAGCGTCACCTCATAAATCGTTTTTTCTCCGCGTTTTACCTTATAGTCAGGAAAATAATCCAGCACTTTGTCATTGATGCTTTTTATAAGACCCTGATCCAATGCGATTCCTACCAATAAAGACACGATGCTCTTCGTTACAGACATGACATGTGTGCAATCGTCTCGCCTGTATTGATGCCATTCGTCTGCATATACTTCCTTTCCATCTTTATATGCCACAATCTGACATATATTCGGATGATGTTCTTCTACGAAATCATGTAATGTTTTCTGATCCACTGCTTGTCCCTCCATCTCACATGGGTTCAATCGGCAGATAGATATCTATTTCAAACCGCGGCTTCTCCTCCTGCATTGGCTGATTCAGATACACTTCAAAAACACCGGCATCTCTCGGAACATATCCACTCGTCAGCAGCCATTTCTGATACATCGCATCCCATGCATCTTCGAACTGATCTTTTTCTACATGAAAATGTCCAATTGCGTACAAACCGCCTTCTATTTTCATCTTTCCGAGTCGCTGCGTCTCTTTCACCATTTGATACTGCGGAACTGTCATACACAGACTGGTTCGGTATTGTTCCTCTTTCGAAAATTCCGGATTGTCATGATACATCGCTAAAACTGTATTTTTACCCACTTCAAGAAGCTGTTGTTTTTCTGCCTCTTCAAAAAGAATACGCAACAACTCGGGAAATTCGTTTTCCAATGACCGATAGGTGCCTACGTGCCTCACATAGATTGCTTCCTGTTCTTCCACCTGTTCGATACGAATCTCTCCGGTCACCGAACAGGGCTTTTGAACCCAATTTTTCGTTTTTTCGGCTTTATTGTACTCGGAAATATAAATACTTTCTTTGCATTTCGTGCTGTTTTCTTTCCGATATGCATGTGGGCTCATACCGCATGCATGCTTGAATGCGCGCGAAAAAACGGCAGAATCCGTATAGCCCAGTTCATATGCAATATCTGTCAGACTTTTATCTGTTCGGTGTGCGAGAAGAAACATCGCATGCTCGATACGAATCCGATTTACATATTGTGAAATCGATTCATGAAGAATACTTTTAAAAATCCGGTTAAAATGATACTTTGAAAATCCCGCTACCTCTGACAGCTTCTCTACAGAGATATCCTGAAAATAGTTTTCTTCGATATAATCCTGTACTTTATTGATACCTAACAGATACCTGTTTTTTTGAATTTCTGACATCACTTACTCCTATCGTAGTCGAAATTGTTCAGACTATCATTCGAGAAACAAAATACCATTGCATTTTCTCGCTTTTTGAAAATACAATGGTATTTTGTCTTATTTTTCATTTAAAATCTGAAACGATACGCTTCCCTCTGCCGCTTTCCCTTTCACTGCAAACGTATAGATACCGTCCTTTGAAATATTT
>JAGAOE010000021.1 GCA_017623885.1 Eubacterium sp. | reverse complement strand
TTTGAAGCAGCAGAGCTTGCAGTGATTCCGCCGGGATTCGATCAGGTATTAATCGGTGATATTGAGCGAACACGTCTGGAAAATATTCGGGTATTGTTCTTCCTCGGTGTCAATGATGGTGTCATTCCGCGTATCAGTAATGAGGGGGGAATTTTGAGTCAGCTCGAGCGAGAGACACTTGCACAAGCAAACTATGAGCTTGCACCGACAGCCAGAGAACGTGCGTTTATCCAGCGATTTTACTTGTATTTGAATATGACGATGCCTTCCGAGCGTCTGTACCTCACCTTTGCAGGCTGTGGCGCAGATGGCGCAGCGCTTCGAAAATCCTATTTGATAGGAATGATTTTGCGTATGTTTCCGAATCTGCACATATCGGATGGAAAAAAAGAGTCGCTTCTGGAGCAGTTTGTAGCACCGGGGGCAGCCTTCCGTTATCTGACAGAGGGAATCGAGCAGGCAAAGCAGGGTGAAGAGACACCGGAATGGCGTGCATTGTTTGCATGGTATGGAAGACAGCCGCAGTGGCAGGATGCTCTGGCGACTCTCTTGGCGGCGGCATGTGATGAGAAGCGACAGACGCCGCTTCGCAGTGAAGTGAGCCGGAGGCTATATGGTAGTGTATTGGAAAACAGTGTGACACGGCTGGAGCGATTTGCGGCGTGTGCATATGAGCACTTTTTGACGTACGGACTGCGTTTACGGCCGCGTGAGCAGCATACCTTTGAGGCAATGGATTTTGGTAATCTCGTGCACTCTGCATTAGAGCATTATGGGCGCAAGCTGGTACAGAGCGATTATAATTGGTTTTCTGTGCCGGATGATGTGCGAAAACAACTAGGAATAGACGCGTTGCAGATGGCTTTAGAGCAGAGTCGGAACGATGCATTGCTCACATCAGCAAAAAACCGATATTTATTGACACGTATGGAGCAATTATTGCATCAGACAGTGGAGACGTTGACCAGACAGGTGCGAAAGGGACAGTTTATGCCGGCAGATTATGAGCTGGGCTTCGGCATGGCAGAGCATTTGAATGTAGAAGAATTTGTGCTGAGCGCAGAAGAACGGATGCGTTTGCGCGGACGTATTGACCGTGTAGATACGATGGATAACGGAACCGATACCTATGTAAAAATTATTGATTATAAGTCCGGTCAGACCAAATTTTCGCTTTTGTCAATGTATCATGGCTTGCAATTACAGTTGGTCGTATATTTGAATGCAGCAATGGAGCTGATGAAAAGACGTCCGCACAACGGAGCGATTTTACCGGCAGGTATTTTTTATTATCATGTGGATGAACCGATTGTGGAGACGGAAGGTGTCGTGTCGGAAGAACAAATCTGGCAGAGTGTGTTTGAAAAGTTAAGACTGGATGGAATCGTAAATGCTGATCCGCAGGTGATTTGTGCGATGGATGAAGAATTTACGGATAAATCAGATGTAATTCCGGTGAGCCGGACAAAGAGCGGTGAGTGGTCGAAGACATCCAAGGTATATGAGACCGAGCAGTTTGAGGCGATGAGTGATTATGTGAATCAAACAATTGAACAGCTCGGAAAAGAAATTCTGGCAGGAAAAATAGATATTAATCCGTATGAATTGAAAGGGAATACCGCATGTACGTGGTGTGCATACCGCAGTATTTGTGGATTTGATGAGCGCCTTCGAGGCTGTAACTATCGAAAATTGGAGCAGATACGCGCGGAAGAAGATATTTTTGCTGCGATGGAGCAGAAAACCAAGCGCCGTGATTTGACGGAAAAAATACCGAAGGAGGACTGATGAATGGCAGTTTCATGGACAGAGCAGCAACGACAGGTCATCGATGCGAGGGACCGGAATCTGCTCGTTTCTGCTGCGGCAGGAAGTGGAAAAACAGCAGTATTGTTAGAACGCATTATTCAGAAAGTCTTAGACCCTGTGCATCCGGTAGACATTGATAAAATGCTGGTGGTGACATTTACAAAGGCAGCGGCAGCAGAGATGCGTGAGCGAGTCGCAAAAGCGATAGAAAAATGCATGGATACACAGGAAAGTGCGTATCTGCATCGGCAGTATACGCTGGTTCATCACGCACAGATTACGACGATTGACAGCTTTTGTCTGTACGTTGTAAAAAACTATTTTCAATGTATCGACTTGGAGCCCGGTTTTCGCGTCGGAGATACGGGAGAGCTGTCTTTGCTCGCAGAGGAAATACTGGAAGAAGTATTAGAAGCGTGGTATGAGAGGGGAGATTCTGAGTTTTTGGCGTTTGTAGATAATTATGCAAATGCAAAAAGTGATACCGGAATTGCACAGATGGTGCGCAGTCTGTATGAGTATGCGCAGAGTTATCCCTGGAGTGAAGAATGGCTGCAGGAGATTTGCAGCGTCTATGAGCCACAGGCACTGACATTGGAAGCGCTGGAAAAAGAAGGAAGCTGGCTGCAGGAATTACTTGATTATTTGCATGCGGTGTTGCAAGGCGAAGCAGATCGGTTGAAGCAGGCTGCGAAGCTGTGTGAAGAACCGGACGGACCGGATATGTATCTGGATAATATTCAGTGGATACTGGAGCAGATGGATGGCATGAGTCAGATACAGAACTTTGATGAATTGGGACTGGCGATTGCAAAAATAGATTTTGGCAGACTCACCAGCCGAAGGGGATTTGACGGCGATAAGGAGATTCAGGAGATTGTCAAGAGTCTGCGTACACAGGTGAAAGACGAATTACAAAAATTATATAAAAAATATTTTTCACTGCCGCTTAGCGCCCAATTAGACGATTTGGTATACACGGGACGTGCAGTGCGCGTGTTGTCTGCGCTGGCACTGGATTATGCAAAAGCATATCGAAAGAAAAAACAAGAGCTGGCGCTTTTGGATTTTTCAGATATCGAGCATATGGCACTTCGAATTCTGGTCGATGAAAAGACAAAGGAGCCGACCGATGTTGCGCGGGAATTTCAGGCACTGTTTGAGGAAGTGATGATAGACGAATATCAGGATTCGAATTATGTGCAGGAAGCGATTTTGCAGGCGGTGTCAGGAGGAAACGGCAGAGATAATCGGTTTATGGTAGGGGATGTCAAACAGAGTATTTATCGTTTCCGACTCGCCCGACCGGAGCTTTTTATGGAAAAGTATGATTCCTTTACAGAAGAGGAGTCCGAGAATCAGAAAATATGTCTGAAACAGAATTTCCGAAGCCGAAGCGAAGTATTGGAGAGTGTCAATGACTTGTTTTACCGGATTATGCATCGGGATGTAGGCGGTGTCGAATACGACAAAGAGGCAGCATTGTATGTCGGTGCGAATTATCCCCAGCCGGATGAGGACGCCGGTGCACATGCATATCGTACACGTATTTTACTGGCAGACAGCAGCACAAAGGAAGTCGAAGCCGCAGAGGTGTCTAATGCGAGAGAGCTGGAGGCGGCGATGATTGCAGAAGAGATTTTGCGTGTCATGGCAAAACAGCGCATATCCGACGGTGCAGGCGGTTTTCGTCCGGTTCGTTATTCGGATATTGTCATATTGCTTCGCTCACCCGGTTCATGGGGAGAAGAATTGACAGACCAATTGGCACAGCGCGGAATCCCTTCGCACAGAGTATCACAGACCGGATATTTTCGTACATCAGAGGTACAGACGATTTTGAGTCTGTGTCAGGTGATAGATAATCCATTGCAGGACATTCCGCTGGCGGCTGTGATGCGCAGTATGTTTTTTTCATTTTCGGACGAAGAGCTGGCGTGTATTCGCTTGCAGGGCAGTCATGCATTTTTTTATCAGCATGTGGAAGAATATGCAAAAGAAGGAGAAGATGAAACACTGCGTCTGAAATGTGAGAAATTTGTGGAAAGACTGGAGGACTATCGCACGCGTGCGCGGCACCTATGTGTCCATGATTTATTGGATGAGATTATGCGGGAATGCAATTATCTGAGTTATGTGCGTGCGTTGCCGGCTGGAGAAAAACGTCTGGCGAATATCGAGATGCTGTTGCAGCGTGCACTGAGCTTTGAGTGCACAAGCTACAAAGGTGTGTTTTCATTTATCCGTTACATGGAACAGCTTCAGCAGTATGAAGTCGATTTTGGCGAAGCGGACGTGACCGGTGAAAATGACGATGTCGTTCGCATTATGAGTATTCACAAGAGTAAAGGATTGGAATTTCCGATTGTGTTTGTCAGCGGTCTGGGCAGACGTTTCAATAAAAGGGACAGTACAGATACGATGATACTGGATAGTATGTATGGCGTGGGACTAACTTGTGCAGAGGGAAAACGCTATCGAAAGCGCACGACATTGCTCAAACAGATGATGGCAGCACGTATCGCCGGAGAGAATATCGGAGAGGAGCTGCGTGTTTTGTATGTAGCATTGACGCGAGCAAAAGAACTGCTCATTTTGACCGGAACGTTGCGTGATCTTTCCGGAGAATTGCTCCAATATGAGCTGCAGGCAGAGACGGAGCATGCTTCATTTTTAGAGCGAAGAGAGGCAGGATGCTATTTTGACTGGATTTTGCCGGGGGCTTATCAGCATCCGGAGCATTTCGAAATAGAGACCTATGAAGCGTCAGATTTTGCATTTGCAGAAGAACTCAAAGAAGTACAGGTGTATCTGGAAAAGGAACAATTGCTCGAACATTTAGAGCATGTGGATGAGTCATTGTATGAGCAGA
>JAGAOE010000158.1 GCA_017623885.1 Eubacterium sp. | reverse complement strand
TTGTTTTCCCTTTATCCTGCTACACTTGCCAAAATTTTTTCTTTAAATCAATTGTATCGCTTCTCATATATTTTTCAAGAATCTCTATCATTTTTTCAGAGGTGTGACCATCTCCATACAGATTCTCATACGGATATCCTTCTGTCTCAATTCGTTTTGACATCACAAGTGCCTGTTCCATCGCAGTCATAATATCCGAACACATCGACTCGCAGCAAATGATACTCTCTGCCATGATTCGCCCCTGCTGCCGATCTCCGATATTTACGGTCGGTACATGCAAGGCTGGTGCCTCTATGATTCCGCTTGACGAATTACCCAAAACAAATTTTGCGTATTTGACAGCGCTCAGGTAACGCTTCATTCCAAGCGACGCTACCAGCTTCATGTTCTCACTGTTTATGGTTTCGCGCTCCAGTATATCGTTCAAGCGTCTGCCACCGGCATCTGAATTTGCTTTCGTAATAAGGAAAAACAAATCCTTTCGTTGTCTCATCGCCGCCAAAAGCTCCTGCATCTGTTGTTCACCGGTCTCCTGCTCCAATGTAACCGGGTGAAACGTGACGACCGCATACGGCTGCGCCGTCGAAAATCCGACAGATTCCTGCAGTTCTTCTCTTGTCAGAAGTTTCTCCGACAAAATATTTTCTACACCGAGTGCACCGGTGAAATACACGCGTTCCGGTGCTTCGCCCATCTGAATCACGCGCTTGCGGTATTCTTCTGCCGCCGTAAAATGCAAATAGCTCATCTTTGTCAGTGCATGACGCACACACTCATCTACCGCACCCTGCGTCAGCTCGCCACCGTGCAAATGAACAATCGGTATTCGCTCATTCATCGCCGCTGATGCGATTCCCAATAACTCCGTCCGATCTCCCAGTAACACGACAAAATCCGGTCGCTCCTCTTTAAAATATGCAGCAAATCCGCACAACGCATTTGCCATCATCCGACTGACTGCATACGCATCATCACCGGACTCTGTAATCGGAATCTTTTTATAAATCGGAATGCCATCCTGTTCAATTTCTAAATAGGTATTTCCAAACGCTTCATCCAAATGCGTTCCTGTCACCACTAGCTGCGTCTGCCATAGGTCATTTTGCAAAGACTTACAAATCAGCGGGCGCAAGATCCCGTATTCTGCTCTGGTCGCAGTGACAATACTCAATTTTTTCATAGCTTGTTTTTCTCCCACAAATCAGGCCTTCTCTATTTCATCCGGCGAAATACACTCATCTGCTTCATAATCTCTCGTAGCAGTCTTTCCGATTAAGTCAAACCAGCGCATTGGCGAAATTCCGCTGCCCGGACGTTTTACCGTCAGATTTTTCTCGCTAAACACTTCGCCGGCACAAATCGCACACTCTGCAACGATACTTTTTCTCGCTACCGCCCGATTTGCCGATTCCGATGCTGTAATCTGTTTTTCTTTGCAACCCAGCGCCTGTTCTATATTTCTCACTGCCTGAATCATCGCCTTTAGCTGCTCCGGCTCCAGACTCGCCGCATGGTCAGGACCTTCCATCGTCTGATCCAGCGTAAAGTGTTTTTCCAATACAACTGCGCCAAGCGCTGCTGCCGCAATCGGCACTTCGATTCCTATCGTGTGATCTGAATAACCTACCGGTAACGCAAAGCTTTCCCGCATCGTCTCCATCGCATACAAATTTACGTCTTCCATCGGTGTCGGATATTGTGTATTACAATGAAGCAATGTGATTTCACCTGCGCCATACATTTTCAAAATATTCAATGCATCTTTGATGTCCTCTGTCGTACACATTCCGGTAGACATGACAATCGGCCGATGTGTCTGTGCCAGTTTTATCAAATAAGGCATGTTTGTGACTTCTCCGGACGGAATTTTCCAAAAATCCGGCTCCATGCGCTCCAAGAAATCGATACTCTCCAAATCAAACGGCGTGGATAAAAAACCGATGCCGATTTCCTCACAATATGTTTTTAGTTCTACAAACTCTTCCTGCGTCAAAGCCAGTTTCTTTAGCATCTCCAACTGGCTTTCTTCGCTTCCGGTCTCTGCCTTTTGGTATTCTGCTTTTGCCGCATGCCTCGACACTAATTTTTCCGGTTGAAATGTCTGAAATTTCACATAATCCGCACCGGCTTCCTGTGCCTTGACGACCATCTGCTTTGCCAGTTCCAGACTACCATTATGATTTACGCCTGCTTCCGCGATTATCATGATTCCCATCGCATTTCTCCTCTATTCTCCAGTTTTTATGTGGGTGATTGCAAAACTCTAATTTACTTTGTTGAAATTGCGCATCATCAACAAACCATGCAGGTACGCTTGCGCTACCCTCGTCTCGTAATGGTACATAAGGCGCTAAAACACAGCGCCTAAGTACCAACGGACTCAGAGTACCTGCGTATGGTACTTGTTAATGATGCACTACTCAGCAAGGCAAACAAAGAGTTTCACAATTACCTTTTTATAATTAAGATGTTCGAACTCTTGCCGGAACACCAACTGCTTTGCAATGATTCGACAAGTCTCTCACTACCACGCTTCCGGCACCGGTCACGACGCCGCTGCCGATGGTGATTCCCTGTATGACGCGCGTTCCCATTCCGAGTTCGCTTTCATTTCCTATGGTCACATTTCCTGCCAGTCGAACATCCGGGCTGAGTGTCACATAATCACCCAGTGTGCCGTCATGACAGACCACCGATGCCATATTTAAAAATGCGAAATCACCGATGCGTACATTTGTGGAAATTCGACAGTCCATGGATATAATCGTTCCTTGTCCGAGTATCGCATCCGGACAAATATAGGTTTCTGCCAAGATTAGGTTCGGAAACTGCAACTGCGGATTTTGCATCAGCTTTTCTGCGATTTTTTTTCGCAGCAGCGGATTTCCAACCGTAATCGCCACATTCATCGGTTCTTTCTGTTCCAACAAATACCGGTCATCGCCCAAGTACGGATAACATTTTCCGCCAACAGAAAGGTCTCCGTACTGATCTGACACATCCACGTATCCCTGGACTTCCCAGCTTTCCTGCTTTTTATTTAATTCTTGTATCTGCCAGAGCAGTTCTCTCATACAGCCTCCTGCACCGGTTAAAATCAAGGGTTTTGCCATTTTTATCAGTCTACTTTCAAGTTTAACTTCTTTTCCATTCGATGCATCTCTTCGAATTCTCCCATATCAAGGAAGGATTCTTCACTAATCGGGTACATGCCGACTTTTCGTCCTGCTGTCAATAATACATCTGTCAAATCTGTCATATGGAAAAATGTGTCTTTCGGAATCTCTTCCATTAATTGTGGATTCAATATGTACATACCGGTATTTACAAAGTATGATAACCGGGGTTTTTCCTCCATCGACAGCACCGCTCCATTTTCACTCGGATGAATGACACCGTACGGTACAACGATATTTTTCAATGCCGTCACAATCGTCAATTCATTTCCCGACTCGACATGATATTTGTACAAATCTTCATAGTCTGCATCGATTAATATATCGCAATTGGTCACGATAAACGGTTTTGTAAACGGTTGCTCGATCAGTCGGAGGCTGCCTGCTGTTCCCAACGGTTGATTTTCTTCCACATAGGAAATCCGGTATCCATGCTCATTCTCTGAAAAATAAGACTTAATCATGCTCTTTTTATAATTGACCGTTGCCCAAAACTCCCGCACTCCATACGCACAGAACTTGTCAATAATGCGTTCCATAATCGGTATATCACCAATCGGAATCAACGGTTTTGGTAATATCTTCGTATACGGATACAAGCGTGTACCTTTTCCGCCGGCCATCACAACCACCGGAATTCCAGCCAGTCCCATATGCGCTGTCGTCTCGATCTCGTCTCCCTGCTCACGGAATACAATATCGGTAATCAGCCCTTTCGCTGTCACGACCGGAAGTGCAGTAATCGAATATTTACTCATGTAATCCTGCGCCAGCTTTACATCTTTGCGATAAATCAGTCTCGGCGAGCGATTCATAAACTTTTCTACACACGCCTGCAAGTCTCCGCTTTTTATCAGCCATCTTCGGATATCACCGTCTGTCACGACTCCAATCAGCTTGTTTTCTTCATCTACGACAAACAAAATACCCTTCACGTTCGCGTCAATTTTTTGCATCGCTTCTACAACCGTCGTACTCTCTGACACGAGAAACATACTCATATTTTCAGCCTTCATAAGAACCTCCTGTTCGTTACTTACCGTCCTTGATAAGTCGGTTTTTGCGCCGCGATACGTCTACACAGAACCGCTCGGCGCACTTTTTCTAACCGATTTCGATCGCCTCTAACAAGGTCTTTGCCATATAATCCAGCATCGCATCATTCATTCCCGGATATACACCAATCCAAAAGCTCTTTTCCATGATTCGGTCGGTCTGCTCCAGCGTACCTACCACGCGGTAGCCCTCTCCGGTCGCGCGCATCTCATCAAAACACGGCTGCTTTACCAGATTTCCGGCAAACAGCATGCGTGTCTGCACACCATGACTCTCTAAATACTGTACTACATGATTTTTATCTACGTCATCTTTACATGTAATCAAAAATCCAAACCACGACGGATTTGAATCTTCACACGCCTGCGGTAAAATCAGCTTGTCTTCTGCCACTGACAATTTTTCATACAAACGCGCAAAGTTCTGTCTGCGCCGCTCTACAAAGCCCGAAAGCTTCTTTAACTGCGCACAGCCAATCGCCGCCTGTAAGTCGCTCGCCTTTAGATTGTATCCGAAATGTGAATATACATACTTATGATCGTAGCCCAGCGGCAGTTCGCCATATTGTTTCTCAAATCTGTGTCCACACAGATTATCCTGTCCGGACGGACATACACAGTCTCTGCCCCAGTCGCGCAATGACCGAATCGCTTTATGCAGCAACGGATTATCCGTATAAACCGCTCCGCCTTCTCCCATCGTCATATGATGCGGCGGGTAAAAACTGCTCGTTCCGATGTCTCCGATACTTCCGGTCTTTTTCCACACGCCATCTATACAATACTCACTGCCCAGCGCATCACAGTTATCCTCGATCAGCCACAGCCCATGTTTATCACAAAATTCACGCACGGTTTTTAAATCAAACGGGTTTCCAAGCGTATGTGCAAGCATCACTGCTTTTGTCTTTTCGGTCAGTGCTTCTTCCAGGCGATTCGTATCTATATTGTACTGCGGAATCGTCAAATCTAAAAATACCGGAACTGCACCGTATTGCAAATACGGTGTCACTGTCGTCGGGAATCCTGCAGCTACGGTAATAATCTCATCTCCGCGTTTTACACGTCGCTCTCCCAACAACGGAGACGTCAATGCCATAAACGCCAATAGATTTGCGGAAGACCCGGAGTTTACCAATGAACAGAAACGCACGCCGATAAATTCTGCCAGTTCTTTTTCAAATTGATCCGTATATCGCCCGGATGTCAGCCAAAATTCCAATGAGCTGTCTACCAGATGGCGCATCTCATCTTCATCGTAAATGCGGGCTGCATAAGAAATCCGGTCTCCTTCCTTGTATTCTGCTTTCTTTTCATGAAACGCATGGTAATATTCCTCGACCATCGACAGGATTTCTTCACGCGCCTGTTGTTCTGTTTTATTTTCAAACATAATTTCTTACCTCATATTTTCTCGTAACACTTAGACATTTGCGAAACGCCGAATCACACTCTCCAGGGTGCTTCGCTGCTATTCCAAAGCTTTTCTAAATATTCCCGGTCATGCACCGTATCCATCGGCGACCAGAAACCATGATGGCGATATGCCGCCATCTGCCCTGCCGCCGCCAACGTTTCAAACGGTTCTGCCTCTAACATCATGCTGCCGTCTCCCAGATAATCATATACTTCCGGCTGCATCACCATAAATCCGATATTTACCCACGCCTGGTCTTCACGCGCCTTCTCTTTAAAGCCGAGTACCTGATTCGTCTCATCATCCAGACGAAGTGCGCCAAAACGTCCGATTGGCTGTGTCGTAGAGATCGTCACTGTCTTTTTCTGCTCCTTATGAAACTGAATCAGCTTCGGTATGTCTACATCTGAAACACCGTCCCCATATGTAAGTAAAAACGGCTCTTCCCCGATATAATTTCTCGCCTTTAATATACGTCCGGCTGTCAAGGTCTCAAGCCCTGTATCTACCAGTGTCACTTTCCAAGGTTCTGCCGAACCGCCAAGTACCTGAACCTTTTGATTGTTCAAGTGAATCTCCAGATGCTTATTATTCTGATAATAATTCACAAAATATTCCTTAATCATGTGCCCTTTATATCCGCAACACACGACAAATTCACAAAATCCAAAGAACGCATACTGACGCATAATGTGCCACAAAATCGGACGTCCGCCAATCTCTACCATCGGCTTGGGGCGCAATTTTGATTCTTCGCTAATGCGCGTACCTTTTCCACCTGCTAAAATTACTACTTTCATCTTCTCTACTCTTTCGTTTTTATATGAACCTCTGCCACCTACATGAACTCACGAATCTGTGCCTCCATACATGCGCGGACATCTGCTCCCGATGCATATGCTTTACTCCACGCAACGGTCTTTTCCACCGCAGTTTTAATATTCCATCGCGGTTTCCACCCTAATTCACATTTTATTTTTGAACAATCCAGCTTCAAAAATGTCGCTTCATGCGGACCGTCTTCACACACGTTTTTCCATGACACCCCATCCTGCCATGACTCGCAAAAGCACGTTGCCAGTTCACCGACTGTCACACAATCGGCATCCTCCGGTCCTACATTGTAATATCCCTGTTTTTGCGGATTTTCCATCTGCGTTGCCGCAATCAGCAAATATGCACCAAGCGGCTCCAACACATGCTGAAACGGTCGCACTGCGTAAGGATTTCTCAAAATAATATCCGCTCCTGCTAAGGCAGCACGCACGCAATCCGGTATAATGCGGTCTTTCGCAAAATCGCCACCGCCGATTACGTTTCCTGCACGCGCCGTCGATACCGCAATTCCCATTTCATCTAAAAACGATTTTTTATAACTATGCGTCACCAATTCCGAACAGGATTTACTGTTTGAATAAGGATCATATCCATCTAACGGGTCAATCTCCCGATAACCCCAGTTCCACTCCCTGTTCTCATATACTTTATCCGTCGTAACGTTTAAAACAGAACGCACACTTGAAGTCATACGCACACATTCCAAGACATTGACTGTTCCCATAACATTTGTCTCATATGTACCTACCGGATCTCGATAGCTTTCCCTTACAATCGGCTGCGCCGCCAGATGAAATACAATCTCCGGCTGATATTGTTCAAACACTTCACGCAAATGCGGAAAATCGCGGATATCACCTTCCACTGATACCATTCCATCACCCACATGTGCCAGTTCAAACAAATTTTCCTTCTCCTGTGGCGGCAAGGCATAGCCAATTACTTTCGCGCCAGCCATCTGAAGCATCAGGCACAACCAACTGCCCTTAAATCCCGTATGACCTGTAACAAGTACCGTTCTGTTTTTATAAAAAGATTCTATTTGTAACTTTTTGTTTTGAGAATTATGTTGAAGTTCTAAATCTAACACTTCATATTCCTCCATGATTTCTGTATTTCCGATACACCATCCTTGATGTATCCCGGACTATATCCACTCATAATCTCCGCCCGTCACGGCTAACGACAGCAGCATGTCCATCTTTTCTACTTCTTCGCTTCCGCGTATCATCGAAATCAGTTTTGCAGATTCTGCCGCTACCGGCATCTCCTCATCCGGTCCGATTTCCATATCCGG
>JAGAOE010000157.1 GCA_017623885.1 Eubacterium sp. | reverse complement strand
TTTTTGACTGCCGGTGGCGGGACTTGAACCCGCACGGGCGTACACCCAACAGATTTTGAGTCTGCATCGTCTGCCATTCCGACACACCGGCTGATATGATGTCGCATCACTTCTTCACAACAAAAAGAATTATAGCACATACTTTTTTGTATGGCAAGTCTTTTTTACATTTTTTTAACAGCATTTTTAGCAGTTCAACCATGAACACGAAAACAGACTCCGCACACTCGCATGAATGCGGCAGTTTCCGTGTTCATGAAATTTCATTGCTCTACTTATTGCAATTTCCCCTGAAATTCTTCAAAGCAATCAAACGTCGCAAAATAATCTGCGATTGTCTGTGCGCGACGAATCAGCTTTGCAGTTCCGTCTTCCTGCAACAACAGCTCTGCTGACCAGAGTCTGCCATTATAGTTATAGCCCATTGCAAATCCATGCGCACCGGTATCGTGAATCACTAAGAGATCTCCCTTTTCGATTTCCGGTAACATGCGGTCGATTGCAAATTTGTCATTGTTTTCGCAAAGTGCTCCTACAATGTCATATTTGTGGTCACACGGAGCATCCTCTTTTCCCATAACGGTAATGTGATGATATGCACCATACATCGCCGGACGCATCAGATTTGCTGCACAGGCATCCACGCCGATGTACTCCTTATAGATATGCTTTTCATGTACTGCACGTGTCACCAGACAACCATACGGTCCCATCACAAAACGTCCGAGCTCTGTAAATATCGAAACATCTCCCAAGCCTGCCGGTACAAGAACCTCGTCATATGCCTGATGCACCAGTCTTCCAATCGCTGCGATATCGTTCGCTGTCTGATCCGGATGATAAGCAATACCTACACCGCCGGACAGATTTACAAAACTAATTTCGATACCTAAGGTCTCTTTGATTTCTACCACAAGCTCAAATAAGGTACGTGCCAATGCCGGATAATATTCATTTGTCACGGTATTGCTCGCCAAAAATGAATGCAAACCAAAACGCTTTGCACCTTTCTCTTTTAATATTTTATATCCCTCAAACAACTGCTCCTTTGTCACACCGTATTTTGCTTCACCGGGATTATCCATGATTCCATTACAAACCTCGAAGATACCGCCCGGATTGTAGCGCATACTGATTGTTTCCGGAATCTTTCCAATCGTCTGTTCCAAAAAATCGATATGCGTAAAGTCGTCCAAATTGATAATCGCGCCCAACTCTGCCGCTTTTTTATATTCCTCTGCAGGTGTTTCGTTGGATGAAAACATTACATCTTCGCCACGAATGTCACAAGCATCTGACAGTACCAGCTCTGCCATAGAAGAACAGTCTGTTCCGCAACCGCATTCATGAAGCATCTTTATCAAAAAGGGATTCGGTGTCGCTTTCACGGCAAAATATTCCTTGTAACCATTATTCCATGCAAATGCTTCTCTTAAAGCCTTGATATTCTCACGAATGCCTTTTTCGTCATACAAATGAAACGGTGTCGGATATTCTTTCACAATCTCTTCCAACTGCTCTTTTGTCACAAATGTCTCTTTTTTCATTTCTTACTTCCTCTTTTCTGTCGTTCTAATCTATTTTTTATATCCAAAATATCGGTCGATTCCGTTTGCCAGTCCCTGCACCATCGCTTTCTGTCCGGTTTCGGATGACATGTAGCGGTCTTCTGTCGCATTGGTCATAAATCCGAGCTCAAGCAACGTCGTCGGAACCGTACTCCAATTTGTTCCGGTCAAATCATCCCGATAAGAAATCCCGCGATTTCGCAGTCCTGTACTTGCACAATACGCAGATAATATCTCATCGGAGAGCTTTTTACTTTTTTTATACAGCTTGCTGATATAGCGGTTCGACGATGACGGACAAAGGGCGGTTGCTCCTCTTGCCGAAGACGGTCCGCCATCTGCATGAATTCGCACACATATCGACGCTCCACTCTCATTTATGAGCTGCGCACGTTCCTTGTTTGATATATTTACATCATGCTTCGTACGCGTCATGACTACCTGATAACCACGATTCCACAATTCTGTTTTTAACTTCTTTGCAATCTCCAAAGTCAGCTTGTATTCCGCTTTTCCGGTCGAAACACCCCTTGTGCCGCCTGCCACTTTTGCCTTGTAGGTCGATGAGCCGGGTCCGTTCGGTTCTGTGCTGCTGTCTCCTCTTTGCTGGTGTCCGGGGTCGATTCCTACGATTTTCTTTCCTTTCACCTGCAAAAGCACCGCTATTTTTTCTCCGTTGCATGTCGCATAAACATGCGTCTTTCCATAGCGTTTTGCTCTTACTTTTCCGTTTTTATTTACAACAGCAATCTTTTCATTTCCGACAGACCATTTCACGGAATCCGTCGTGTTTACACGAAACTGATATGTTTTCCCTGCAGTCAATGCGTTTACAGATTTCGTAAAGCGAAGCGGCTCTGTCTGCGAAACCTCTGTCGCAGATACCGGCACTACCATATACATCACGAGCAACGCACACAACAGCAAGTGCACACTGCATTTCGAAATAAATCTCACTCCATTATGAAGATTTTTTAAATTCTGATTTTTCTGCTTATTTTGACTTTTTAACATTTCTATCACTTTCTATTTTTCACCATTATTTACCATAGCCATCTATCATATAATCGCCACTTTCAATACATTCAAAAGCAACACCCATGCCAAGCCATAATAGGTCACGACTGCGACCAAATCGTTTACCGTCGAAATCAGCGGTCCCGAAGCTACCGCCGGATCAACATTGATTTTATTGAAAAATAACGGAATTACCGTACCTGTCAGACTCGAAATCGTCATCGCAACAAGAAGTGCAAGTCCGATACAGCCCGAAATCGGAAATGCAGTTCCATACGGCTGTTGTTTGATCCACGCCAGATAACCGCCGATAAACACAAATGCGATACTGCCGAGCAGCAAACCGTTCGCCATTCCGACACGTATTTCTTTTAATATCAAATACAGCTTCTGCTTTCCTTCCAGTGTCTCATCCATCAATACGCGAAGCGTCACCGCCAGCGACTGTGTACCCACATTTCCCGACATTCCGAGTGTCAACGACTGGAATGTCACTATCATCGTCAATTCGGACATTACATGCTCAAAAAGTCCGGTAATCGTGGACACTCCCAAGCCCATAACGAACAGCACCAAGAGCCAGGGCACACGTTTTCGCATCGACTGTAGCAAGGATTCATTCAAATCCTCTTCTGCAGTAAGACCTGCAAACATCGCATAGTCTTCCCCCATCTCTTCATCTACCATCTCTACGATATCATGCGCTGTCACAACACCAATGACACGATTGTCATTGTCGAGAACCGGAATCGTATCTTCCGAGTAATCTTTTAATTCTTCGATACAATCACTGATATCCTCTTTTGCATACACATAGGGAAAGGATGTCACAATCAGACTTTCCAGTTCTTCATGCTCACGTGCCACGATCAAGTCATTCAAACTAAGCGCACCATAAAATGTACCGTTTTTGTTTACCACATACATGGTAGAAATATTGTCATGATCCGCAGCCTGCTCCACCAGTGATTTCATCGCCTCGCGAATCGTCAAATCTCTGCCGATCAGGATGTAATTCGTAGACATATAGCTACCAATCTGATCTTCTTCGTAAGACGCGATACGCTCAACATCTTTTTTGGTCTCCACATCCAGCAATGCCTCGACCTGCTCACGTTCATCCTCATCCAGTTCTTCCAAAATGTCACTGATTTCGTCCGCATCCATCGATGCCATGATTTCAGTCGCTTTTTCCGAACTGATTTCATCGATGTAATCCTTGACCTCATCCTCTTCAACATAAGAAAAAACTTCTGATATACGCTCTGCACTGAGAATCATAAACAAACGTCTGCGCGCATCTTTGTCCAATTGCTGCAGCAATGACGCAATATCATTCTCATGATAGTCATCTAAGCGTTCTCTCAGCTCTGACGGCTTCGCGTCAGAATCTAAGATTTCCAGTAGTTCCGCCTCGTAATCCGGGCGCTCGGGAATAAATAATTCTTCTTCCATCGTCTTTCTCCTTTCTTCGTTATTAGCATTCCGAAAAAAGGGCATAAAAAATCCATCGTTTTTCATTTTGTCAAAACGGATGAATTTTGCTCAATGAAACGAACGATGGACATCAGAAATACTTCAGCTTTTGCGCTCCCATATATGGGTAATTTTCACAGACCTCATATACACGCCCGACATCTGAAACCATTTCTGTTGCCTATCGTTCCCCTGCTTATGCCCGTAACTATCTGAACTGTCCATGAAATCACCTCTTTCTCTATCTAATTTAGACATTTGTGAAACGCCTCGTTTACTTTGCTACATAGTGCAACATTAACAACGACCATAAGCAGATACTCTGAGTCCGTTGGTCCTTAGGCGCTGTATTTTAGCGCCTTATGTACCATTACGAGACGAAGGTAGCGCAAGCGTATCTGCGGTGGTTTGGTAATGTTGCACAGTTGTGGCACAAAAATCAGAGTTTCGCAAATATCTCTATCTATCTAATTCCTAAAACATCGTATCATTCAAAAAAAAGAAAGTCAAGAACAAAGAACCGCGCAGAACGTTTTTGCACGATAGAAATGAGACTTCAAATCGTAAAAGCCTGTACCAAACACAATTTTGTTTTAGGAAGGCTCATTGGAATGATTCGTGCAAGCTAGCGAAAAGAAAAAACATGGCTGACAGAAATTCTATCAGCCATGTTTCTAAACTCTCATATCACTGCTCATTGTACTCTTATTCGTCGAAATTCGGCAGTTTAAAATCTTTTACTTTATTAAAGTTCTTGTATGTAGCAGTGGTCTTGTAAGTATCGTAAGTAGCGGTCACATCTTCCATTCCCATTGCTTCGAAAAGAATTGCCATGAACTCGTTTATGAAGTCCTTCATATCTGTCACCATCTTCACAGGCTCATAGGTCTTCTTATTAATCCATACTGTCACCTTTACCGGACTCATCTTCGACATATCAATACCGTATGCTTCCATATCTTCTGCGGAAATACCAAGTGCTTCCATACTGCTCATAATATCTTTTGCTTTGATTTTTGCAGAAATCTTTACCGTGTCTACTTTATTTACTTTCTCGCTCTTCTTTACGATTTTGGCAGATGTCATCGGTGATTCCAGCTCAGAAGCTGTATCATACAGCTCAGTCATATCCATTTCCATATAGCCGGAACCATCGAGGTCGATATAAGCTGTAATGTTTTTGTCTTCATCCTCTACAATGTAGGTCACTGTTTTCTGTGAAGCATCTGATCCGTCACCGGTCGTAGTTACCGTCTGAACGCTCTTTACCTTAATCGGATTTAAGAATACTTTTTCTGTAGATTTCTGTGTACTTTCGCTCGTCACACCATCTGTAGTACCCTTCATCTTAATCGTCTGAGTCACCTCATACGATTTTGCCTTGTCTATGACTTTCTGCATCTTTGTAAGATACTGTTTCGCAGTCAGACTTTTCGCACTTACCGGTGTCGCATTTGCAAATGTACAAAATGCCATTACCGCTGCTAATGCACCGGCTGCAAATCTCTTTTTCATTGATTTCATTTTAGTTTCCTCCTTAACTTTCATATGATATGCTTTTACACTTTATCAGCATAAATTAGTACCTGTATAAGCATAACATGTTTCATAGCGAATTACAAGTAACACGTGTGCTTTTCTTACAAAAAGAAAAAAGCTCCCCGAAGAAAAATCCTCGAAAAGCTTTTTTCACGCTTGATAAAAGCTGCTGACGGGAATCGGACCCGTGACCTCCGCACTACCAATGCGACGCTCTACCGCCTGAGCCACAGCAGCCTGTTGGTGTTGAAGCACTCAACGAATAATAATATACAGTATGTACTGCTAAATGTCAAGCAATAAAATAAATATTTTTTGAAATATTTTTGCGCAAATTTTCAAACGCAAAAACATATTTATTTACAAGTTTAAACCGTCGTGTCCGGCTTTAAATAAACCGTCATTCGGTTCGTATTTCCAAAATTGCGAAATGCAACATAGGCATCACTCTCTGACGTAGTTTCCTTTGTTACCGACTGTGTCTGACCATCCTGCTCTTCTTTGCGCTCTTCCAAACGCATCGCCAGCCGTTCTAAAAACAGACGCAAAAAGTCTTCATAATCCTCACGTGTGAACAATTGCTTTAAGGCATCAGTCAATGTTTCCTCCTCAGCTACAGTCGAATCATTCTTCACCGTTGACCACTGCTCCGGAATTTTCACCTCGCCGTCCTGCAAATAGCCCAGAATCTTTGCAACATAGTTTTGTGTCTCCTCAAACGGCGGAATTCCGCCATATTTGTCTACGTTGCCGCTGCCTGCATTGTATGCCGCCAAGGCATACGAAACATTTCCATCATATTTTTCCAAGAGTGAAGCAATGTATTTTGCACCGCCCATAATATTTTGTTCCGGGTCGTAGGCATCTGTTACACCCAGCTCTTTTGCGGTCATAGGCATTAGCTGCATAATTCCCATCGCACCACAGTGGCTGGTCGCATTCGGGTCAAAACCGGATTCTGCCTTTGCCATCGCTTTTAACAGTTCTTCATCTACCCCATAACTCTTCGCTGCCTGCGCAAAGATTTTATCCAGCGATGTCGTCTTTTTCAGCTCCTGCTGCAACTGTTCTGAAAAGTCTGAAGATGCCTCTACTGCCGAATCCGACACAACCGTTGTCGACGTCACATTATTTGCATCTGTTACAGATTGAATTTTCATAGCGATTCCCCTTTATCTCTTATACACGAATACGAGCTGTCATTCCGATCAGCTCTTTGTTCTCATCCAACATGGGCGCAATCACGTTTTTCAAAAACTGCTCTACCTGATACTCCGCGCGTCCCGTATACTTCGCAGGCTCCATATTTTCCTGCAACTCCTCTAAAGTCAGTCCAAAAGAAGCATCTGCCGCAATCAACTCCAGCAGATTATTTTCTTTTCCTTCTGCCTTTACATGCATTCCTGCTTCCATCGACAACTGTCGAATCTTCTCATGCAGCTCCTGACGGTCTCCACCCTTTTTCACTGCATCCATCATCACATTTTCCGTTGCCATAAACGGCAATTCACGCATCAAATGTTTTTCAATTACTTTCTCATATACGACAAGTCCGTCTACCACATTCAGACATAAGTCCAAAATACCGTCTATCGCCAAAAAGCCCTCTGCGATGCTCAAACGCTTGTTTGCAGAATCATCCAACGTGCGCTCAAACCACTGTGTGGCAGCAGTAATCGCCGGATTCAAAGCATCAATCATCACATAGCGGGACAACGCAGCGATACGCTCACTTCGCATCGGATTGCGTTTATACGCCATCGCTGACGAGCCTATCTGATTTTTTTCAAACGGCTCCTCGATTTCTTTCAGATGCTGTAACAACCGGATGTCATTGGAAAATTTGTGCGCACTCACAGCAATTCCCGACAACACATTTAATACACGCAAATCTACTTTTCTGGAATAGGTCTGTCCGGATACTGCATAGCAGCTCTCAAATCCCATTTTCTTTGCAATCAGCGGATCGATCTGATCGATGATCGCATCCTTACCGTCAAACAGTTCTTTAAAGCTCGCCTGTGTGCCGGTCGTTCCTTTTGAACCCAAAAGCTTTAGGCTGCCGCGCACATATTCCAAGTCCTCTAAATCCATCACAAATTCCTGCATCCAGAGTGTCGCACGTTTTCCGACTGTCGTCGGCTGTGCCGGCTGAAAATGCGTAAATGACAATGTCGGCAATGCCTTATAGCACTCCGCAAACTTTGCAAGCGCTGCCAGTACATTTATCAGCTTCTTTTTCACCAGCTTTAATGCCTCTGTCATGACGATAATATCTGTGTTATCACCTACATAACATGAGGTCGCGCCCAAATGTATGATTCCCTTTGCCTTCGGACACTGCACACCGTATGCATACACATGACTCATCACATCATGGCGCACTTGCTTTTCCCGCTCGTGCGCCACATCATAATTGATTTTATCCTGATAAGCTTTTAGCTCATCGATCTGTTCCTGCGTAATATCCAGTCCCAGTTCTTTTTCTGTCTCTGCCAGTGCAATCCACAGTTTTCGCCAAGTACGAAATTTCATATCCTGCGAAAAAATATATTGCATTTCTCTGCTGGCATAGCGTTCAGACAAAGGACTCGTATAATTATCTGTACTCATTCGACGCTCCTATTTCACATGGTTCTCTTTGAAAATAGTATGTCCTCTATCTGCGTACAGATACCAAAATCATGAAAAACTTTATTTTTTAAGTAATAATGACTTTCCTGTCATCTCTGCCGGTTGCTCTAATCCCATAATCTCTAATAAAGTCGGAGCGATGTCTGCCAAGCAACCACCTTCACGCAATGTATAAGAATCATCATAATTTACTAAGATAAACGGCACCGGATTTGTCGTGTGCGCAGTATGCGGCTTTCCGGTCTCGTAATCTACCATCTTCTCTGCATTTCCGTGATCTGCACAGATAAACATTGCACCGTCTACCTCTTTAACTGCCTGCACTGCATCGCCTACCAGCTCATCTACACGCTCTACAGCCTTTACTGCTGCCTCGATTACACCGGTATGTCCTACCATGTCAGGGTTTGCAAAGTTGATAATAATCACATCATATTTGTCTGATTTGATCGCTTCTACGAGATCCATACCTACTTCCGGTGCACTCATCTCCGGCTTCAAATCATAGGTCGCTACTTCCTTCGGCGAATTCACAAGAATACGGGCTTCTTCTACATTCGGCTCTTCCACACCACCGTTAAAGAAGAAGGTCACATGCGCATACTTTTCAGTCTCAGCCAGACGGAGCTGCTTTTTGCCGCATTTTGCAAGATACTCGCCCAATGTATTTGTCACAGATTCCTTCTCGAATGCAATCAGCTTGTTCGGGATGGTCTCATCATAATCCTTGAAGCATACATAGGTCAGATTTAAGAACGGACGCTCAAATCCGCTAAACTGGTCATCACAAAATGCACGGGTAATCTCGCGCGCACGGTCAGGACGGAAATTGAAGAAAATCACAGAATCACCGTCTTTTACTAATGATAACGGCTTGCCATTCTCTACAATCACAGTCGGAAGTACAAATTCATCGGTCACACCTGCTGCATATGAATCTGCCATTGCCTGTACTGCATCCTCAGCCTGTACACCCTCACCGGTTGTGAGTGACAGATATGCTTTCTCTACACGATCCCAGTTGTTATCACGATCCATTGCGTAGTAACGGCCGGACAATGATGCGATTTTACCGACACCGATTTCATTCATTTTATCCTGCAATGCTGCTACATAATCTTTTCCTGATGCAGGCGGTGTATCACGACCGTCTAAGAACGCATGTACATATACATTTTCCAAGCCATTCTTTTTACACATTTCTAACAAGCCGTACAGATGTGTATTATGGCTGTGTACGCCACCATCAGACAACAGGCCCCACATATGCAAATCTGACTGATTCTTCTTGCAGTTTTCAATCGCCTGCAATAATACTTTATTTTCAAAAAATTCTCCATCATTAATTGCTTTGGTAATACGAGTCAGATCCTGATAAATGATACGTCCTGCACCGATATTCATATGTCCGACTTCTGAATTTCCCATCTGTCCGTCCGGAAGACCAACTGCCATACCGGATGCATTTCCTGCCACAAACGGACACTCCTTCATCAGCTTGTCCATGACGGGCGTATTTGCCATTGCAACTGCATTTGCCTCCGGATTGTCATTCAATCCATATCCATCCAATACCATTAAAACTACAGGTTTCTTACTCATGTCTTTTTCCTCTTTTCTTCTTTTAATTATGATGTTATTTATTTCATTGAAACTATTTTGAGCGTTTCTGCTCTGCTAGTCTCTTTTTACCTAAATATAGTTCTTTTAATTACTCTTGCTGACATATCCATCTGCATCAATGACGACACCTTGTGATAATTGCTGTTCAAATGCGATGATTCGCGCTTTTTCTGCCGGATCAGTCACCAGATAGGTCTGTCTGTTTCGCTGTACACATGGTACAAATCGAAAATCAATACTGCCATCTTTATTTATAATCACCTGCGCAATCGCAGTGTCTTTCTGATTCACACCGTCAGTCGGCGTACTTCCAAACCAAAAATTGCCCAGACTATAAATAATCGGCACATCTTCCATATAAGAAATGCCCTGCAAACAGTGTGTGTGTCCACCGATAATCACATCTGCACCGGCCGCTACAAATTGCTCTGCCAAAGCGACCTGATCTGCTTCGTAATAATTGGCTCCTTCTGTTCCCCAATGAACAAATGCAATCACATAATCACTATTCGCTTTCGCATGCTTTATGACTTCAACAAACTTGTCCGCATGCAGTGTCTTTAACACGCCGGGCATCGTGTCTGTCGCCTCTTTTGTGTAATTATATGTACGCTCAATCTGCGTCGCTGCAACAATCGCTATTTTCTTTCTATTTGCCAGAAAATACCAGGGACGTTTTGCCTCCTCCAGATTGTTTCCGGCACCCACATTGGCAATCCCCGCATCATCCAGTGTCGCAATCGTATCTGTCACTGCTTCTGCACCATAATCCCATACATGATTATTTGCGATCCCTGCAATATCTACGCCCAATTCTTTCAAAATCGAAACATTCGCAGGATTCGACCGAAACGTATATGCTTTTCCCGGTAACGGTACACCTCTTGTGCTAAACGTACATTCATTATTGATCATCATAATATCCGATGATTTCATCAGCTCCTGAACATCTGCACTAAGTACAGAACTGATACCTTCTGTTTTTAACTGTTGCATCGTTCCGGTGCGATCATCGAAATTCATATCTCCGGTAAAACTCAAAACTGTCTGTTCTTCTGATGCGCAAGTCTGTCTTGTCACGCGCGTCCATGCATGCGGATGCAAACCCACCTGCTCACAATAATCCAACCACAGCACATGAAGAGATGCACCAACGGTCTGATACCAGACATCCGCTGTCGCCGTTTGCACCTGTTTCGCAATCTGAATCAGCGACTGTTCTCCATACTGCTCCATCAGCCAGAACAAAAACGATTCGTCAATCGGATATCCGGCAAAAAACGCTTTGTCCTGTACCGATAAAATCGCGTTCATCGCTTGATTCCATGTATCTGATGCGTTTCCCTCCGGTGTATGACTCACAATTTCGTAGACTTCCTCCGGCTCCGTTTCCGCTATATCCTGCTGCGGTATATTTTCAACCGTTTTTACTGCTTCTATATCGCTCGTCAGCAGCTCCATATTTTTCATATGTTCTGCAGAACCACAACCAGTTATTTGTATCGTTCCTATGAATGTACATGCAAAGATAAGGAGTAACTTCTTTCTCCTTTTTTTCATTCACAATTCTCCTATCTCACTCTTATTCTTTGACATACACAGTTATTATAATCTATTTCTCTATTTTTTACAATCACTGCTTCTCTTTCCGTCGTTGGATGTTCTTTCCATATAAATAATCGCCTACTGTTTATCCGCATCTGTCAACAATGTAGTCAAAAAGTCCACCGCCTGATCATAATTTGTCGGATAATATGACAACGCTACTACCGCATTTTCATAATACGGTGTATCCGGCATCCCCGGTATATCGCTCGCTTTGATTCCACACGCAATCGGCTCCGGCTGCACCTGATCAAATTCATCATAGCGCTGTGCAACGACCACCAGTTTTTCCTGCCACTCATTCGGAACTACATCCGTCAAATCCAAAAAGTAACCGCCGGATGCAAACTCCGTAAACACTTCCTCCGGCAAAATCACGACATCTTCTCCACCTGCCTGCAAACGCACATAAAATGCCATTCCGGACTGTGAAGATACACCGCCTCCTGTCGCAGCAGTTCCGACTACCATATCCGAAATCACTAATTGGTCTTCCGGTATCCCCTGCTCTTTTCCATAATTCTGAATGTATGGTGTAAACGAAGTATCATTTCCCACATCCACCATTGTCACGGAAAGTAACGGATCTTTACTCGTCAGCATGGTATATGCAAGACTCACAACAACAACCACCACGCACGCAATGATAATGACAGGCATTTTCCAATAATCCCACAGGTAACTGATTTTTTGTGATGTGGTTAGCTCCCGAAACGGAATTTCATCCTTTGAACGTTCTCTTTTTTCCATTTGTATTACTTCTTTCTATTTCTGTGTATTGACTTTTGTTACCTTGTTAGTATTTCCCATTTTAATAAAAATGTCAATATGAAAGAATCTCGCTTGCGAGATTCTCCGCCTGCGGCGAGTCGCAACAAGCGACTTTCTTCTTTTTCGCCGCAGTGCGATCCCGCGGAGCGTTTTTGCTTCATAGGAAAACTCATCACTTTCACACTTTTATGAAACAAGGTGTTTCCTATGAAACAAAAAAGACATCGCAAAACGCAATGTCTTTTTTCGTTGACCATATGTTTTTCTTAAACGGACTGACTGGGCATAATCACTGCTGCAATAATATATGCCAGAATACCTGAGCCACCCAGACAGCAGAATACTACCCACAGTAAACGGATGACAACCGGGTCAAGGTTAAAATACTCACCGATTCCTCCGCACACACCACATAATACGCGATTGTTATCTGATTTCTGTAATCTTTTTGTTTCCATGTTTTTTTCCTCCTCTAAAAAAGCTTATAATAAATTTAAATTATTAACCTGTTACTTTGCTTTGCTGATTTTCACGTTACCCATTCCACCACTTAATGATACCGTATACTTTGCATCATTGTCTATCTCTAATTCTTTTCCAAGCGAAGAATATTTCTTGTCAAACAGTTTGAGGTCTCCCATACCGCAATTCAAATTATAATTATAATCATTCTCATCACCGGTAAGCTTTAACACGACATCTCCGACACCTGCTGCCATATCCAAGTCTCCGGTCAGCGTACACTTTTCGATGGAAGCTTCGCCGGCACCGGATGCAATACTTGTATCGCCAAGTGTCGCTTCCTCTACCACGACCTTTCCGGCTCCCAGTGACACATTCGCTTCCTGATGTACGATCAGTTCCTGCATCAAAATGTCTCCCGCACCACTTATCAGCTCCAGTTCCTTTGCTTCCAGACGCTCAACATCCACTTCTCCTGCACCGAGCTCAATCTCTACATTTTCAAATTTAAAATCGCGCGGTATCGTTAAGCTGATTTTACACGCTTTCATCTTATTTTTATTTTTTCTCTTATCAATAATTTCAAGCGTATCACCATCTTGTTTTACTACAACCCGGTCTTTTGTATTGCCACTAATCTTTACGGAAATCTCCTGCCCGTCTGAAACCTTCACTTTCAAATCACATGATTTCAGAACTGCTTCCAGCTCACGTATTTTTTCGGCATCCACTGTCAGGTCATCTACACTATTCGCCATCTCATCATCATCGTCATCATTATCATTATCATTATCGTCGTCATCATCAAAATCTACATCCCAGTCATCGATTGTGATGCCGCTTCTGTTCAAATGACGGAACAGCGATTTTCCAATGTCCACTGACGCATCCTCCAGTGTACCGCCGAGTGCAGCACCTGCCAGCACCATGCCTCCGCCAAATACCAGACAAATCGCAAATATAATCAGCAATACCCGTATGATTTTATTCCACAATTTATTCATTATTTTCTTACCTTCTTTCTGATTCCGCTATGCATTAAGTTTGAAATTCCTCTGATCATCCAAGGCGCAATCTGGCAGAATAAGAATACCAATGCTGCTGCACAAATACATCCCATCGCAATCAAGAGAAATCCTACACCACCTGTCATGATTCCTACGACTACATTACCGGTACACAATCGTACAACGCCTGTAACAATCGTCACGACTCCGCCGACCGTTCCTGCTATCGTAAGAGCGAATACGGCTGCAATGATTCCGATCAACACACCTACAACTGCCATCATTACACCAAACAATGTTCCGACCAATCCAATCCAAACCGGTGCTGTAAAAATCGCAATCAAAATAACCAGAATCCATTTGCTGCGCTTATCGGTTTGTTCAAATTTCCCCTGACTTGCTCCATATTTTGACATCGGCGGTTCTCCAACCGTTCCGGCATCCTCACGATTTCCTCTCAAACCATCTTTGATGCTGCCTGCGACTTTCTCCGGCGAGCCAAGTTCTGAAATCACACTTTCTTCATTTTCGGGACCTGCATCATTGAAGTAATCCCGATAGTATTCCATCGCCTCTGCGCGCTCATCCTCCGGTATGTCGAGCAGCATTTGCTCCAATTGAAATAAAAATTGCTCTTTTGTCATACTAACTCCTCTCCTGCAAACATTGCAGTTATTTTCCTTGAATAATCCATCCATTCATTCCGATACATTTGAAGCTGCGCTTCTCCGCTTCCTGTGATCTTATAGTATCTGCGATTTCTGCCTGCACATTCCCGATCATATACTTCCAGACAAGAATCTTTTTGCAATCGGCGTAGCACCGGATACAAGGTGGATTCTGACACTTCCAACGCTTTTCGCACATCCTGCGTTATTTTGTATCCATAGGTTCCTTCTTCTTCCTTTGATACGACCGCCAAGACGATAGCGTCAAGCAGTGCTGATCCAGTATTAAAAACCATTTCTTCACCCCTTGCTTATATTTATATAATACTGCGTTACGTTTAATACTATATATCATATAATATTGTTTGTCAATAACTTATTATACATAAAATAATATTTTTTTATGCATAATAATATTGTAACTGTTCAGAGCCAAGCAGTTTCATCGAAAACATATGAAAAATGTTTACATTTCAGAGTATGTTTTTTATCTGTTTCTACTGTCAACCAGCACTATGCATCTGTGGTCATTTGTATTTATCGCGAATTATATACAATACTATTAATATGGCAATCAGTTACTCTATCCTTGTCTAAGCATGTGATTACCCGTAGCTGATTACTTCTCTGTTTTGGGGGCAAGAATATGAAACGAAATTTATACGAACGAATCCATGATTTACGTGAACGCTCCGGCATGACACAGGCCGACCTCGCATTGCGCCTGGGCGTCACCCGTTCCTGCGTCAATGCCTGGGAAATGGGTGTTTCAAAACCCAGCCTGGATAATCTGGTCGCACTGGGACGCATTTTTCACACGAGCACGGATTATCTTCTCGGATGTGACAAACACGAAACACTTCTGTTAGACAATTATTCGCAAGAAGAAAAAGAACTCATCATGCGTCTCATCCAATACATTGAAAGTCAACATCTTTCAGAGAACAAAAAAAAGTAACTATCCCAAACATTCCCGTTTCGGATAGTTACTTCCTTTTCTATAAAGATACTCTTTTTTCTTCCGGCACCCAACGCTCCAGAATTTCATGCATCTGCGCTCGTTCAAACGGCTTCGGAAGGAAATCATGAAAACCGTTCTGTAAATATTCTGTTTTTGCACCTTCCAGTACATTTGCAGTCAATGATATGATTACCGTCTCCATAATCTGCTTTGTATATTGAGAACGCAAAATCTGCGTTGTCTCGATTCCATCCATTTCCGGCATCATATGATCCATGAAAATCAAATCATAAACATTTTGTCTTACAAGCTCTATCGCTTCTTTTCCGCTCGCAGCTTCATCCACCTGACACTTATAGTATTTGAGCATTTGCATCGCCACTTTTCGGTTCATTCGATTATCATCGACCACTAAAACCCGAAACTCTTTCGCTTCGAACATCTTGATTTCTTCTTTTTGTTCTTCAAAATCTTCGGGCATCTCACCAATCGTCATCTTATTTACTACACGCTGTGTAATCGTCACCGTAAAGCAGGTTCCTCTTTCGTATTCGCTCTCTACCTGTATTTCTCCCTGCATGAGCTGTACCAATTGTTTGGTAATCGAAAGTCCCAAACCGGTTCCCTCTATTTTTCGGTTGCGCTTCATATCAACCTGCTGGAATGCTTCAAACACGACCGGAAGATCTTCCTTTTTCATACCAATTCCGGTATCCTTCACTCTCAACTGAAGCTGTATGTGTTCTTCGTCAATGTAGCGACCGGAGACAGAAAGTGCAACATAACCCTTTTGCGTAAATTTAATCGCATTATTTATGAGATTAATCAACACCTGCCGTATGCGTCCCTCATCACCGTACAATTGGCACGGAAGATTTTGTGCAACACTTACCTTCATCTGTAGTCCCTTCTTTTCAGCAACGACTTTTACCAGATTTACAGTATCTCTTACAAGTTTTTGCACATAATAATCAGCTTCCACCAACTCCATTTTTCCGGCTTCTACTTTTGACAAATCCAAAATATCATTGATGATAGACAACAGATTCAGTCCAGCCGTCTTGACATCACATGCATACTCATGCAATGCACTGTCTTTGCTCTCCTCAATCATCAGCTCACTCATTCCGATAATCGCATTCATCGGTGTACGAATTTCATGTGACATATTTGCAAGGAAATCGGATTTTGCATGATTGGCTTTTTCTGCCTGTTCTTTCATCTCATTCAACTGTTCAATATGCTGATAAGCACTTGTCACATCGACAATCAGCACGGTATAGCCGCGCACAATACCTTCATCATCCGTCAGCGCCCGCAAATGACCCTCATAGTATTTTTCTCCGATTTGAAACTTTTCCAGTCCTGCTCCCTCTAATATATTTAATGGGAAACCTGATACATCCTGTATTCTTCGAACAAAACTCAAGTCAGAAAAAAGTGACAATGCAGAATTGTTATACATCTGCACCTCATACTCCTCATTCATGACAAGTACACTGTCATGAAGTGCATTCAGCACCGTATCTGTCGCTGTTTTCGTAAGATTAAAATCCTTTCGATTCCATACCATTATAACAAGAACAGAAAACAGAACTGCCAATGTGACCGGTGTCGGGTCATAGCCTTCCGGGAACACTCTGGCTATGTATAATACCAATACCAGCACTGCAGCCGTCGTAAATATCATTATCATCCGCATCTTTTTACTTCTTTTTTCACTTGGCTCATTTTTTATCGAGCGGATCAACCATGTGATAGACACACCCCAAGGAATCAACGTACACATCAATGTGTAGAAATAAAATCCCGGTCCGTAAGACAATTCCAAATGCGGATATGCACCTGTCTCTACAAAATCAATCGATTTATAATAAAATGTATGCGCCGGACTCGTCCATACCAATGCCACAGATATACAACTGCATACAAGCAGGAAACGCTCTAATAAGACATTTCTTTTGACACCGAAATAATGGCCAATGAAAATCATATAGATAACCGTAACAAAACTGCTTCCTATATACTCCACTTTCACCGCAACCATCGCTTCGCCTTGTGTTCTTGAAAACAGCTCCAACAAATAGCCTGCATTTTGGATAAATGTCACTGCCAGAAATGCCAATGCCAGCTTCTGTGTGTAAGTCGAACCCACTTTGAACATATATAGCATCGCAAACACCACAACAACAATTGAAATGATTTGCAAACCAATTATTATCTGATACATTCAATTCTCCCTTCTACTCGCTCTTTCTCTCAGTATACTATAATTATAATTTGAAAGGAAGAAAAAAGATGGACTTTTGTCACGAGATAGCGTTTAACTTTCACACTTTAGCTCAGCAAGGTCTTCCGGTAAAACAACAAAAAGGATGAAGCTTCGATGGAATATCATGTTCCAAACGAAGCTACATCCTTTTATCTCATCACTTAAACAAAATCGTCTGATTAGTAGTTTACAATCTTACCGAAGTCTGCCTTCAAGCTGGCTCCGCCTACCAAACCACCATCGATATCAGGCTGTGCAAACAGCTCTGCTGCGTTTGCTGCGTTTACAGATCCGCCGTACTGAATGCGTACTGCCTCTGCGGTAGCTGCATCATACATCTCAGCGATGCAGTCACGAACGCCCTTACATACTTCCTGTGCCTGCTCTGTAGTAGCGGTCTTTCCGGTTCCGATTGCCCAAATCGGCTCATATGCGATAACCATGTTCTTTACCTGAACAGCAGTAATTCCTACTAAATCAGACTTAATCTGGAAACGAATCCAATCCATTGTTACACCCATTTCTCTCTGTTCTAAGCTCTCGCCGCAGCAAAGAATCGGGGTCAAACCAGCTTCAAATGCTTTCTTTACTTTCTTGTTCAACAAAGCGTCATCCTCTTTGAAATAATCACGACGCTCTGAATGTCCGATAATAACGTATTTTACGCCGGCATCTACAAGCATCTCTGCTGAAATCTCACCGGTATATGCACCCTTCTCTTCGAAGTACATATTTTCTGCACCTACTTCTACGTTGGTTCCCTTTACTGCTTCTACAACAGGAACGATGTCGATTGCCGGTACGCAATATACAACATCTACGCTGTCAGATGCTACTAAATCCTTTAATTCTGCACATAATTTTACTGCCTCACTGGGAGTCATGTTCATTTTCCAGTTTCCGGCTACAATTTTACGTCTTGCCATTTTAGGTTCTCCTTTTCTTTCTACTGTTTTCTAGACATTTGCGAAACTCTGATTTTCTATGCTGCAACTGCGTTTCGCAAATGACTACTACTTTTTATTTGCTTATATTCTATTTTCCGCTCAGGCTCCACGCGCAAAATCTCCGCTTCGCGGCTTTCCTTTTGCGCGTGTTTGGCTCTCGCCAAAGAAATTTGCTCATATAGCGTCTTTCATGCAAGCATGAATACGCTATATTTTACAAATTGCCTTCGCTCTGAGTTAGTTCATATCATCAGCGGCTGCAACACCGGGAAGTGACTTTCCTTCTAAGAACTCTAATGATGCTCCACCACCGGTAGAGATGTGGCTCATCTTATCTGCAAAGCCTAACTGATTTACTGCTGCTGCAGAATCTCCACCACCGATAATCGTGGTTGCATCGGTCTCTGCCAAAGCTTTTGCTACTGCAATTGTTCCTGCTGCCAATGTAGGGTTCTCGAATACACCCATCGGTCCATTCCAAACAACTGTCTTTGCAGACTTCACTGCATCTGCGTACATCTGAGCAGTCTTAGTACCGATATCCAGACCTTCCATGTCTGCCGGAATCTTGTCTGCATCTACTACTGTTACATCAATCGGTCCGTCAATCGGGTTCGGGAAGCCTTCTGCGATGGTAGTATCAATCGGAAGCAACAGCTTCTTACCAGCTTTTTCTGCTTTCTCCATCATTTCTTTACAGTAATCCAGCTTCTCATCATCTACTAATGATTTTCCGATTTCATAGCCCTTTGCTTTCAGGAATGTATAAGCCATTCCGCCACCGATAATCAATGTATCACATTTCTCAATCAAGTTGTTGATAACGTTCAACTTGTCAGCTACCTTTGCACCACCAAGAATTGCAACGAACGGGCGAACCGGATTCTCTACTGCATTTCCTAAGAATTCAATTTCTTTCTGCATTAAGTAACCAACTGCACAGTCACCACCCTTTGCACGTACAACGTCTGTCACACCTGCTACAGATGCATGTGCTCTATGTGAAGAACCGAATGCGTCACATACATATGCGTCACACAAATCTGCTAACTCTTTTGAGAACTGCTCGCCGTTCTTTGTCTCTTCTGCGCCACGGAAACGGGTATTCTGTAATAATACAACATCTCCCTCGTTCATAGCTGCTACTGCTGCGGTAGCTGCCTCACCGGTCACATTGTAATCAGCAACAAAATTTACAGGCTTTCCAAGCTTCTCAGCCAGACGCTCTGCTACCGGAGCTAATGACTCGCCCTCATTCGGTCCGTTCTTTACCTTTCCAAGATGTGAGCAAAGGATCACCTTTCCGCCATCGTTTAATAATTTCTGAATTGTCGGAAGTGCTGCTACGATACGGGTCTCGTCCGTAATCTTTCCTTCCTTTAACGGTACATTAAAGTCACATCTAACCAATACACGCTTTCCGGCTACGTTGATATCATCAACAGATTTCTTATTTAATCCCATGATTAAACCTCCAAATAATCCTATTTTAATGTATTTTTTTAGGTTTTTCCCTTTACACAACAAAGAGTCCGGTCCAAACTGACCGGACCCTTCGTGAGTCGTTCTTAATATTAAATATTAAAACTTATATGAACGATATACGAGTGATTCTTATGCTAACTCTGAGAAGTACTTAATTGTACGAACCATCTGAGAGGTATAAGAGTTCTCGTTGTCATACCAAGAAACAACCTGTACTAAGTTATCTTCGCCAACCATAGTCTGGGTAGCATCGAAGATAGAACCGAAGGTGCTTCCTACGATATCAGAAGAAACGATTTCATCCTCATTGTATCCGAAAGACTCGGTAGCTGCTGCCTTCATAGCTGCATTGATGCCGTCCTTGGTTGCCTCACCGTCAACTACTGCTACAAGGATGGTAGTAGATCCGGTAGGAGTAGGAAC
>JAGAOE010000156.1 GCA_017623885.1 Eubacterium sp. | reverse complement strand
TATAATTTCTGCCAATACCACACCCGGAGCCATTCCGTTTGCAACCATATCCTGATATGCATTGATCTGACCTACAAGACCTGCCGTTCCCATTCCCGAACCGGTCGGATTGTTTGTCATGCGAAGCACACAGGTAGAAATTGGTCCAAGAATCGCGCTTGCAACAATTGCCGGCATCCAGATAAGCGGCTTTTTCACAATATTACCAATCTGAAGCATACTCGTTCCTAAACCTTGTGCTAAAAGACCATTTATTTTATTTTCACGATAGCTTGCCACTGCAAATCCTATCATGTTTGCACAGCAGCCTACAGTCGCCGCACCCGCTGCGATTCCGGACAGACCGAGAATCACGCCAAGTGCTGCCGAAGAAATCGGCAAAGTTAAAATAATACCCATCAGTACTGAAACAATAATGCCCATCACAAAGGGTGCCTGTTCCGTCCCCCAGTTAATCACCGAGCCAAGCCATGTCATAAACTCCGAAATCGTCGGTCCGACTAACAATCCGATCGCTGAACCTGACACAATACACACAAAAGGTGTCACCAAAATATCTACCTTTGTCTTTCCTGACACCAAACGTCCGATGTAAATACATACAATCGCTGCAACAAATGCTCCCAACGGTTCACCCGGTCCCACAAACAACACTGCATTGCTCAGTTCCATACCGGAATCCAATGTACCGCTAATCAACACCGTTCCCGCTATCATCTTGCTCGCAAAAGCGCCGCACATTCCCGCTGTCGCTGCTGACACCTGCACAAGCGGGCTGGCATTCAATCGCTTTGCTGTACCGACTCCGATTCCGGCTCCGGTCATCGCACTTGCCAGCTTCCCTATCATAAACAGGTATGTACCGACTACACCCGGAATCAATCCGCCAATCTGAACAATAATGGTACCGATAATCAGCGTCGCAAATAATCCGCTTGCCATTCCGCTGAGACCATCAATAAAAATCTCTTTTCCCAGTTTTTTCCAAAATTCTTTATTCATAATACAATACTCCCTTTCTCTTTGACCGAAATCAACTGTCTTGTCAGTTGACATGCCAAGTAAAGTGTACTATATCATATCACATATAAAGGTGCAAGCATTATTTCATCCCACGCAATCCCCTTCAGGAAGGAATTCGACTCTTTAAATCCTCTCTTCCTGCAATGTCCAGTTTCTCAAAGATATGTGTCATATGCTTTTTCACAGTCGCCTCTGAAATATAACATTCCTGCGCAATTTCTCTGTTCGAATACCCTTGATATGCTAAAATCGCCAGCTCTGTTTCCCGATTCGTCAATCCGCTTTTCTGAAAAAACAGATACAGCTCATCCTTTGACGGCCCCACACGCACAGCCATTTCAGCATCCGATACGTCTTCTCTCACTTCTCTCACATGAAAAATCGTATAAATACATAATCCATACAAAATCGCACGCAAATCCATTCCAAGTCCACTTTGAAACGACACCGTTTGCACTTGCTGCGCCCCTGAAAAACGCGCCAATACAAACAGGGTCGAAGTCAAAAATCCACTCATCAGGCCATTGTATGCAAGCAAGTTTAAGAGCTGCACTGTTTGAAATCTCGCATCTTCTTCCGTGTGCGATGGTTCAGCATTCTTTCTTTTTCCCCTCCGCACCAAAAATGCCTGTAACTGCGGCAATGTAAATAGTGCCATTCCCAATACAACTGCCGCAATTCCTCTCGGATCAAACATGTTCTTTATCGAAAATCCGCTCAGATAACTGCACAAAAGCACATAGAGCAACACCGTACAGACGCGAAGAAGCCATTCTTTTCTATTATAATATATCTCTTTCACTGATTCGTCGTCCTCTTATATGATTATTCGTACATATAATCCATATAGCGTTTCTTTAAGCGTCCATATACCATGAGTAACAGCAAATTTAATAGTGCCGCATAAACCAGTATAATCACTGCCACTGCCAGGTTACACATAAACAGCTCCGCTCCGATATCCGCATATCTCTTACAGATATATACGAAAGCCATCACAAAGCCCAGAATCCCCCCTGTCCAGTTTGCCTTTTGTGCCAACTGAACAGCTTCCATACTGCGCGACAAATCTTCTCTGGTGCAAACTGTTTTTGAAAACATTCTTTTAAAGGATGCAAAAAAATCACGAATCATTCCTGCCCCGACCAACACCGGCACCGTCCACAATACGATAATTAACAGACTGGGGATATCAATGAAGTTTGCGAGCATCAAAATTCCACCATCCATAATCGCCACCGTATACAACGCCACCAACACTACCGCTACAATCGACAATAAAATACTCATACATTCTACCTCCTGCTTATTTTGTTTGATTTCGTCGTCACCCATACAAAAATTAATCTACGACTTTCTCTCATTTTAGCAGTCGAATTCCCTTTCTTCCATACTACTACCGGGTGTATTTCTCTACTACCGT
>JAGAOE010000155.1 GCA_017623885.1 Eubacterium sp. | reverse complement strand
CACGGCTATAATAATATCAATAAGGATCATATGTCAGGCTTTTACTGGGGACGTGCAAATGCATGGGCTGCCTATACGATGTCACAGGTGAGCTCGATTTTACCGGAGTGCTATTTGTATCCGAAATATATGGATATCGCAGGTTCGATTAACGAACAGTTAGCGACCATTAAGACCCTGCAGACAGAAAACGGTTTGTGGCGTACGATTCTGGACGATCCGGAATCTTATGAGGAGATTTCTGCAAGTGCAGGTATCGCAGCAGCGATGCTTTCAAAAGGAAATCCGTTACATATTAAATATGTAAATAAATCCATAAAAGGTCTGCTGGAGCAGGTATCAGAGGACGGAAGAGTGCTTAATGTATCCGGCGGTACAGCAGTTATGAAGGATCGTGACGGATATCGCAATATCTCCCGCGACTGGATTCAGGGCTGGGGACAGGGCTTGGCATTAGCATTTTTCGCCGGTGTTTTAAATTATGAAAACACGAGAAGTGATGGAGCGTTATGATGAATTATAGATTTGGAAAAACAGCGGCGGGGGCGGGATCTGTACCCGCCGCATGTTTATATAAACCGGGAAAACAAAGCTATGGTTTTCTGACAGAAGAAAATCGAAAAGAATATCAGAGTTTACAGATCGCAGAATTGAACAGCGGATATGATACCGTATATTGGGCAAAGAATTCGTTTCAGACCTGTATCGAGGAAGATGAGGAAGGATGCTTTGTCGTATGGGATTGTATGGGGGAAGTGCCGTTGACCTTTGTCTGTGAAGTGCCGGCAGAAGGAAATTACAAGGTGGATGTTTCTGTATATGCAAAGAGCGATACGGAACTATTATTATTCCTCGGACGCAGACGTCTGGCTGCCCGCAAAAAAATGGTGGCAGGAGAGCATTGGACGGGAAGCTTTGTGACAAACATCTGTCCGATTATTCCGCGTACCTATACAGATGCGATGGACGATTTGACGTTGGATGTTACGCTTGTAGGTGCATCTGTATGTCTGTGTGAAGTTTGTGTGAACGAGTGGCAGGGTCCGACGTTGTATATTGCAGGGGATTCGACTGTTACCGACCAAAGTGCGGATTATCCGTACTTGCCGGGCAATAGCTACAGTGGCTGGGGACAGATGTTGTCTGCATATGTAGGAGCGTCATTGGCAGTTTCAAACCACGCACATTCAGGACTTACGACGGAGAGCTTCCGAAGTGAGGGACATTATGACATTTTACAGGAGCGGATACAGGCGGGAGATATTTGCCTGATACAGTTTGGTCACAACGATCAGAAATTGTCGCATTTGTTGGCTGAGGGCGGATATAAAGAAAATTTGATGCGCTATATTGATGAGATAAAAGCGAAAGGTGCGTATCCCATCATCGTTACACCGCTCGCCAGAAATAGCTGGATGGGAGGCAGCGGAGCTTACAATGATTTATTAGAAGGCTATGAAAAGGTGTGTCAGGAAGTCGGAAAGGCATGTGACATACCGGTGTTGGAGCTTCATAAAAAGAGTATGGCATTTGTAAAAGCACAGGGCAGGGAGTCCGCAAAACGTTATTTCTTCCCTTCAGACTATACACATAGCAACGATTATGGTGCGTATTTGTTTGCAGGTTATATATACGAAGAACTGTGCGAAAAAGGCGTGCTGACAACTGCCGGTGTAGATGTTGCAAATTTGCAGCAGCCTACGGAATGGATGGCACCGGAAGTGCTTCCGGAATTAGAGATACCGGAGGAATGTCGTATGATGGAAAATCCGGCAACCGAGCATTTATTTGAGAATCTGGAGCGACCGGACGAAGTGCTCACACGGGCAGATGCCTTGGAATTTATCGTGACGACCATGCACTTTTTTCCGACAAACGTGTATAACGATATGTTTACCGATGTCATCGGTCATGAGACATATGCAGGAACGGTAGAGTGTGCTTGGCAAAACGGATTGATTCCGGAATCGTTGATTGAAAATCATACACTGCAGCCGATGCGTGAAGTCAGCATAGAGACATTTGTGGAGCTGCTGCTGAATGGATATGCGACCAGAAAGGATTTACCGGAAGGTGAGACGGCGCTGATTCAGGCACAAAGATTGGGAATTGTCGATGAAGCGGCAGACAGTAGCAAACTGATTACAAGAGAGCAGGCTGCACAAATGTGTAGGCAATTGAAAATATAAAAGCAGGATGAGAGGAGAATAAAATGGCAGAGACATTAACAGGTGGATTTACCTTACCCGGAGAGGCCGGCTATGAGGGATTGACGTTAGAACTCGCTAAAAAGTGGGGCGCAGATGTGATTCGTGACAGTGACGGAACCGAATTATCCGATGAGATTATCAATGCCGGATACGGAATTTATTCGACGATATGTATTATTCGATATCACAACGAATGGGCAAAAGCACATCCGCAGCATTTACAGCAGTCGTTTTTGATGACGCAGCCGGTCATGGCAGCACAGGACTGTGTAGAAATTGAGTTGATGAAAGACTTTTTTGCAGAGCAGTTTAAAGTAAATGACAGTGCGGATGCCATGAGATATTGGGAAGTGTATGACCGTACGACTGATGAAAAGCTGGCGAGTGATGCATGGAGCTATGATGCGCCGAGCGGTAAAGTCGTGATTTCGGCTGCAAAAAAATTTCATAATTATACAGTTAGCTTTTTGGCTTATCGTATCTGGGAAGAAATTTCCATGTATAACCATGTGACAAATAGTTGGGATAAAGAGCATTTAATGCCGGTTGACCCGAGAAACAAAGAAGCGCAGGACTACTTGTACGGATGGATGAAAAACTGGTGTGAGACACATCCGCATACGACGGTTGTTCGTTTTACATCCATGTTCTACAACTTCGTTTGGATTTGGGGCAGCGATGAGCGCAATCGCAACTTGTTCTCAGACTGGGGTTCTTATGACTTTACAGTAAGCCCGCAGGCGTTGGATGAGTTTGAAAAAGAATATGGATATGCGCTGTGTGCAGAAGACTTTATCAATCAGGGAAAGCTTCATGTGACACATATGCCGGCAGGAAAAAAACAGCGCGATTATATGGATTTCACAAACAAGTTTGTCATCGAATACGGTAAAAAGCTGGTAGATTTGGTTCATGAATACGGCAAAAAGGCGTATGTCTTCTATGATGACAGTTGGGTAGGTGTAGAGCCTTATGGTGAGCGCTTTGAGCAGTTTGGTTTTGATGGATTGATCAAATGTGTATTCTCCGGTTATGAAGCTCGTCTGTGTGCAGGTGCAAAGGTAGAGACACACGAATTGAGACTGCATCCGTATCTGTTCCCGGTAGGACTGGGCGGTGCGCCGACGTTTGCAGAGGGCGGAGATCCGACACGCGATGCAAAAGAATATTGGGTACATGTGCGCCGTGCATTGCTTCGCGAGCCGGTAGATCGTCTGGGATTAGGCGGTTATCTGCATTTGGTAGAAGATTATCCTGATTTTTGTGATTATATCGAAGCATTGATGAAGGAATTCCGTACGATTAAATCCATGCATGGCGGCGGTGTATATACACTGCCTGTGACAGTAGCCGTATTACATAGCTGGGGCAGCTTGCGCTCATGGACGTTGTCCGGACATTTCCACGAGACCTATATGCACGACCTGATTCATATCAATGAATCGCTCGCCGGTCTTCCGGTAAATGTAAAGTTTATCGATTTTGAGGATGTAAAGAATGGTGCATTGAATGAAGTGGATATCGTTATCAATGCCGGAAAAGCAGGAACTGCATGGAGCGGCGGTGCTGCATGGACAGATGCAGAAGTAGTTGCAAAAATGCAGGAATGGGTATATCAGGGCGGCTGCATGATTGGCGTAGGCGAGCCTTCCGCAGTAGAGGGATATGCAGATTATTTCCGCATGGCACAGGTGCTTGGCGTGGACAAGGACACCGGAGCAAAGGTGTGTCACGGAAAATGGCAGTTTGATAAAAATACGACACTGGCAGCAGAATTGATTCCGCAGGGGGCTGTGATTCCTGCGCAAAATGGTGTATACTTGACAGATGGAACTGCAGAAGTGTTAGCAGAAGAAAATGGTATTCCGACAGCGACCATCCATGAATTTGGAAAGGGAAAAGGAATTTATCTGGCCGGATATCAGTATAGTAATGTAAATACCAGAATGCTGTTGCAGCTTATGATGTATGCAAAGGGACTTGATTTTGATCAGAATTATCTGACAGACTGTGAAGATACAGAATGTGCATACTATCCGAACAGCGATAAGCTGGTAGTGATTAACAACAGTGATCAGGAGCAGCATACGACTGTGAATACCGAAAAGGGTAAAATGACATTTGCATTACAGCCTTTTGAGACACAGATGAAAGAGATTTAACAGAAAAAAGGAGTATTCATGAAAATCGGAGTAAGAGCACATGATTACGGACGTCATGGGGTGGCTGAATATGCCACCCTTTTGAAGCAGGAGGGGTATGAAGCCATCCAACTTGCGATACCTAAGGCGTTTACCGGAATCGAAAGTTATGCAGACATCACGGAGTCGCTTTGTGAAGAAATCCGTGAACAATTTGAAAAGCAGCAGATCGAAATCGCCGTGCTCGGCTGTTATATGGATTTGGGAAATCCGAACGAAGAGATACGTGCGCAAGCCGTACAGACATTTAAGCAGTGCCTGCATTGGAGTCAGATCATCGGGGCGCGTGTGGTGGGCAGCGAAACCGCATATCCGCATTTGAATAAACTGGAAAAGAAAGCATGGTTTTCTCCGATGATGGATAGTTTAAAAGAGCTGCGTGATGAAGCGGAAAAATGCAATGTATGGATGGCAATTGAACCGGTAGGCTGGCATCCGTTGGAGGATGCAGAAACTGCGCGGGACATCTTGCAGGAATTGGACAGCAACCATGTGAAAATCATTTTTGACCCGGCAAATGTACTGGAGCGACCGGGCGAGATTTGTCAGCCGGAATACTGGAAACGTTGCTTTGCATTGCTGGGAGATTATATCGAGAGTATACATTTGAAGGATTTCACAGTCGATGAGCAGGGAGCCTATGTGCCGAAGCTGCTGGGCGAGGGTTGCATGGACTATGGTGTATTGATGGAGTGGCTCAAAACGAGACCGGACATGCCGGTGCTGCGAGAAGAGATGAATCCGCTCACGGCTGCGAAAGATCTTGCTTTTATGCGTGAAATGAAACGACAGTTAGGAGAATAATCGATGATACATGAAGTATTAAATATTTCGTTGGAAGGTATTTCGGATGCGACACTAACCACGTATTTGTTATCTACCTATGAAGATGTATATATGGAACCGGCGCCGCTGGTGATTATCTGTCCGGGTGGCGGTTATGAATTTTTATCCAATCGCGAGGCAGAACAGTTTGCATTGCAGTGGAATGCGAGAGGCATCCATGCTGCTGTGCTGCGCTATGCGATTGCACCGGAGCGATTTCCGGCAGCGTTAATGCAATTGGCGACAGCCGTAGCATTGGTGAAGGAAAAGAGTAAAGAATGGTGTGTAAATCCGCAGCAGATATTTATAGAAGGTTCTTCTGCCGGCGGACATCTGACGGCAAGCTATGGTGTATTTTGGAAGAAACCGTATTTGTTGGAGGCATTGGGGATTGACGAAACGGATGCAGAAAATCTCCGACCGGCCGGTTTGATTTTGAATTATCCGGTAATCAGCTCCGGCGAATTTGCGCATGAAGGCTCGTTCCGTAACTTGATGGGAGATGCGGCGGATGATGCCGCGCGCAGAGAAGAATTGTCAATTGAAAAACAGGTGAATGAACATATGCCGCCGGTGTTTGTATGGCACGGTGGAGAAGATGATATGGTGCCGCCGGAAAATTCGTTATTGCTTGCGATGGCATGCCGAAAAGCCGGTGTGCCGGTAGAGCTGCATTTATATATGAAAGGCGTACACGGGCTGGGGTTATCCAATGAATTGACGATGTCTACGGATGGACTTGGAATCGAGCCTGCCTGTGAAAGCTGGATGGAGCTGGCATATATCTGGTTGATGGAGGTTATCGGGTGATGAAACTTAATCCGAAAAGACTGGAACGATTAAATGATATATTAGACGAGATGACTGCAAAGGCATTTGTATCCGGATGTAGCTGTATGGTTTTACAGCATGGAAAAGAGATTTGCTATTATGAGCGTGGATGTCGCGATCTGGAACAGCAGTTACCGTTGACGAGAGATACGATATTTCGGTTGTATTCTTTGACAAAACCGATGACCGCAGTGGCCGCGATGTTACTCATAGAGGATGGAAAGCTGGATTTACTTACAAAAGTGGCAGATTATTTTCCGAGCTTTGAGAATCAGTACTGGATCAAAGACGGGCAGCAGATACCGGTGCAGACACCGATGCAGGTGCATCATTTGCTGAATATGACATCCGGCCTCATCTATCCGGATGCGAGCGGGACACTGACGGATCAGATGACTACGGCACTGGTGGATGAAGTGATCGCAAAACTGCATACAGAAGACGCATTGACGACGGAGCAGTTTGTTTCCAGACTGGGAGAAATTCCGTTGCTGTTTGAGCCTGGTACGCGTTGGAATTACGGCTTGTCCGCAGATGTACTGGCTGCGTTGATCGAAAAAGTCAGCGGTATGTCATTTCGAACATTTATGCAGAAACGCTTATTTGAACCGCTCGGAATGGCAAATACCGACTTTTATGTGCCACAGGAAAAACAACATCTTCTGGCGAGTGTATATGACTGGGATGAAAATTGGCAGTGTCTGGTGAAGAAAGAGCCGGATTATCTGGGGATATCGACACGAATGGAGCGACCGCCGCTGTATGAGTCCGGCGGAGCAGGACTGGTGAGCACGATCGATGATGTGGCAAGGTTTGCAAATATGTTGACAGCGCATGGAAAGACAGCGGACGGAACGGCGCTCATGTCAGAAAAAACGTGGCAGTATCTGACCGGAGGCTGCCTGAATCCGGCGCAAAAGACAGGTATCGTATGGGAAAATTTGCCGGGCTATACCTATGGCAATCTGATGCGTGTGCTTGAAAAGCCGCAGGAAGCGATTACATTGGGCGCAGCGGGCGAATATGGCTGGGATGGCTGGCTTGGTGCATATATGACAAATGATCCGGAAAATGAATTGACCTTTCTGATGATGAATCAGCGCATGTATACAGGTACAACGTTGTATACGCGAAAGATGAGAAATATTGTATATTCCTCTTTGGAATAGTTACGTGTGAAAAGCATGCCACAAAGGGCATGCTTTTTTGACATCTTACATTTTATAGTATAATCATAAAAATCTGTATGAAAAAATGCGTGGAATAGTTGCAGTTTGGTATGGATTAGGAGTATGATAAAAAGAACAGAAATATTTAGCTGAACGAATATGAGGAGGGCTATGATGGAGTTGAGAGAAAAACATTTATCGGAACAAAATAAGATGGCGAGTTTGATGAGTTGTCTTATAGTAGCGAGTATGGTGGTGGTTACACTGTTGTCTTTTTTTAGACAGATTCGCACAGATGCCATTGTACGATTGATTGTGTTGGTCGTGGTAATGCTTATAAACATCATTGGATGTAAGGTATTGCAGGCTTCAGAATTATATCGGCATGTAGTAGCGATTTCGTCGTTTGCCGCTTACCTGATGTTTATTTTTACATATCGAGAAATGTATGTGTTTGTATACATATTCCCGATTGCAGTCGTTCTTATGCTGTTTCAGGATGCGAAACTGATGAAGCTGAGTTCGGCACTGGCAGCGATTGCATGCCTCGTGTATTTCATCACGTTTCATCTTCGCTTTCCGGAAAAATCTTCGATAGATGCCATTGTTGTGCAAATGGTTCTGGTAGTGGCAGCGATTGTAACCTACAATATGATTATCTTGCAGCAGCAGCGTCAAGGTGACGAAAAAACGGAACAGATCGAAGAACGCGCAGCAGAGCAGGCGCATGTGGCGAAAGAAATCGTTGGACATTCGAAAGAACTGGCAGACAAGTTCCAGCAGGCGATGGATTTGTCTGATACACTGGATGATTGTATGGAGTCCAGCCATACATCTGTTTGCGAAATCGCAGAGAGTACAAAGCTGACTGCAGATGCGATTCAGCAGCAGACGATGCAGACTGCCGAGATTCAAAATCATGTAAAACAGGTAGAAGAACAGACCGGCCAGATGGAAAAGCTCTCGGATGCGACTAAGGAAGCGATAGAACAGGGTGTACGGCTCATACGTCAGCTCAAGGAACAGGCGTTTGAGGTGGCAAAAATCAGTCATGAGACAGAGCAGACTACAAAAAATCTGAATGCAAGTATCAAGGAAGTAGAAGAGATTACAGGTACGATTCTTGGTATTTCAAATCAGACAAACCTGTTAGCGTTAAATGCGTCTATCGAGGCAGCACGTGCAGGCGAAGCAGGAAAAGGTTTTGCGGTAGTCGCAGATGAGATTCGTAATTTGTCTGAGGGTACAAAACAGGCGACCGAGCAGATTGCGGAGATTATCGGCAGACTGATAAAAGATGCAGAAGAAGCATCAGAGAGTATGTCACGCTCTGCACAATATGCAGAAAAGCAAAATGAAATGATTACTGTGACCGGTGATAAGCTGACAGAAATTCAGAACAATAGTGATGCGTTAAATAGTAATGTAGTACGAGTAAGTCAGGCGGTTGCAGAAGTAGTCGTAGCGAATGCTGCAATATCAGACAGTATCTCTAATCTTTCAGCGACGAGTGAGGAGGTAGCCGCATCTACAGAGAGTTCCTTAGCATTAAGCGAGAGCAGCGTGCAGGCGATGAAGGAGATGGAAGACGTATTAAGTGAAATTTTTGGAATTTCTGAAAATATGATGAAACTTTCGCAATAGAACGCGTGATAGATAAAAGATATCTGACAATAACTGCTTTTTAATTGACTGTGTTAGAAAATGATGGTAAAATAGTTAATGTGTGAAACGTGGAAACGTTTTTATAAAAGTTTCGAACGAGACTGACAGAGTGAGACTTGAAAATATGCTTGATATATGTTTGATAACAGAAAGGCATTGAGACTATGGGAGAAACATATTATAAAGGAACGATGTATTACGAACCTGAGAAACGGGCACAGCAGGCATTAGCAGCAGCGGACATTTATACATTTCGCTATTATCCGCAAGATCGGTTACTCGTAGTGACTGATTCGACAGTAGAAAATACCGGTTGCAAAAAATTTTATGACTCGATGCCGGACAGCTTGATGAAAGACATGATTATGCCGGAAGATTATGAACTGTGCAGAGAGATGTACGAACGGATTGATTCCGGAGAAAAGCATGTGATGGCAAATCTGAGGTGTAAAGGTCAAATCGGACTCATGCGCGTCACGATTACGACGACGGATTGGGATGAGCAGGGACGACCGGAAAGTGCGATTGGCATCATAGAAAGACCCGACGAAGGTGTGATAGCGGCAGAATTGGTACGCGCATTGAGCGATGATTATCATTCGATTTATTATATTGATTTTGATAAAAATCAGGTGATTCCATACCGAATGTCAGTGGAAGCAGAAAAAGTATACGGTACATATTTTCGTACCTATCCGGCACCGGAAGAGGCGATGAAATACTTTGTTATGAAATCGGTTATGCCGGAAGATCGGGATGAAATGAACCAATTGAGTGAAATCGGACATCTGAAGCAGCAATTGGAAGAAAGTCGCATAGTCATTCGTGATTTTCGTGCTGCGGAAGGTGGCAGAAACGCATATTGCAGAATGAAGATGGTGAATCTGTCCGGCAATGGTGAATTGCATCGAATGATTGTCGGTATTTCCGATATCAGCAGAGAGAAAATCAAAGAGCTGGAGCGGTTTGCGTATATTGATCCGGTGACAGGCGGAGACAATTATGTAAGATTTAAAGAAAAGCTGGCAGAAAAGACAGAAAAAGGTTTTATCGTGTCATTAGACATTCACTCTTTTAAGGTTGTGAATTCGATTTGCGGAACAGCGAAGGGTGATGAGATTTTAAGAGAGATTTGGAAGTGTATACAAAAGAATCTTCGCGAAAATGATTTGGCGGCGCATATCAATGCAGACCATTACATTATTTATTTTGAGACAGAAGATGCTTCCTTTGTGTCGGAACGATTAGAAATGATTACGATACAGTTGAGCAAACGTTCCGCAGAGTTGGCAGTGCCGCAGCAGATACCGTATTTTGGTGTGTCTGTGTGGGAACCGCAAAAGACCATCGAGCAGATTTATAATGAAGCAAATATCGCGCAGCAGGAGATTAAAGACCGCAAGGATATCAACCATGCATTTTTCAGTCAGGAAGATGCTTCGCGAATTCAGCAGGAAAAACAGATGGAAGATGCCTTTGAGACTTCGATCAAGGAGCATCGGTTTGAAGTCTGGTATCAGCCGAAATACAGCCCGGATTCAGCGATGCTGGTAGGGGCGGAAGCGTTGGTGCGTTGGCGCAATTCAGAAGGCGATTTAGTACCGCCGGGAGTGTTTATACCGCTGTTTGAGCGAAATGGTATGATTCGTTATCTGGATGAATATGTATTCCGTACCGTTTGTCTCCAGCAGAAAGCCTGGATGGAAGAAGGAAGACAGATGATACCGATTTCGGTGAATTTATCGCGTGCGAGCCTTTATTTCCAAAGCGTAGTAGAACGGTATCGGATGATTGCAAAAGAAGTAGGCGTCGATCCGGTCTGGGTACCGATTGAGATTACCGAGACGGCAGCACTTGATGACAAGGCGATACGTCAGTTGGCAGACCGCTTTTATGAAGCTGGATTTCCGTTACATATTGATGATTTCGGTGCGGGATATTCTTCCTTTGCGACGTTGAATATTATGCATTTTGATACGTTAAAGATCGACAAGAGTCTGATTGACTACATTGGAAATTATGGCGGAGACCGTTTGCTGGAGCATACCATTGCACTGGCGAAAGAGCTGGGTATGCACGTGACAGCCGAAGGTGTAGAAAATGAGACACAGGTAGCGTTCTTGCAAAAACTGCATTGCGACAGCATTCAGGGATATTATTATTCCAAGCCGTTGCCGTTGGAAGAATTTGCAAAAAAGATTGACAATTAAAAAAGAACACGATATTTTAAAAAAGCAGATACATGTGACATGTATCTGCTTTTGACTTGTGCAAGTGAATCTATATAGAAAATACTGATGAATAAGCATTGTAAAAGAAACTAATGTTCACAGATACTTTGGCTTATGCTATAATATGGAATGGATGGATGATTCCATCGACACAATGTATAAGATATAGATTGAGTTTTGCAATTACTTATTTCATTACAAGCAGAAAAGAGGAAAACACATGGGTGGATTTTTTGGAGTAGCCTCACAAGAGGATTGTGTATTTGATTTGTTTTTTGGAATTGATTATCATTCGCATTTGGGAACCAGACGCGGTGGTATGACTGTATATGGAGAAAAAGGTTTTAATCGTGCAATTCATAATATCGAGAACGCTCCGTTTCGAACAAAGTTTGATAAAGATGTGCTGGAAATGGAAGGCAGATATGGCATCGGTTGTATTTCGGATTATGAGCCGCAGCCGTTAATTATCCGTTCCCATCATGGTACCTATGCGATTACGACGGTAGGAAAAATTAACAATATGGGAGAACTCATACAGATGTTGTTTGATCAGGGGCATGCACATTTCCAGGAGATGAGTACCGGAGAGGTAAATGCGACAGAGCTGGTGGCAGCGTTGATTAATACGAAAGCAAACTTGATCGAAGGAATTCGGTTTGTACAGGAAGTTGTAGAGGGTTCAATGTCAATTCTGCTATTAAATCAAGCCGGAATATATGCTGCCCGTGACAAATTTGGAAGAATGCCGTTAGTAATCGGACGCAAACAGGAAGGATTTTGTGCATCTTTTGAGAATTACGCATATAAAAATTTGGGGTATCATGATTATAAGGAACTTGGTCCCGGAGAAATCGTTGTAATTACAGAGAAGAATTGTATCACGCTCAGCGATCCGAATGATAACATGAAAATATGTACATTTCTATGGGTTTATTATGGTTATCCGGCGAGCTCTTATGAAGGCATCAGCGTAGAAAAGATGCGTTACAATTGTGGAGAGAAAATGGCGCAGCGTGATAATGCCAAACCGGATATTGTAGCGGGTGTGCCGGATTCGGGAACCGCACATGCGGTTGGCTATGCGAACGAATCAGGCATTCCATTCTCAAGACCGTTCATTAAGTATACGCCTACCTGGCCGCGTTCATTTATGCCGACGATGCAGAGCAAGCGAAGTCTGATTGCAAAAATGAAGATGCTGGCAGTGAATGATTTGATTGACGGCAAGAGTATTTTGTTGATTGATGATTCGATTGTGCGAGGAACACAGTTACGTGAAACGACGGAATATTTGTATGAGAGCGGTGCAAAGGAAGTGCATATTCGTCCGGCGTGTCCGCCGTTACTGTATGGATGTAAATATTTGAACTTTTCACGTTCCAATTCTGAGATGGATTTGATCGCGCGCCGTGTCATTGAGCGACTGGAAAACGGAAATGTGACGGACGAGATTTTGCAGGAGTATGCGAATCCGGAGTCTGAGAAATATGCGAAAATGGAGGCTGAGATTTGTAAGGAATTGAAGTTTACATCGCTCCGTTATAACCGTTTGGATGATATGCTTGATGCGACCGGTATAGATCATTGCAAATTGTGTACATATTGTTGGAATGGAAAGGAATAAGCTATGCCTGTATTTGACTTTACAAATGCTCCGAAAGAAAAAAAGCAGGTGGAATGTACCTATGAGACATTCCGTTCAAATGAAAAAGAGCCGACTGCAGAAAAACCGATTTTGCTGCTGGATCATAAGGCGCGTGAGTGGAAGCACCATTCCTGCGGTGTATTTACCAATCCCGCAAAGCGTACTTCGTTTGAGTTTCAGGAGCCGGACGGCGTCATCAGTGCGGATATTTTGCGCATAGATGCACGTTTTGTAGGACTTTTGAAATGGCTGGGAGAAAACCATATTAATGTTCGTTTGTCCGGAAAAAATTGTGCAGAAGGGTATGCGGTTTATAAAATTCGTGAAATTGCGTTTGGCGGCGGCACAAAGCTGTCAGCAGAGGATGGATTTTTACAGTTTATGATAGATCGTCTGCTTTCCAGCAGTGCGCCGGAGGATGAGACAGAGGACGACGAGGATAAGGAAGAAGTGGGCGACAGCATGAAGCTCACGAGTATCCAGAGTATTACAGATTTTATGAACTGCGCAGGAAGAACACTTCCTGACAATATTCGCTTGTGGGCGCGCAGAAACCTCGCAGTGGCACGGTCACACGAAGTCTCTCCGGAGGAGCGCAGACACGCGCAGCGTGCACTTTCGATTATGATGAACATACAGTGGAAGAGTAATTATTTTGAAGCGATTGACCCGGAAGAGGCACGACGGATTCTGGATGAAGAACTGTATGGAATGGAGCGCGTAAAACAGCGTATTATAGAGACGATTATACAGATTAACCGAACACATACATTGCCGGCATACGGCTTACTTTTGATCGGCCCGGCGGGAACCGGAAAATCACAGATTGCTTATGCGGTAGCTCGAATTTTGAAGTTACCCTGGACGACATTGGACATGAGCTCGATGAATGACCCGGAGCAGTTGACTGGAAGCTCACGTATTTATGCGAATGCGAAACCCGGTATTATCATGGATGCGTTTTCGATGGCGGGAGAGTCGAATCTGGTATTTATCATTAATGAGCTGGATAAGGCGGCATCGGGAAAAGGAAATGCAAATCCGGCAGATGTGTTGCTGACGTTATTGGACAACCTTGGATTTACAGACAACTATATGGAATGTATGATACCGACAGTAGGCGTGTACCCGATTGCGACGGCAAATGATAAGTCACAAATCAGTGCGCCGCTGATGTCACGTTTTGCAGTGATTGATATTCCGGATTACACACCGGAAGAAAAGAAAATCATTTTTTCACGTTTTGCGTTGCCGAAAGTGTTGCGTCGCCTGAGCTTGCGTGAGGATGAGTGCATTATGACGGATGAAGCGTTAGATGCGGTGATAGAGCGATTTGCGAATACGACCGGTATTCGTGATTTGGAACAGGCTGCGGAGCATATAGCTGCGAATGCCCTGTATCGGATAGAAGTAGAACATGTGAAGTGTGTCACATTTGACGGAGAAATGGTAAAAGAGCTGCTGGATTAGCAGCTCTTTATAAACGTTTCGGAATTATATCACACGATAAATCAGAATGGCAATGATAATACCCAGAATCGTTGCAATACTGAAATGAATTGTCAGACCAAATGTCAGTGTGAGTACAGCCATGTCGAGTACGATGGGGCTGGTCAGACCGAAGGTTTTACCGTAATTGAGCCATGAGAACGCGCTGTTTGCGGCGAGATTGCCGATAAAGCTGCCGAGCACGGCTCCGATTAGAACGAGCATGATGAGCACCCATGTGCTCTTTCCTGCAATACCTTTACTCATAGGTAGTCTCCTTTTTCCGTAGCAATTTATATATTGACAGTTTATCACATCAGAAAATAATCAACAAGGGAGTAAAATAAAATGGAACAGAATTTTAGAAAGGGTCTTCGCGACGGTATACCGATATGTCTGGGCTATTTGTCTGTATCGTTTACGTTTGGACTCTTGGGGGTAGGTATGGGTCTGAACTGGTGGCAGACGACCTTTATATCACTCACAAATGTGACATCTGCGGGTCAATTTGCCGGCTTGACACTGATGATGGAAGGTGCAGCGATGCTGGAGATGATCATCGCTGAGTTTTTTATCAATCTCCGTTATCTGCTCATGTCGATCTCGCTGACGCAAAAGGTAGATGAACGTTTCCGAGGCATCGCACGATGGATTCTGGCGATGGGTGTGACGGATGAGATTTTTGCTGTATCAATGGCGCAGGAAAAGCCGGTGAGCAGAAGCTATTTTACCGGACTGTTTTTGACACCGTATCTTGGATGGGCAATCGGAACCTTGACGGGAGCTTTGCTCGGAGAAATCGTTCCGGCAGGAATTGCAGAGATTTTTGGTATCGCAATATACGGAATGTTTTTGGCGATTATTATACCGAAGGCGAGAGACAGCCGACCGGTGTTGGAGGTCGTATTGGTGGCGGCTGTACTCAGCTGTCTGATTTATTATTTGCCGTTTATTGAACTGTCGAGCGGACTGTCGATTACCTTGTGTGCAGTCGTGGCAGCAGCATATGCGGCATGGAGACATCCGCTGACGCCGCAGGAAGAACCAAAGGAAGCTGCTGCGGAGAGCATCAAGATAGAAAAAGAGGTGGGCGCGAATGATTAGTCTGAGTGTATATTTTAAATATGTGGCAGTGATGGCACTTGTTACCTATTTGCTACGTGCCCTGCCGTTTGTTCTGGTGAAAAAGAAGATAACAAATGTATATATTTGCTCGTTTTTGGAATATATACCATATGCAGTGCTGGCAGCAATGACATTTCCAGCGGTATTTACATCTGCAGGTGGGGTGATTCCGTCGCTTGCAGGAATGAGCGTGGCACTGATATTGGCATATCGCAGACAGGGCTTGCTGACAGTGGCAATCGGTGCAGTTGTGGCAGCAGCATTGGTGACATTTATCTGCTGATTTAGCAAGGTGACGCAGTAGTGCGATAGCCCGCAAAAGCCCATAAATAGGCAGTTGACAGCATTTTTTGCGTCCGTTATAATAATGTGTAATTGTGAATGTCAGAAATACATCTACTGTCGATTCACAAAATAAATACAAAAGGGGATTAAATAAATGTCTAACAACGAAAAAGAATTTAAGCCGTACATCCCTGCGGACAAGGTATTGCCCGAGTTGACCGCTGTGTCGATTGTTTTGGGTGTACTTCTTGCTGTATTGTTCGGCGGCGCAAATGCGTATTTAGGATTGCGTGTAGGAATGACAGTGTCGGCTTCGATTCCGGCAGCAGTTATTTCAATGGGTGTGATTCGCGTGCTGTTACGTCGCGATTCTATTTTGGAAAACAATGTGGTACAGACGATTGGTTCTGCCGGTGAGTCTGTAGCAGCCGGTGCGATTTTTACATTGCCTGCGATTTTTATGTGGGCAGGAGAAGGTGGAGTAGATAATCCTTCACTTGCAGAGATTGCATTGATTACATTGGTTGGTGGTATGCTTGGCGTATTGTTTATGATTCCGCTGAGAAGTGCATTGATTGTGAAAGAGCACGGAACACTTCCTTACCCGGAAGGAACCGCGTGTGCAGAAGTATTGCTGGCAGGTGAAGCCGGCGGTGCAAAGGCAGGAACTGTATTTGCAGGTCTTGGTATCGCTGCATTATACAAATTTATTGCAGACGGATTAAAGGCATTCCCGAGTGAAGTCGATTTCAGTATCAAGCAGTACAAGGGTTCCGGAATCGGAATGGATGTACTTCCTGCATTGCTCGGTGTAGGTTACATTTGTGGAGCAAAGATTTCATCTTACCTGTTAGCAGGTGGTACCGTTGCATGGTTCGTACTTATGCCGTTGATCGTTCTGGTTGGTGGAGACAATGTGATGTATCCTGCGACAGACCCGATTTCTGCATTGGACACATGGGGCATCTGGAGTAACTATATCCGCTATATCGGAGCCGGTGCAGTGGCATGTGGTGGTATTCTTAGTTTGATTAAGTCTCTTCCGATGATTGTTCGTACCTTCTGTGACGCAATGAAGAGTCTGAAGGGTGGAAAGAATACAGACAGTAGTCGTACTGCTCAGGATTTGAGCATGATTGTAGTATTAGTAGGTATCGGAGTGATTGCGATTGCAATGTGGCTCATTCCTACAATTCCGGTAAATATTATCGGAGCAATTATCATCATTATCTGCGGATTCTTCTTCGCAACAGTATCTTCTCGTATGGTAGGTATCGTCGGAAGCTCAAACAATCCGGTATCAGGAATGGCGATTGCGACGTTGTTGATTTCCACGATTCTGTTAAAAGCAAGCGGAATGATCGGATATCCCGGTATGGTATCTGCGATTGCAATCGGTACAGTCATCTGTATTATCGCAGCAGTAGCAGGTGATACCTCTCAGGACTTAAAGACCGGTTATATCGTAGGTGCGACTCCGAAGAAGCAGCAGATTGCAGAGTTGATCGGTGTTGTGGCATCTGCACTTGCAATCGGTGGTATTTTATACCTGTTTAATACTGCATGGAGCTATGGCTCTACTGAGTTACCGGCTCCGCAGGCGACTTTGATGAAGATGGTAGTAGAAGGTGTTATGGGTGGTGACCTGCCTTGGACACTTGTATTCGCCGGTGTGGGAATCGCTATCGTAGTAGAGATTCTTGGCATTCCGGTACTGCCTTTTGCGGTAGGTCTGTACTTGCCGATTCACTTGAGTACACCGATGATGGCCGGTGGTCTGATTCGTTGGTTCTTCGAGCGTAAGAAGGAGAACAAAGAAGGTGTGGATCGCGGTGTATTGTATGCATCAGGTCTGATTGCCGGAGAAGGTCTGGTAGGTATTCTGTTAGCAGTATTTGCCGTGATTCCGATGGGCGAGAGCACATTTGGTGACTTCCTGGCAGGCGTATTACCGTTTAATTTAGGAAACTGGGGTGGTTTAGCAGTATTTGCAATCTTGTGTGCGACTCTGGTTTATACAATTAAGGGAAAGAAAAATAAATAAATGACAGATTTGAAAGGCTTCTTTCAAACGCTGTCATGAAGCTGGATATGAAAAACTGCACTGTCCATGAAATGTGGATGGTGCAGTTGTTGTATAAAACTGAAGGGGACATCGTGTTGCCGACAGGAACTATAAAGGAGCATTTATGGCAAAAAAGCAGGCAGACAATTTTTTGGATTATATTCCAAAACACAATTCTTTGTATGAATATCGGACAAACGACAAGGGAATGGTCGAAATAAAAATGGTAAATAAAGGTTTGTTCAATCGTATTGCACAAATCTTTTTTAAGAAACCGAAAATAAGCTGGATAGAACTGCCGGGGATGGGCTCGTTTATCTGGCAGCAGATAGATGGAAAACGAAATGTATATGAAATCGGACAATTATTGAAGCAAGAATATGGCAAAGAAGCAGAACCGCTCTATGAGCGCTTGTGCACATTTGTGAAGTCATTGCACAATAGTTGTTTTATCGTATATGAAAACAAAAAATAAATGGTAAATAGCTGTAAACGGAGAAAGAAGGTCAAACATGAATGTATTAGGAGAACTCGAACCCAAAAAGGTATTTCAATATTTTGAAGAGATTTGCGGGATTCCGCATCCCTCTTACAAGGAGAAGAAAATCAGTGATTATCTGGTGAAGTTTGCAAAAGAACATGGGCTTGAATACGAGCAGGATGAATGGCACAATGTGATTATGATTGCGCCCGCGACGCCGGGCTATGAAAAGGAAGAGCCGATTATCTTGCAGGGACACATGGATATGGTATGTGAGAAAGAACCCGGTGTGGAAATCGACTTCGAGAACGATGGATTGGAGTTGATGATTGAGGGTGATTATGTGACTGCGAAGGGTACGACGCTGGGAGGAGATGATGGCATCGCTGTGGCATACATGCTGGCGATACTTGATTCGCCGGAGGTCGAGCATCCGCGTCTGGAATGCATCATTACTACTTCGGAAGAGGTTGGAATGGATGGTGCCAGCAATATCGATTTGTCAAAGCTGAAGGGTCACAAGCTCTTGAATTTGGATTCAGAGATGGAGGGTGTGATGACCGTTAGCTGCGCGGGCGGAAACAGTACGATTGGACGACTGGACGCAGAATACGTGCAGACAGAAGGTGTACGACTGAAACTGGCGGTGAAAGGTCTGAAAGGCGGACATTCCGGCGTAGAAATCGACAAAGGTCGTGCCAATGCCAATCAGGTGATGGGTCGCTTGTTACTGACGCTGGAGCGTTCCGGTGTATGCTTTGAGATCGCGCAGTTGCAGGGTGGTGCAAAACAAAATGCGATTCCCAGAGAGTCGTATGCTACACTCGTATGCGCAAAAGAACAAGCAGACCAGATCTGTGACTGTCTGCGTGAAACAGCAGCACAAATTGCGCAGGAATATGCGACAGTGGATGCGGACATGAGACTGGAATTAGAGGCAGAAAAAGAAATCGCATCGACAGCGGTTTTGACAAAAGAAAAGGCAAAGGCAGTGATTTTGTTGCTGAACCTTTTGCCCGGTGGCATTCAGTCCATGAGTGCGCATATAGAAGGGCTGGTAGAGACTTCTCTGAATATGGGTATTATGGAATTAAACGAAACCGAATTCCGTATGGAATTTGCAGTGCGCAGTTCGGTTATCTCAGCGCGTGATGCATTGACAGAGCGGGTCAAGAGTCTGATCGAATATGTTGGCGGAAGTGCCCAGACCGCAGGTGTGTATCCGGCATGGGAGTATAAACAGGATTCGGTGATGCGTGAGGATGCGGTTCGAATCTATGAGCAGATGTACGGAAAAACACCGAAGATCGAAGCGATTCATGCAGGTCTGGAATGCGGTATTCTGGCAGGAAAAATAGAAGGCCTGGATGGTATATCGATTGGTCCTGACATGATCGGCATTCATACATTTGAAGAAAAGCTCAGTATTTCTTCTGCAAAACGCGTATATGAATATGTATTAGAAGTATTAAAGTGCAAGCATGAGGTGTGATTGTAACTGTTTGGAGCCAAGCAGTTTCATCAAAAACATATGCGAAATGTTTACATTTTCGCGTATGTTTTTGTATGAAACGATTTGGCGGCTACGCCATACCGAGGAAATACATAGTATTTTCGAGGTTGGCTCTGAACAGTTACAATAGATTAATTTAGACGAAAGGAATCAACCATGAAAAATGCAGTCATATTTGATTTGGATGGGACACTGTTAGACACCTTGCAGGATTTGCGCAATAGCACAAATGTGGCACTGGAGCAGTTTGGTTACAAAACGCGCACATTGGAAGAGATCCGCTGCTTTGTGGGCAATGGGGTAAAAATTCTGATGCTGCGTGCACTGGATATCGAGCAGCCTGAACAGTGCGCCTTGTTTGAAGATATATTTGCAGTTTTTCAAAAGGACTATGCGCAGCATAGCAATGACCACACTGTGCCGTATGACGGTATCATCGAATTATTACAATGCCTGAAAGACAGACAGTGCAGGATGGCGATTGTGTCAAATAAGCCAGATGCAGCAGTCAAGCAATTGAACGAAATATATTTTAAAGATTATATAGAGGTTGCAATCGGCGAAAATGAGGCAGCAGGTGTAAAAAAGAAACCGGCACCGGATACGGTTTACGCAGCATTGCAGCAGTTAGGGATACAGGTAGAGGATGCGATTTATATCGGAGATTCGGAGGTAGACCTGGCGACGGCGAGAAATGCAAATCTGGAATGTCTCAGTGTGACATGGGGTTTTCGGGACGAGACATGTCTGCGTGAGCAGGGTGCGACAGAGCTGTTTCACACGCCGCAGGAAGTGTGGAAGAAATTAAAAACGATATTGCCTGAACCGGATATGAAATCGGAGTGAAGTAATGGGCGTCTGCGTTGACAGACGCCCATATTTATGATATGATACTTTAGTTATTAAAAGCGTTAAACCGCAACGCTTTAATGCGCGAAACAACGAAAGAGTTTTAGAAAAACGATGTGAAAGGGGAATTGCAATGATTGCAAAAATATTAATGCTTGTCGTATTTTTTGGCGTGATGATCGGAATCGGTCTCTACTGCCGTAAGCATGCGACAGATGTAAATGGATTTGTGTTGGGAGGACGAAGCGTCGGCCCTTGGCTGACCGCCTTTGCATATGGTACTTCTTACTTTTCGGCAGTCGTGTTTATCGGCTATGCAGGACAGTTTGGTTGGAAGTACGGTATTGCAGCGACTTGGATTGGTCTTGGAAATGCGGCAGTAGGCTCGCTGTTAGCGTGGGTTGTACTGGGACGCAGAACGCGTGTGATGTCACAGCATTTAGATTCTGCGACGATGCCGGAATTTTTCGGAAAGCGTTTTAACAGTCCGGCGTTGAAAATCTGTGCGTCAGTGATCGTGTTTATCTTTTTGATTCCTTATACCGCGTCATTATATAATGGTTTATCGCGTTTGTTTGGAATGGCATTCAGTATTGATTTTGAAGTTTGTATTATTTTAATGGCGGTTCTGACCGGCATATATGTAATTGCAGGCGGCTATATGGCGACGGCAATCAACGATTTTATACAGGGTTGTGTCATGATAGTGGGAATTGTAGCAGTGATTGCAGCCGTATTAAAAATGAACGGCGGTTTTATGGGAGCACTGGAAGGCTTGGCACGCGTGGAGGATGCAAGCGTATCAGCAATGCCCGGTGTGTTTAATTCGTTCCTCGGTCCTGATCCGCTGAATCTGGCAGGTGTTATTATTCTGACCTCTCTCGGAACATGGGGACTACCGCAGATGGTACAGAAATTCTATGCGATTAAGAATGAAAATCAGATTCGCAAGGGTGCAATCATCTCGACTGCATTTGCGTTAGTCGTATCAGGTGGATGTTATTTCCTCGGTGGATTCGGACGTTTGTTCTCGGATAAAATCGATATCGCAAAGGATGGCTATGATGCGATTATTCCGACGATGCTGTCCGATTTGCCGGATTTATTGATTGGCTTGGTTGTGATTTTGGTGCTTTCTGCATCGATGTCGACATTGTCTTCACTGGTCATCGCATCCAGCTCGACATTGACGATTGATGTGTTAAAAAATCATGTGATAAAAGATATGAATGGGAAAAAGCAGTTGCTTTGGATTCGTATCTTGATTGTCGTTTTCATTGCGATATCAGCAGTGATTGCGATTGTACAGTATAGAAATAATGTGACATTTATTGCACAGCTCATGGGTGTTTCATGGGGCGCTCTCGCGGGCGCATTTCTTGCACCGTTTTTGTATAGCTTGTACTGGAAAAAAACGACCCGCCTGTCTGTGTGGGCAAGCTTTATTTTCGGTGCAGGCATTATGGTGCTGAATATGGTAGCACGCAGCGCATTTCCGACCTTCTTACAGTCACCGATTAATTGTGGTGCGTTTGCGATGTTAGCAGGACTTGTGATTGTTCCGGTTGTGAGCATGATAAGCCCGAAACAGGATGAAGCGTCAATTAAAGAAATCTTTTCATGCTATGAGAGAACGACACAGGTGCGCAAATCACAGTCACTCGGAAATGATTAAGCGCTTAATGACGGAGCTGATGGCATAGGTGTACGAATCGTCGAAGCTCATGAAGTGTGTGCGTCTTGGCTTCCGGCGGAAGCGCACGGTAAAGCTGTAAAAGCAGTTTTTCATCTTCAGTAAAAGGCGTAGGATGGGGCTGCTCTGTGAGACCCAGCAGATAGTCGCTGGAAGTGTTCAGGCAATAAGCGATATCGCGAAGAAGCATGAGATTTGGCCAGCGCCGACCGTTTAGATAATTATTGAGAGAACTATAAGAGACTTGTAGGGAATCTGCAAGTCTCTTTTGTGTTATATGCTGTTG
>JAGAOE010000154.1 GCA_017623885.1 Eubacterium sp. | reverse complement strand
GGTGCAACACTTTCCGGTGTAGAAACTGCTTACCACGCACTCAAAAAGCGCGGCAAAATCAAAGAAGATTATAAATTTATCACCTTCGGTGGCGACGGCGGAACATATGATATCGGTTTGCAGTCTCTTTCCGGTGCAATGGAGCGCGGACATGATCTCGTATACGTATGTTATGACAACGGCGCATACATGAATACCGGTATTCAGCGTAGTTCAGCTACCCCGCAGTTTGCGGATACGACTACCACGCCCAGCGGTGTCAAATCAGACGGAAAACCGCAGGGACGTAAGGATTTGGCAGCCATCATCGCTGCGCACAACATTCCTTATGTTGCACAGACGACTTTTATCGGAAATATGAAAGATTTGTATACCAAATCAGAACGTGCGATTTACACTCCCGGCGCAGCCTTTTTGAACATCATGGCTCCCTGTCCGAGAGGTTGGAAATACGATACACCGGATATTATTGAAATCTGTAAGTTAGGTGTTGAGACTTGTTATTGGCCGCTCTTTGAGGTCGTAGAAGGCAAATGGATTTTAAATTATGAGCCGAAGAAGAAACTCCCGTTAGAAGACTTCCTGAAAAAGCAGGGACGCTTCAAGCATCTGTTCAAACCAGGAAACGAGCATTTAATCGAAGCTTTCCAGGCTGAGACAGACCGCCGTTGGGAAGAATTACTCACTCGCTGAAACGAATAAATACGCACATAAACGACTCTTTATCACATGTTGTGGTAAAGAGTCGCATTGTTTCAGCGCACTATATTTAATAGAAAGAAGGTATAAATAATGAAAACTATCTCGACAAACAAAGCCCCCGCTGCAATCGGCCCCTATTCACAAGGAAAAATTGTAGGCAATCTTGTTTTCTTTTCCGGACAGATTGCCCTTGATCCCGCTTCCGGCGAAGTGAAGGGCACTACCATCGAAGAACAAACTGCTTGCATTTGTGAAAATATCGGTGCCTTATTAGCCGAAGCCGGATGCACCTATGACAATGTCGTAAAAACGACCTGTTTCCTCGCTGAAATGTCTGACTTTGCAGCGTTCAACGAAGTCTATGCCAACTACTTCACGAGCAAGCCTGCACGCTCCTGCGTCGCAGTCAAAGCATTACCGAAAAATGTATTAGCAGAAATCGAAGTCATTGCCGAGTTGATATAGGAATAAACGAACAAAAAAGAACCAAGAGAGCAAAACTCTCTTGGTTCTTTTTTTGTTTTATTTTACTCTAAGCTAATAACTTCAGATTAGTCATAAAGGTTGGGAGCGATAGAATCGTCTGCCATATTGTCTACATTGTACCAATATCCTTCGGTAGGAATATCAGATACAGATTCGCCATTAGCGATTGCGTACAGAGTCTGAACAGTGGTGATACCCATTGCTAAAGGAGACTGGGTAACTGCACCGTACATCTTACCATCTGTGATAGCACCCTTAATAACTGAACCAGCGTCGAAACCTGCTGCTAATACAGAAGTCTCAGGATCAGTTCCTAATACGTTCAAGTTGTCGTTTGCTGTTAAGATACCTTCTGCTGCTACCTGGTTAGATCCGAACATACCGATTGTATCAGCCTTGTTCATGATAACAGATGCTTCTGTTGCACATAATTCTACAGTTGTCTGAGCAGGTACTGCAACTTCGATGATGATGTCTGCTTCTGCTTCTGCAACGGTCTCAGCCTTTGCATCGTTTACGTACTTGTCATTTCCGATAACTGCTACAGTCTTTCCATCAGCCTTTGCTAACTCAGCGAACTTGTCGATGAATCCAAGACCACGATTGATAATAGACTCAGAAGTAGCTTCCTGGTTTACTTCACCGATACGAACAGGTGCGGTAGCTGCTAAAATCTTATCCTTTAATCCTGCATAGAGGTTCTCTGCTGCAGTAGCACCAGCGCCATAGTTGTCAGTTGCTACAGTTGAAAGAACTGATCCAGCCGGAGCATCCGGAATACCAGAGTCGAAACATACTACCGGGATTCCCTTATCCATAGCGGTCTGTAATGCATCTAAACATGCAGACTGATCACAAGCTGCAAGACCGATACCGTCAACACCTTCTACGTTGATTGCGTTGTTCAGCATGTTTACCTGATCAGCGATATCAGACTCTGCGTTAGGTCCTGTACAGTTATAAGAAACGCCTAACTCTGCTGCTGCCTGCTCAACACCCTTAACTGCTGCCTGCCAGTATGATGACTGATAAGACTTAACGATGATTTCGAAGTGGTAATCTCCACCTGCCTCAGCGGTCTCTTCTGCCGGAGCTTCTTCCGTCTTCTCCTCTGCTGCGGGAGCTTCCTCAGTCTTCTCCTCTTTTGCTGCCGGAGCTGCTGCTTCTTCTTTTCCGCCACATCCTACTAACATGGTAGATGCCATAGCTACACACAACAAGCTTGCTAAAACTTTCTTTTTCATTTTTTTGTCCTCCTTTTTTGTACCATTTTGGTATGTATATAAAACCGTTTCGGTCTCATATCGTTACATATGTTTTTTGATTTTAATAATGTATCACTATTTTGTGTTCAATTAGTGAATTTCTGCTTTTTTCTTTTTCAAGATATCAACCATAACTGCTCCGATTAATACCAAACCGGTAATAATCTGTTGCCAGTTCGCCTGTAATCCGATGTACGGAAGTCCGGTCTTTAACAGACAGATAACGAATACACCGATTAATGAACCTTCTACAGAACCGGCTCCACCTGATGCTGAAACGCCACCGATGATTGCTCCACCGATTGCCTCCAACTCGAAGCCTGCACCTGTACCGGGCTGTACAGTCGCGAATACTGCTGAGTATGCAACTGCTGCAAGTGCTGCGAAAAATCCTGAAATCACGTATGCCATGATATGATAGAATTTTACGTTTACACCGGATAATCTGGTTGCTTCTTTGTTACTTCCGATTGCGATGGTATAACGTCCCAGCTTTGTATGATTCAGTACGAATGCCATAAGGATTACGATTAAAATCATCCAAAGAAATCCAATCGGAATCTTTGTTCCGTTCTCCAGTGAAATCTTAAAGATACTGCGGAACCAACCACCGTCTGCGCTTGCTGCCGGCCATGAAATACCAAATCCTTTTGAGAAGATTGATCCAAGACCACGTGTAATCATGCAAGTACACAATGTTGTCAAGAACGGCGGTAATTCCATAACGGAAACAAGTACACCATTTATCGTTCCAATAACGATACCTAACAGCAGTGTCACAATCAAACCTGCCGCTACCGGCCAGCCTTTCTGTGTAATCAGATATCCACCGGCCAGTGAATAACAAATCAAACCTGTACCAATTGAAAGGTCTACACCACCGGTAATCAACGGGAATGTAACACCAATCGCCATAAGTACGATGTAGTATGAGTAATCCAGAATACTCATGACTGTAGAATATTGTCTGAAGTTCTCACTTATAATACTAAAAAATGCAAATAATACAATTACAACCAGGAGTACGATGAACTTCTGACTCGCAAAAATAGATGATTTCTTTTTCATTGTCCTCTCCTCCTTAACTAATCTCTCGTGTTGCCATATTCATGATAACTTCCTGTGTTGCTTCTTCAATCTTGACCTCACCGGTCTTTCTGCCTTCACACATTACCACGATACGATCACTCATACGCAAAATCTCAGTCATTTCAGAAGAGATCATGATGATAGACTTTCCTTCGCTGGCAAGTTTGTTCATCAACTTGTAAATCTCGTTCTTCGCACCAACGTCAATACCACGTGTCGGTTCATCGAAAATCAAGATATCACAGTCATTAATCAACCATTTTGCAATAACGACCTTCTGCTGATTTCCACCGGACAAGTTCACTACCAACTGCTCTACGCTCGGTGTCTTTGTCGCTAACGATTCTACATATTCCTCTGCGACCTTTTTCTCAGCCTTCTTGTTAATAAATAAGCCGCTCATATAGTTTTCCAGACATGCCATCGTAGAGTTCTCTGCTACGGTCTTCTGGACAACGATACCATAACGCTTACGGTCCTCAGAAAGATATCCGATACCACATTTAACTGCATCCTGCGGATTATTTATCGTCACTTTTTTACCATTGATATAAATATCTCCGCTTTCCTTCGGGTCAGCACCAAAAATCGCTCTCGCTGTCTCGGTACGTCCTGCACCCATCAAGCCGGAGAAACCTAAAATCTCGCCTTTGCGAAGCTCGAAGCTGACATCCTGTACCATTCTGCCCGCGTTCAGATGCTCTACCTTCAATACAACCGGTGCATCAGCAGGAACTGTGCTGGCTGTCTTCGGATCTTCATAAATTACACGACCAACCATCATGTTTATGATGTCATCTTTCGTACACTCATTTGTAATCAATGTACCTACATAAGTACCATCTCGCATGACTGTCACACGGTCTGTAATCACCTTAATCTCATCCATACGATGTGAGATATATACGATTCCAAGATTCTGCTCACGCAAATCGCGGATAATCTTGAACAGTTCTTCGATCTCAGCCTCTGTCAATGCTGCAGACGGCTCGTCGAAAATAATTACCTTTGCATCATGTGAAATAGCCTTTGCAATTTCACACATCTGCTGCTTTCCTACTGTCAAATCTGCCATCGTCTCTGTCGGATCAATGTCGATATGAAGTCTGTCAAAAAGCTTCTTTGCTTCTTCATTCATCTTCTTGTCGTCAATTTTGATACCTTTCTTAAATTCACGACCGATGAAAATATTCTGTGCTACGGTCAGATGACCAAGCATGTTCAATTCCTGATGCACAATTACGACACCTGCGTCCTGTGCTTCTCTTGTATTATGAAACTCTGTTTCTTTTCCTTCATATGTAATACTTCCGGAGTCTTTTGTATAAATACCGGTCAACACCTTCATCAATGTAGACTTTCCAGCTCCGTTCTCTCCCATCAACGCATGTACTTCACCGCGTCTCACTTCGAAATTAACATGATCAAGCGCGTGAACACCGGGGAAAGATTTATCAATGTCTTTCATCGTTAAGATTACTTCGCCCATTCTTTTGCCCTCACCTTTCTGAATTCTGATAATTAGTTCTTTCTGCGTCTTGCAATTACGTCAGCATAAACTGCTACGATAACAATCAGTCCCGTAATGATCAACTGATAGTTCTTGTTAATACCAAGCGCCATAATACCTTCCTGCAAAAGTGAGATGATGAATACACCGATCACTGTACCGCCGATAGACGCCAAACCACCTGCCATGGAAGTTCCTCCCATTACACAGCCGGCAATCGCCTCATTATTGTACTGGTCGCCGTATCCGGGCTGTACGGTTGTATATGCACCTACGAAGAAGATTGCTGCGATTCCTACTAATACGCCACAAATAATGTAAGAAAGCATCTCCCATTTTTTTACATTAACACCTGAAAGGCGAACCGCTTCTTTATTACTTCCGAGACTCAGAATGTAACGACCTGCCTTTGTATTGTTCAAAATCAGTGAACAAACCACTGCGGCCAACAGGAAAATCACCAGACCTACCGGGAAGTTTCCAATCTTTACGAGCTTTCTGAACCATCCTGCTGCTTCTGCTGCCTGCGGCCAACTCACAGACTGTGTCTTTGTAAATACAGATGCAAGACCCTTTGCGATGTTCATACTCGCCATCGAAACAATAAACGGCGGCACTGTCCAATATGCTACGAGGTAGCCGTTGAAGCATCCGAACAGCAAACCAACCAGAATACTAATTACCAGACATAACGCGGTCGGCAAACCATATCCTGTCAGGCAATAACCTGAAATCAATGCTGCACAGAACATTACCGGTCCGATTGAGAAGTCGATGCCTCCGGTCGCAATTACAAATGTAACACCGAGTGACAAAAATCCTAAGAAATATGCGTAGTTTAATGCACTCAAGATACGAGGTAAACCTGCAAATCCCTTTGATGTCACGCTGAATAATATGTACATCAGTACCAATACACAGCATAACACGATTCTGTTAAATCCTACTTTTTTTACGAATGGATTTTGTTTAATCTTTTCCAACTTTCTTCCTCCCAACTATTTTTTTTGTGTTGGCGTAATTTCGGATGAACCGTTTCACCCTTTGCGTAACTTTATTATCTACCCTAACGCTCCAATTGTCAATTTTTATACATG
>JAGAOE010000020.1 GCA_017623885.1 Eubacterium sp. | reverse complement strand
CCTTTGATGAGCTGCCGACGACGATTGCGATGTTAAAGGAAGGTGTTATTTCTGCAACGATTGGGCAGCAGCCTTTTCGCCAGGGTGCAAAGGCGGTGAATATTTTATTTGAATATTTGACGTCAGGAAAATTGCCGGATGAAGAAGACTGTATGATAGAACTGACGATGAAAATCAGAGAAGCAGTTCTATGAGTTTTTTCTTAATAAAAAGTATGAATCACAAGTAAGATTCATACTTTTTTTACATTTTGTGTGGAATGTCATGCAAAAAAGACAATTTCGTTGAAAGAATAATTTTTATCATTTAGAATCAAAAAAGAATGGAAAGAGAATGAAAAGAGAAGCACATAGGGACAAAAACAAATGGTAAAATAGGAAGAAGAGGAGAACAGAAAATGGCATTTGACATGGAGCAATACAATCGATGGCCGGCGAATCATAAAAAGGATAAAGAGCCGAGCAAAAAAATCATTGCATTAGGAAAAAAGATTACAGATGTGGCTGCACACCTGATTGGCGGTGTGAAGGTAGAAGACCCGGAATATTGGGGATTGGCGGAAATTATTACGGAAGAGATGGCAGATGTCGGTCTGGCGATGAAAAAGCGTACACCGTATACATTTTCAGAGATGTGCAAGCTGTGTAACATCGATGCATCCGGTGAGGAAAAATTCCAAAAGCTGTTAGATGAAATGAGCTATATCGGATTGCTGGAATATGATTACGGTTATCACTATGACCATAACGGACGCACACATGAGCAGACAGAGCGCAGATATGTACTGCCGATGTTCGTGCCGGGCTCTGCCGAATTATTTAACATGGAAGAGTTGCCGGATGGTACAAATCCGAGATTGAAGGAGCACCCGGATGTAGCAGCATTTTTTGAGCGAATGACATTTTTGCCGTTGGCAGGTGTGACACAGATGGTGCCGCCCGGAGGCGCCGGTATCGGTATGCATGTCATTCCGGTAGAAAAAGCGATTTCTATGGAAAATCAATCGATTGATATAGAACATTTGTCGTACTGGCTGAAAAAATACGAAGGTCATATCGGTGTGGGACGCTGTTCCTGCCGTGCATCCCGTAAAGTATTGGGAGAGGGCGTGGCAGATGATGATTATGGCTGGTGTATCGGCGTTGGTGATTTCGCGGACTATTGCCGTGAGACAGGCAAGGGTCATGACATCACTTACGAAGAGGCAATGGCGATTTTGAAGCGCGCGGAAGAAAATGGATTTGTACATCAGATTACAAATATTGATGGTGAGAATAAGATTTTCGGTATTTGCAATTGTAATGTAAATATATGTAATGCACTTCGAACTTCACAGTTGTTTCATACGCCGAATATGTCACGTTCAGCGTATGTTGCTCATGTAGACAAGGAAAAATGTGTTGCCTGCGGACGCTGTGTGGAATATTGTCCGGCAGGAGCGACCAGACTCGGTCAGAAGCTTTGTGCAAAAGACGGCTCCGAGATCAAATATCCGAAACAGGAGTTGCCGGATGCAGTGAAGTGGGGCGAAGATAAGTGGGACCCGGATTATCGTGATAATAACCGCAGAAACAGTCATGAGAGCGGAACAGCACCGTGTAAGACTGCCTGTCCGGCACATATCGCCGTGCAGGGCTATTTGAAGCTGGCTTCACAGGG
>JAGAOE010000153.1 GCA_017623885.1 Eubacterium sp. | reverse complement strand
CGCTAAACAGCGGAATACCTCCGATTGACAATCCGCCAATCGCAAAACACACTGCCAGCAACGGCTTTTTTCTGCCAAATCCACGAATGACATTCAAATCCAACTCATGTGTATTCATGTAAACTACACCCGCAGACAAAAACAATACCAGCTTTATGAGCGAGTGGTTCATCATATGAAGCAATGTACCGTGTGCCGCAAGCGCATGCTCCTGATACAGCAGACTGCACATCGCCACTCCTGTCACAATAAATCCAATCTGAGAGACAGATGAACATGCTAACGTACCTTTCAAGTCTAATGCAAACACGCCGAGTAGCGCACCTATAAACATGGTGACACTTCCCAATAATGCGAGCAATACACCCCAATGCTGATCACCGCCAAAGATGCGTACTGACAAAACAATCACTCCAAATATACCGGTCTTTGTCAATATACCGGAAAGCAGCGCAGATGCCGGTGCCGGTGCGACCGGATGTGCTTTCGGAAGCCAGATGTGAAGCGGAAATACACCTGCTTTCGCCCCAAATCCAACCAGAATACATACCCCTGCTGCATATAGCATCGGTGTTTTCGCTTCGCCCGCTGTCAACTGCTGCAGCGACACAAAATCCAACGTTCCATACATGTGATAAAGTAGGAACAGTCCCATCAGCATTGCCAGTCCGCCTGTCACAGCCACTGCCAGATACGTATCTGCTGCACGCAATGCCTCTTTTTTCTCTGTTTGTGCGACCCATGTATAGGATGTAAAGGACATCAGTTCAAAAAACAGAAACGCTGTAAAAAAGTCTGCTGCCAAAAATACACCCATCGTAGCCGCCATCGTCAACACGGTAAAGAAATAATACCGTTTTGCATGTTTGTCATGCTTCATATATTCTACAGATACAAGTAATGCCATGAACCATGCCAAAAGCGTCACACCTAAGAGTATCAGCCGAAAACCATCCAGTTCAAAGCTCAATCCATATCCGCATATTTCCGGAAGATGATATCTCATCTCATATCCCTCCAATTATTTCGAAACAAACATCATTTTTATTTCGCAGCGCTTACAATTCTGCTGTCATCTGCTGTAATAGCTCCACCAGAGGCGTACTAAACAATCCCAATGCAATCAGACACAGCACAAACACTGCCAGTGGTACACACATCATCCACCCCGGGTCTTTTACATCAGAAACAACCGCTTCCTGCGATGTCCCGCTCTTTTGAAATGCCCGAAACGATATCGACATCATATAGATCGCTGTCAAAAGTGCCGATACCAATAACGCAAATACGCCAACCGCTGCCAGCGGATGTTCACACGTTAATGCCGCCTTTGCCAGATTCCATTTACTGATAAATCCGGGCAGACCGGGAACTCCCATCAACGCCAAGCCTGAAATCGTAAATACGGTAAAAACGAATGGCATCCGATAGCCCATTCCATCGATTTCATGGACAAAATTCTTTTTCGTCTGATGCATGACTGCACCAACACAGAAAAACGCACATATTTTCATAACCGCATGAAAAATCATATGGCACAATCCTGCGACTAATCCCATCGGACTCATCAGTACGACACCAAATAAAATATAGGACAAATTACTCATCGTCGAATATGCCAGACGACGTTTCATATGCGTCTCTTTTAATGCACGGCTGCACCCGTAAACAATGGTGATAATTACCAGCACCAAAACTACCGTCTGCGCCCATGTGCCGCGCACCACATCTGCACCAAAGCTATAATACGTGATACGCATCAGCGCAAATGCACCTGCCTTGACCACTGCCACCGCATGCAATAAGGCAGTCACCGGAGTCGGAGCTACACCGGCTTTCGGAAGCCATCCACCCAGCGGCCACATCGCTGCCTTGACCGAAAATCCGATAAATGTAAATACATACACCGTCAGCAGCATCGCATGATTTTCCATCGTAGTCGCCGCAAATACGCCTCCCGGTGTAAAAGTCCCGGTTGCTCCAAAATATGAAATGAAAATCATTCCTATAAATGCAAACGCAGCACCACCAAGCGAATATAATAAATACGTTCTTCCTGCCAGCAGCGCTTCCCGTGTCAGGGAATGAACGACCAACGGTAACGTGACGATGGTCAATATTTCATAGAAGCAATACATCGTCAGTATATTTCCTGAAAATGCAACGCCAAGTGTCACACCATATGTCATGACATAAAACATAAAAAACCAAGGCTTTCGCTCTAAATGCTTCATATATTCAAATGCATAAAGCGTCGCCAACGGCCACAAAATGGCTACAAGCGCAGCGAACACAGACGCAAGCCCATCTACGCGAAATCCAACTTCCAGATTATTTGCAAAACGGAACAATACATGTAATTCACGGTCTGCGTGACTTAGTACATAAAAGACGAACGCCGTTGTCAATAATACTACGGACTCTGTGTACAGCATACCATAAGATGGCTTTTTCCATTTTATCAAGGAGATCGGTGCAGCGAGTAATATCGGCAAAAAAACTGCTGCCGAAATCATCATTTCACTCATACGATTCCTCCTTTCATCAATGCAGATGCCAATTCCTCACATAGTTCTATCATCTGATTCGGAAAAATACCAAAGCATACAGCCAGCAAAGCCAACAACGCAATCGGCAGTAGCATGCCAAACGGCGGTTCCTTTTTCGCAAGTGCTTCACACCGGTCTGACTCGCCCGGAAAATATCCGCGCATCGTAATCGGCAACAAATAACCCGCCGTCAGCAGTGCACTCAGCAACAGCACGACCGGACCCAGCCAGCCAAATACACCGACATTCGCATCCATCGCACCGAGTGCGAGCTGCCATTTACTCACAAAGCCGCTCGTCGGCGGAATTCCGATCAGCGCCAGTGCAAAGCATGTATAGCATCCCAACAACACCGGCATTTTCCTGCCGATTCCGTCCAATTCATCGACACGTCTTTTCTCACACAAAACAAGAAAAATACCTGCACACAGGAACAAGCCGCACTTAATCACGGCATGAAAACAGACATGCAGCAAAGAGCCGGTCAATGCCTGTTCCTGCAACAAGGAAAGTCCAAATAAAATATACGATACCTGGCTCACGGTAGAATACGCAAAGCGTTTTTTTATCACCGGCTCACGGTAAGCGAGCAGAGAACCCATAAACACCGTCAAAAGTGTCAACATCATCCATGCCGTTTGCACCCATGTGCCGCGTACAAATTCTACGCCGACTATCTGGTAAATGACACGAATCGTTGCGAGCACACCTGCTTTTACGATAATCGCTGACAAGATTGCTGATGCCGGTGAAGGAGCAATCGGATGTGCCGCCGGTAGCCAGCCATGTAACGGGAACATGCCGGCTTTTGCTCCAAAACCTATAATCATCAGAAATACAATCAGCAGAAGCGTTTGTTCCTTTCCCTGCAGCATCGCAGTATTCAATTTTCCGACACCGTCAAAATTCAAATCTGTACAATAACGATTCAAATAGAAAATACCAAACAAGCCCAAATAAGCACCGCAAAGAGAATAAAATAAATATTTGAGCGTCGCCATAACCGCCTCACGTGTACCGTGATGTACGACCAGCATCATGGACACCAGCGTCATCAATTCATAACACAGATAAAACGTTATAAGATTTGCCGCACAGTCCAGCGCTACCAATACAACATACAACATGATATAGAAAAAAAAGAAACGTTTTGGTCTGCCCTCTTTTTTCATATAAATAATTGCATAAATACCTGCCAGTAACCAAATCAGCGTCGTGATACATACAAACAATATGCTAAGCCGGTCAGGTGCAAACACAATATCCAAACCCTCGCCCAGCGACAACAGCCGAAGCGGTGTCATTCCCACCATTTTCATTTTTTCCTCCTAGCCAAACATTTCCAGTCCACGCGAACACAGCTCGGTAATCGGCTGGGACATGAGACCTAAAATGAGATTGATTAACATAAATCCGGCAAATATAACGACTTTTTCCGGATACTTCATGATGCGAATCTTCTGATAAGTACGCGTCTGCTCATCACTCGGTGATGTCAGCGGCGTATAAATGGTCAGCACTGCGCGCATAAAATATATGACATTTAAAAGGGTACTGATCGCCAACGCCAGCAACGTCACCATCGTCTTGTCAGACTGCTGATAACCGGCTTGTGCAAACAATACTTTTGTGATAAAGCCGGAAAAAATCGGCAACCCAACCATCGACAAGGCGCCTACGGTAAATGCAGTTCCTGCCAGCGGATTGCGATAACCTGCTCCTTTTAACATCACCAGCTCCTTTTTTCGGTTTGAGCATTCGCATAAGCCGGAAGCTGCAACAAACAACAGTGACTTTGTCGCCGCATGTGAGAGCATATGATAAATACTTGCAAGCACACCCATTGTTGTTCCAAGACCAAAGCCCATATAAATATAGCCAATCTGCGCTACAGAGGAAAACGCAATCATTCGTCTGATATTTCGCTCTTTGCACGCGCTGATAGAGCCGAACAACATTCCCGCAATTCCAAATACAAAAAATACATTTGTTATTTTGCTGTTACAAATAATCTCAAAACCAATCACCCGGTAAAAGATTTTAATCAAAAGGAAAATATATCCCTTGGATACGAGTGATGACAAAATCGCCGCAGAAGAAACTGATGAATATCCATAAGCATCCGGCAGCCATGAATGGAACGGAAACAGTGCACTTTTTATCGCCAGTCCCACACACATCAAACCGACTGCCACCATCAGAGGCGCATGATACTGATCACTTACGGCAATGACCGCTACTGCCTCCTTTATGTTACTCATCAAAAGGTGACCGGTCAGACCATACAAGAAGCAAATACCCAAAAGCAACATACCTGAGCCTAATAAGCTCATAATCATATAACGCGTGGCTGCCTCAAACGTATGACCGCTCTGCTTACTCATAATCATGCCGCACGCAGACAATGTATTGATTTCCACAAATACATATGCAGTAAACAAATCGTTTGTATAGATCAGTGCAATCAGAGAACTCAGCAACAGATTTACCATCACATAATACAAATTTTCTTTGCTCTCAATGACCTCTCTTTTTCGTTCTCTCGCACCGCCGACTACTGACAATAGCATGATGATGCAGAAAAACAATGCCATAAATGCTTCTAAGATACCTACACGAATCTCATTTCCCCAAGGTGCCGGAAAATGTCCCATTCGATATACATAGGGTGCGCCACTCTGACATACGTGATACAACACCATTGCAGACATCACTCCTACGGCAGAAATAACGAATAAATTCCAAAGTCGCGCCTTTTTCGCAGACAAAATCATGCAGCACGGCCCGGAAAACAACGTCAGAATAATACAAAAAAGAGGGAAATTCTGTACAAAATCCAAATGCATTTAAAATCCCCCCTTTTTCACTTCCAGCGTGATGCGGTCAATATCCAGCGTATGATACCGGTGATACAGGCGAATCGTAAGCGACAGCATAAGCGCCGTGACACTTACCGATACAACGATACCGGTCAATACCAGACCACTGGGAATCGGATTGATGTATGCATCTACACTCTGCACACCATCCACCACGATTGCAGCCGAATGTCCTTTGATATAACCCTTTAACGCCAAAAACAAATAAATCGAAGAATCCATGATATTGAATCCGATGATTTTTTTTATCAGATTTTTTTGCAACAGCAGATTCGAAAATCCTATCGCAAACATAATCATGGCAAGCGCTTCCTGATAATTCGCAAACAAATTCCCCAGATTCATAATCAATAGCCTCCCTTTCGAAACATCACATAAAACGTATACATCGTTCCGGAAACCACGAGTCCGACACAGATATCCAGCACCAAAATCAAGCCGCTGCTGAGAATCGCTCCCGGCGTTCCGAGCGGAATCATGCTTTCGATATGATTCGCACCGGTATAAAACGAATACGTCTTTGCAAGCGAATAACAGGCCAATGCACAAAAGCAAAGACATTTATAAGTTTTTCCCGTAAAGAAACGCTCTGTCTTTGCAAATCCGAATGCATTCAAATACAGGATCAATCCGGCGCCGCACACCGCTCCGCCGGAAAATCCGCCACCCGGTCCCAGATGTCCGCCCAAAATTACATAGATTCCGAAAATCTCTATAAAGGGAACGAGAAGCTTCGCGGTCGTTTGCAAAATAACATCATTTTTAGGTTCGTAGATACGGTCATTGTGCTGTGCCGTTTCCTGATATTTCTTTTTGTCACGGCGTAACAAAATAAGCACCGTGCAAGTCGCCAAAAACAGCACGTGCGATTCTCCAAGCGTATCAAATGCACGATAATCCAATATCATTCCCGTCACAATATTAATCGAACCGGTCTCCTGCAAGCCCTGCTCGATATAACGCGCCGGAACTTCGTTATTCACCGGATTATTTTCCTCACCAAATGTCGGCAGATATGACACGCCGACCAATAAAATAAATACCAGACACAGACAAAAAATGACAGAAAAAACCTTATACAATTTTTCAAACAATCGAATTTGCGCATTATGCTCTACATCATAGGAACGCTCTACGATTTTCCGATGCTGACGTCTGTGCTGCCGCACTACATTTTTCGGTTCATATACCTCATGCTGTGGTTTCATCTCCACATTGTCCAAAAGCAAATCTTTTTCGCCGGACAACCATTGGCTCAATTTGTAGGACAGCGTCTTTTCATAAGCTTCTTCTGATACCTTTTTACTCATGCTCCGCCTCCTTTTTTTCGTCTATTTCACCTGTTTGCGGTGCATTTTTTGTAATCTCCTGCTCTTTTACAATCGCATGTATTTTCTTTAATGTAATAATAAATAAAATCGATGTCACACCGGCGCCTACTGCTGCCTCCGTAATCGCCAAATCCGGTGATTCCAGCAAAATCCAAATCACTGACATCACCAGTGAAAATGACATGTACACAATAATCGAATTCAACAGATTTTTGGAAAAGCTGACCGCTAACGCACACACCAGTAAAAAGACCAGCAACAGATCAAAAAACAGATCCATCTCAATCCACCTTCTTTCCCAAATGCAGACGCTTGTAATGCTTTTGCGGCTGTTCATCCGTCGTCACTTCCAAACGTGCAATCAAATGTGAAGAAACCGGTGACGAAAACCATAAAAATATAATCACCAGCAATAGTTTCAGCGATGTAAAGCAAAATCCTTTTATCACTATCAATCCGAGCAGGCAGCAGCCAATACCCAACGTATCTCCCATCGCTGCCGCGTGCATGCGGTTCAACACATATTTAAAACGGTATACACCCACCATCTCTATCAAAAAAATTATCAATCCCAGTACCAGAAGTGTACTTCCTGCCAGAAACTGTATCCATTTAATAGCTTCCATCTTCCACTTCCTCCTCTGCCTTTCCTTCTTTGTGCTGGCGATATACGCCCATATATACTTTTGACAATACAATCACTGCCAGAAAACTCGTCATCGCATAAATCAGACAGATGTCCACCAGATATCCTTCCTGCTTCATAACCGCGAGTATCGCAATAATGGCAAGTGTCATCGTTCCCATCATATTGATTGCCACGATGCGGTCTGCAACACGCGGACCGATAATCGCACGAATCAGACTCAAAATCAAAAAAACAGCTAAGATAACCAGTGCTGCAATAAACAATATCTCATATGCCTGTTCCAATCGGATATTTCCCTGTCCCATATGCTATTCCTCCATCTCATACAGCAGTTGCTCCAAGTCAGAGTCGGTCAATCCTTCTGCCATTTCCTGATCCAAACAATGTACCAAATATTTATCATCCTCTACAATCACTGTGATGGTACCCGGCGTCAACGTAATCGCATTCGCATAAAATGCGCGTCCCGCAGGTGTGCGCATCTTTGATGTAAAATCCACCAGTGCCGGTTCGATTTCTTCTTTTTCTGATAAAATCAGCCGACACACAGACAAATTTGCCATTAAAATTTCTTTTAACAGTATGATCGCATAGTGCAGCATCCGAACAAATTTTTTATAAATTCCGAGTTCCTTTTGGATACTGTGATCCATAAATTTACACACAAACGCAAATAATACCGCCGCAATTGCCAGACCAAACAGCAAAATCTCTATATTTATTTTTTCATTAAAAATAATCCAGATGATTAAAAAAATCGCATACATGGCTGCGTCCTCCTACTATGCTTTTATCGCCCATCGCAGCTTTGTGGAACGGGCGCGTCCGTTTGCACGGCATTCTTCTGCCGAAGGACGAATGACCTCCTGCGAAATATCAGAAAAAATGCCCTGTTTATAATATCGTTTGAACGCTTTCTTCACGAGTCGGTCTTCGCCTGAATGAAAGGTCAGAATCGCAATGCGACCTTGTGGTGCCATCACATCCGGCAATGCCTCCAAGAATGCCTCCAACACTTCAAATTCACTGTTTACATCGATACGCAATGCCTGAAACACGCGTTGATTGGTCTTTTTTATCAGCTCTTTTTGTTCTTCCTTTTTTTGCTTTGGAAGTGCACACAATGCGGCCTCCACCGCTTGTGCCAGTGCACGTGTCGTCTCTATTTTTTCTCCGCGCCGCATACGCTTGTATACCTCTGCTGCGATTTCTTTTGCATACGGTTCGTCCGAATTTTCAATCAACATTCCTTCGAATTCTTCCATACTGATTTCACTTAACCGTTCTGCTGCCGACTGACCATGCTCCGGGTCCAAACGCAAATCCAGCGGCCCGTCCAGCTTATAAGAAAATCCGCGTGCCGGATTGTCAATTTGCATGGAAGATACGCCTAAGTCTGCTAACAGAAAGTCGAAGGGACCATTGTTCCCTCCGACCTCTGCTAAATTTGCAAAATTTGTCTGTATAATTGTCAAAATGTCTTCCGTATAACCGGCCTGTGCCAAACGCTCTTTTGTCTTTTCGATTTCGATCGGGTCCACGTCCAATGCATACAAATGTCCGCTTCCCTGCAGCTTCTCCAACATTTTTCTGCTATGACCACCATAGCCCAAGGTCGCATCCAGTCCCTTTTCTCCGGGTTTTATCTGAAGCACATCCAGTATTTCCTTTACCATAATCGATATATGCATACCGGCAGGCGTGCTTCCTTTTTGAATGACCTTTGCTACAGTATCCGCATATTTTTGCGGATTATGCTCCTTGTATTTCTCCTCAAATCGCTTCGGATGTGTGCCCGAATAGCGCACACGGCGCTTGTGTTGTTGTTCCATTTTGACGTCCTCTTTCACAGTTTTTTATGATACTGTAATCGTAAATGTATAGCTCTTGCTCTCTCCGGGTGCTACAAACTGTACATTTCTCTTTTCTTCAAACTGATCCCCTTCATCGCTACAGGTTGACAATCCAAGCCAAGGCTCAATCGCGAGGAACGGTCCCTGATTGGCTGTCGTCCAAAGTACCAGATACGGGAAATCTGCAAAATCAATCTGCACACTGTGATCATGCTTGTCTGATGCAAGCTTTACGCTGCGCGACTGCAATTCATCAAATGTGATTGCATCCTTTGCAAACAAATCAAAACTAAGCGGCAAACGTTTCGTTCCCTTTAAGAAGTCTGTACGATTTTGTACATTTAAAAGTCCAATCTCGGTAAGCTGCTCCGGTACACTACAGGTCTCTTCTTTTTCGAACTCTACGTAATAATCCGTATAGACATCGCCCTCTACCATCGGACAATTGAATGCCGGATGACCGCCTACAAAGAACGGAACGACTTCTTCCTCTTCCAAATTCTCTACTGTAAATTTCTGAATCACAGAATGTCCTTCCAGCGTATAGGTAACCGCCAGTTTTGCATCATACGGGAACTGTTCTTTCAGCTCCTCATTGCTCTCAATCGCCATCGTAATCGAATGAAGCGACTGCTGCTCACAGTTAAATTCTTTTCCGCGAACGATTCCGTGTCTGGGCATATTCGTCTCTTTTCCGTCACCAATCAATGCATGATTGTCTCGGATACTTCCGCAAATCGGGTATAACAGCGGTGCCTGATTTGCCCAATAAGTCGGGTCTGCCTGCCATAAATACTCTAATCCGTCCTTGCTCTTGATAGAAGTCAGTACGCCACCTGTCGTCGATACTTTCACTACCAAATAGTCATTTTCTAATGTGTACTCCATTTTTTTGTCCTCCTGCATGTTTTATTATTGCCGGTATATCATCCGGCTACGACTGTTTTTATCAACTAACATATCAACTAACACGCTAGATACATGACAATACACGAAAATTTCCATATGCTGCCATACAAAATTTATTTTATCACATATTTCTGCCAAATACAAACCCATTTCCCCTTGACCGCGCACTACCGACGGTGCTAAAATTTTCAGCGGAGTCTTTTTGGACTCTAAAATAATTCATATTCATACAGGAGAAAAAAATGGGAACACTAAAACCAAAGCTATTTGACACATTAAAAAATTATAGTCGGGAGCAGCTCATAAAAGATATCATTTCCGGTATCATTGTCGCGATCATTGCACTTCCTTTGTCCATTGCACTTGCGATTGCCTCCGGCGTTACACCGGAATGCGGCTTATATACCGCCATCATTGCCGGATTTTTTATTTCGTTTTTTGGCGGCAGCCGTGTACAGATTGGCGGCCCTACTGCTGCATTTGTCGTGATTATATATGGTATCGTCACCGATTTCGGTGTAGACGGACTGATCGTTGCCACGATTCTCGCAGGTATTTTCCTTATTATCATGGGTGTCTGCCAGTTCGGCTCTCTGATCAAGTACATACCTTATACCATCACAACCGGTTTTACATGTGGTATCGGTGTCAGCCTGTTTGTCGGACAGATTAAGGACTTCCTCGGTCTGGACATGGGCGCAGTACCTTCTGAATTTATTGAAAAAATCATTGCATATGCAGAACACATTACAACGACAGATCTCACGACCGTACTCGTTGGTGCACTTGCGCTTGTGATTTTAATTTTCTTCCCGAAGCTGACGGATAAAATTCCTGCTTCACTGGTTGCAATCGTTGTGACTACTCTGGTCGTTAAATTTGCAAACCTTCCGGTCAATACGATCGGCAGTGTATACGGCGAGCTGTCTTCGAGTCTTCCGATGCCTCGCATTCCGAACGTTAATTTTGCGATGATACGTGAACTGCTTTCACCTGCATTTACAATTGCATTGCTTGCAGGAATCGAATCTCTGCTGTCCTGCGTCGTATCAGACGGTATGATTTCTGACCGCCACAATTCCAACGCAGAGCTTATCGGACAGGGTCTGGGAAATATCTTTTCCGGTTTGTTTGGCGGAATTCCTGCTACCGGAGCCATCGCCCGAACCGCAGCCAACGTAAAAAATGGCGGACGCACACCCATCGCCGGTATGGTACACAGCGTGACCTTGTTATTAATTTTGTTAATTCTCATGCCGACCGCTGCTTTGATTCCGATGACGACGCTCGCAGCCGTTCTGCTCGTTGTCGCATGGAACATGTGCGACTGGAAAGCATTTTTCCGTCTGGTAAAGCATGCACCGAAAAGTGATATTATCGTTCTTGTCGGCACATTCTTTTTAACTGTAATTTTTGATTTGGTCGTTGCCATCGAAGTAGGAATGGTCATCACTGCATTGTTATTTATGAAACGTATGGCAGAAGTCAGCGATGTAAAATCTTGGAAATATATCGAAGAGCCGGATGTGACTGAAGGCGAGGCAGAGACACTGCTCTCTGTTTCAAAAGAAATCCGTGTATACGAAATCAGCGGTCCGATGTTCTTTGCCGCTGCTGACCAGCTCTCATATATTACACCGAAAAAATACACCAAGTTCCTGATTATCCGTATGCGAAGCGTACCTGCCATTGATGCCAGCGCGATGCGCGGATTACATGAACTGGCAGACCGCGCTGCTAAGAATAAGATTAAACTGATCTTTTCCCATGTAAATGACCAGCCTTTGTCTGTCATGCAAAAGGACGGTTTTTATGACCGTATCGGCAGTGAATACTTCCAGCCGAACATCGTTGCATCCATTCATTTTGCTGAATCAAAGCTGCAGAAATAACAACATAAATTCGTACATTTATAAGCAAATATCCGATACAGATGCATATGCATTTTGTATCGGATTTTTTAGGAGTTCCTTATGTCAGAATCTATTATTGACTATGTAAAACAAGAATTGCGCACCTTTTCCACACATCCGTTTCACGATGTAGATTCACTGGTTTTATCACAGTTTTCCTACATCCATCTCGGAAATATGGTCGCACCGCCCTGTGCCGGAATATCTGTTCACAGTTATACGATTGCACAATTATACCGTGCAGAATGCTTTGACTACTATTTTTCAGACCAAATCGATGCCCAGCGCAATCAGGAGCTGCTCTGCGCATGCGCTGCCAGCCCTCGTTTTCGGGATATTCGCATCACCTGCTATCTGGAGGACTTTGATCCTGTCATGGAAAAACAATTTTGTGCCATGACATTTCTCCTGCCGGACGGTCGCGCTTATATCGCATTTCGCGGAACGGACTGTACACTCATCGGTTGGAAAGAAGATTTTAACATGGCATATCTGGCACCGGTTCCGTCACAAGAGAATGCCCTGCAATATGTGCGGCAAATCGCTGATTTATTAGACGGCAGACTGTTGCTCGGCGGTCATTCCAAAGGCGGAAATCTCGCCCTATATGCAGCGCTTTGCAGTCCGCCTGCACTCCAAAGCCGCATCGACGCCATCTACTCCCATGATGGTCCCGGTTTTCGGGAACAGCTCTTTTCGTCGGCAGACTATGCACCCTTGCAGGCGCGCATTTTCAAGACGGTTCCGCAGGCATCGCTCGTCGGAATGCTTTTAGAGCACACCGGCCACTACAAAATCATAGAAAGTGAAAACAACGGTATTCTCCAGCACAATCCTTATTCATGGATCATTCGTGACGGTCACTTTATCGTACACGACACACTGACAAATACAGCAGAATTTCTCAATCGTACACTCAGCGATTGGCTGGAAAACCTAGACCACAATAAACGCGAAGAATTTATCGAAGCACTTTATTCTGTGATCAACACACCGGAGCTGTCCTCTTTTTCCGTCATGACAGAGCAGTCTCCGCGCGAACGGGCAGAATATGCGGAGAGTATTTTAGAGCAGGTATCGAAAAACATCCGCTCTATGGATTCCTCCACAAGACAGATGCTCAAAAAAACGGTCCGCATGTTTATGCGAACCGCCGTCAAAAATCTGCCTACACCCGAAACTCACTCTTTCCATATAAAATGATGGTTGATGGATTCCCCGCCATCCACGATGATACTCTGCCCGGTGCAAAATGTATTTGTAACAGTTAAAAAATACGCCCACCGGGCGATTTCTTCCGGTGTCGCCCATTTTTTCAAGGGCGTCTCGTCCATAATCTGCGCCCACAAATCCGCATCGTTCATCACACATGCATTCAACGGCGTCAATACTCCTCCCGGATCTAAGCTATTACAGGTCGCTCCATAGGGCGCGATGCGCATCGCTACATTTTTGGTGTATGCCAATACGCCGCCTTTGCTGGCGCAATATTCCGGAAATTCAGAGCCGGTGTGCGCACTGGCAGAACCGATATTCAATATCGCACGTATCTGCTCCTGTACGCCATATTTCTCTGTAATATGAATCAGCGCCTTTAGATTGATATCGATGTCTGCTTCATTTTGCGTGCCTGCATTATTTATCAAGATATTGATATCTGAAAGCTCCGGCAATGCATCCACATCACGCACATCAAGCTGATAATGTACATATTCGGGATGCACAATACGCGGCGGCTGTCTGTCCATTCCTATCACGCGATGTCCTTCCTCTAAAAAAATCTGTGCAATCGCCTCTCCGATTCCCTGTGATGTTCCTGTAATCAATATATTCATGGTATGTTCTCCGTTCTGTTATTTCTATTTTTTATTCTCTAATTTAGATAATTGTAGGCGATTGCGAAACTCATATTTATACGGAGTGAATCATCTGATACTCCAAATATTCCTGTCCGATTTTTTGGCGTTTCCAACGCTGTATCATCCAATATCCGATTGGCGAAAATGCAATTTCCATCAGTAATTCTGCCACCGCTCCTGTCAGTGCACAACTCGCACACTGCAGCAGTGTCCAATGAAAGCCATCCCAATAAATCGGAGCAAACCCGACAAAGACAATTACTGAAAAAATGAAATTATCCAAAAACTGACCGATAAACGTAGAAATATATGTTCTCGCAGCAAAGGCAAGTTTCCCATCCGGATTTTTTCGAAATGCATTCCCGATGCTCCAATTCAGCATATTATTTATCGCTGCGGAAGCAAGAAACGCAATCGTACTTCCCAGCAAAATAAACCACGTTCCTCCCAGCAACTCATCCAATGCCGTATAATCATCTGCATTAGACGGAATCATACTTGCGACATAAAAAATCAAACAAGTAAGCACATTGATTGCCGATGCAAGAATGGCGATTTTATTTGACGCCTTGGGTCCAAAGTATTTTGTAATCATATCCATGCACATAAATGACAACCATGATACTAATATGCCGCCATCCAATGCAATCCAGTATGTCTGCACCAGCGTCTTATTCGCTAACAAATTCATACAGATGACACTGACAACAAACAGCGATACGACGGTCGCCGGAATGCATCTGAGCAAAACTGCCGTTTCTTCTTTTTCTCTTCGCAGCCACTGTCGCACCGCGTGATATGCACTTTTGTTTTTTCTCTTTTTATTCTTCATGATTCCCTTCCTTTAATAGAACAAAAGTGTGCTTCGCACACTCCACGCCTCCAAGTTCTTGACGTAGCACAGCTTTTGTTCCGCGCGCGTTAGCTGCGCATCTAAAAGAAAAATGGCTTTGCAAAACGCAAAGCCACCATCATTCTATATCCTATACAATATATCAATAATAGTAGTCCTGGTTTTGTTTTACGACAGGATGGTACAAACGAACTGTCGGCATCTCTATGATGCTTGATTGATTCTACTACATTATATGAACAATTCTCCTAAAATTCAATGGTAAATTTTATTCTCCGAATAATTGCTCAAATATCTCTTTCGCCTCTTCCGGGCATTCGAAGATCGGACTGTGCGCTGCATGTTCAAATACATAAAACTCTTTCTTCGGAGCCTCTATTTGATTATAAAATTCTTCCTGCAGACTGTAACAACAAGTATAGTCGTATTTTCCTGCAAAGAAATATATCGGAATCTCCAATGTCTTCACTTCCTCAAATACATTCTCGTTCCATGCATCATATGTAATCGGAAATTTGCTCGAAATCATTTTCGCTCTCCATATATTAATTCGTTCTTTCCATGTAAACGCCTTACATCTGAGGCTTGGAAAAATAATGTCTGTAATCACAGAATCCATATCTCTGGTCGTTCCGACTCCCAGCTCATGCATCGCCGTATCGCGCAACATCGAAGAAAACATATACTGCTCATACATCTCTTGTGATTCTCGGATTGGCAATGCCTCAAACCTTTCGACCATTTTCTTATTTCCGGCTTGTTCATACTGTTCTTTCATATATTCCCACGCCAGATACTCTGACTCTTTTTGGTTACACATCTGTGACATTGCAAAATATGCATGATAATACTGCGGAAAATCTTGCACCGTTTTTATCGCCACATAGCTGCCAAAAGAATGCCCCATAATATAGATTCTTTCCTGCTGAAAACGTTCTGACAAATATTTTGTCACCGCCACAACATCTGCGATATATCTTTCGGTAGTCAGATCTTCTGTGCGACAATCACTCGCATACGACAAGCCGGTTCCTCTATATTCCAAATAGCAAACGACAAATTTCTCAGCCAAGCCGGTCGGATACATGTCTTCCAGCAAATATTCAGAAATTCCCGGTCCGCCACCACAAAGCAGCAAAACCGGACGATTCTTATTTTCAGCCATAATCATCATACCGATTTTTCCACCATCTACATCAATATAACATTTTTCTGATACACTGTCTGGGAGCACCGCACCGCTCTCATCACGAAATTGCGGCATTTTTCCACTACTGGGCGGAAAAACGATATACATAAATAGCAATAAAACAATTCCGACTACTCCAACTACAATGAACATATTTTTTACCTTCCTTCTTTCCATCATTCGCTCCTATCCTACCAATATTCTTTCCAGTTCATCTTCCCATTCGAAATCTGTTTTCACACCTTTCAATGATGCAATCGCTGCGATTCCGTATACCTGAGCCCACATCGAAATCACTCCATACTTGATGCGTTCATCATCCATTCCTTTCTGTCGATACACTTCGAATGCCTTCTCCTTGTAATACCGGAATGGTCCAAAATCATTTGCCTCGCCCTTCATAGACAAATCAACACGAAACATCGCATGTGAAAAAAGAAATGAATTATACTGTGGATATTCTATAAAAAACATCACATATGCTTTTCCCATATTCAATATTGCATCTGTAGAACCCTTTGGCTCTGTATGTTCGTATGCATCCTCTAGTCGCCGTTGCAATTGTCCGGTTATATATTCCTGCATCGCCGTCAGCAAATCATCTTTATTTTTAAAATGACTATACGGCGCAGCTTCGCTCACGCCGCAGCTCTGTGCCAGCTTTCGAAGCGACAACTTCTGAATGCCATCCTCACTGATCATGCGCAATCCAGTTTCTATCAGCTGCGTCTTCAAATCTCCGTGATGATACTTTTTTTCCATGTTGTTCCTCCTTTCAATCTTAACAGTGTTAAGTATAGACTCCAACTGTCTGTTTGTCAAGGTGTTTTTGTTTTATAGGATTAGGGTGTCAAAAGCCCTCTCCTAGAAAAGAAACAAAAGTGTGCTTCGCACACTCCGCGCCTACATGTTCCTACCGCAGCACAGCTTTTGTTTCGCGCGCGTTAGCTGCGCATCTGTGCACGAAGTGCTTTGTTTCATAGGAAAGCACTATACTTTCACGCTTTAATGTAACAAGGTCTTTCCTATGAAACAAAAAAATGCCGGCACGCTGTTTTCAGCATACCGACATTTCTTCATTTATTTTTTTCTACATGTTTCTCTAAAAATGCCTCCATCGTCTGTGTATATTCTTTCGGATGATCAAAATAAATATCGGAGTGCGCACTGTCTTCTACGATAAATAATTCTTTCTCATTTTCTTTCATTCCATCATATATTCTTTTCACTGATTGTAAAGGAAAAGCTTCATCAGACTCGCTACACGCAATCAGTACCGGAATCTTGGTATCTGCGATTTGCGGATACACACTTTGATCTTTATATGAAAAGTCCAAATTTATTTTAAAAAACAGGTTTGCAAAAGCGGATTTCATTTTTGACCATATGCTTCCGTCATGCATCAAATCAGCCATGTCTCCCATCGGACAATCCAATACCACATAATCAACCGCTTCTTCAAATATCTTTTCATTCATTGCATTCTGCACAGTAGCCGCTCCAAAGGATTGTCCCCAGACTCCAAGCAAACCATCCGAAGCCATCTGCTTATCTGCATATGCAATATAATCTGTCAAATCCTGACTCTCCAAATAGCCAAATGTCGTATGCGGTGCCAAATTTCCTCCGGAACTTCTCTGATCATATGTTATGACATTGTAGCCTTGCTTCAAAAACATCTCCGCAACCGGATAATTTGAAATTCGATTTCCCAACAGTCCATGTACCATAATTATTGTATGACCTGTCTTGTCCGTATTACTGGGTGCATATATATAAGTCGCCGGAATCGAATGCGTTCCCAAGCTACTTTCTATCGCTATTTCCTCATTCTGATAGCTCGCTCTGAATGTTTCCACGTCATAATTTTTATCATTTATAAGCCAATCAACCAGCACTTCATCAGATGTTCGCTCATTTGTGGCTCGTTGGCAATTGTTTTGATATATCTGATAGCCTGCATGCATCTGTATCCCCAAAACCACTATCAGAATACAAATAACAGCGATAAGTATCTTTTTCCCCCGTTGCATTTATTGCCCTCCTTTTTAATTTTTCGTAGCTAATATGTCATAGTATTTTTCATGGATTTGCGAATCGTAACTATGAAAGCACTAAATAGTTACTATATTATACATCATCACAACTACAAAAAATATAAAAATAGACCGCAATATTATAACAATTATCCTTCACTATTTTTTCTATAAATTACAAGTTATGTTCTGTCTCCAGCTCTACCGGGCAATGGTCAGAACCATAGATGTCTGTATGGATTTTTGCACCGATTAGTTTATTATCTATCGATGCTGACGTAATAAAATAATCAATTCTCCATCCGGCATTTTTTTCTCGTGCCTTAAAACGATACGACCACCAGGAATAAATCTGCTCTGTATCAGGATAAAAATAACGGAATGTGTCCGTAAATCCTGCTGCGAGAAGCTCCGTCATTTTTCCACGCTCTTCATCTGTAAATCCTGCGTTACGACGGTTTGTTTTCGGATTTTTCAAATCAATTTCCTTATGTGCAACATTTAAATCACCACAAAGAATGACCGGTTTTACCGCATCTAATTTTAGGAGATATGCACGAAAATCATCTTCCCACTGCATTCTGTAATCTAAACGCGCCAGCTCATTTTGTGCATTTGGCGTATAGCATGTTACCAAATAAAACTCCGGATACTCCAGTGTAATGACTCGCCCTTCCATGTCATGCGCCTCGATTCCAATCCCATAAGCCACCGATATCGGCTGATGCTTTGCAAAAATTGCTGTTCCCGAATATCCTTTCTTTACTGCATAATTCCAATATTGAAAATAGCCGGGCAACTCCAGTTCAATCTGTCCTTCCTGTAGCTTCGTCTCCTGCAGACAGAAAAAATCAGCATCACTTGCCTCAAAGAAATTCATAAAATCTCCTTTTTGTACAATTGCCCGAAGTCCATTTACATTCCATGATATCAGCTTCATAGTTATTCTCCCTTTTATCTATTCTTTCCACTTTTGTTTCTGCCGGATATACACTTGTAAGCAACCATCGATCCAGTCTTTTACCACAGCAGAATCATTTGCTATAGCATACAGCATTTGCCTCATTTTTAATCTATCATATTTGTAGCATCTCGTGCAATCAACTTTAAATCGTATATCCCTCGTCCCAAAAAAACTTTTGTCATTGCTCCATCAAATCTTCCATCGTACATCCCAGCGTCTTAGCCAAACGATACATCGTATCTGCACTTGCTTTATTAATGTTTTTATTTCGCTGCTCATACATCTGAATCGAGCGAAGACTGACACCGGAACGTTCCGCCAACGCCGCTTGCGTCAGCCCATATACGGTACGAATACGTTTTAAATTTGTCTCCGGAAAATACTCCTTTATTTTTGCATCCACAATATCAGCAAACTTCGTTATATCTGCTTCATGAAGTGTATCATACATTTTTTGCAACTCTTCAAAAGAAATTACTTTAAAAATATCACGATACTTTCTACCCGAATACCACTGATAATACGCGACCGCCCATCCAATCCAGTATTCCTTTGAGCGCACAAAATGCTCCTGCAATTCTATTTGAACTTCATATCCTTTTGTTTCTACGGTAATTTCCCGAACGATTTCTATACCGCTTTTCCCCACAAGATATGCCGGTTCGCCGTTTTCCATCTGCTTACTTACAGAGCTTACTATAAATAATTTCACAAAATCTTTTCCCGGAATATCGCATATATTGACCGCATAATGAAAGACATCACCTAATGTCGCTTGTGCCTTACTCAGATACATTTCTTGGTATGCGTGGGTCATCATTTTTAATGCCTCCTCTCATGATATCCTGTATATATAAGCCATCGCTCTCTTCTTCCAGCATTCTCAAGTAAAGCTGATTCGCTTCATCATTTCTGGATTTGCGAAGAACATAATACTGATCTTTCTCAGCAACATCAAAGCCTTGGTATTTTAGCATGGAAAAAGCAAATTTTGATTTAACCACAATTTGTTCCCCCAGCTTCCCAAGCCGCATCGCGTGTGCAAGCTGTTCTACTGAAATAGCATTATTTAGAAATGACTCTGCATAATCAAAATAGGAATCGTCGGCACGATAACCAATAATCAAATCATACGCATTCACATTCACACTAAAATTGTCAATCAAATATTGCTTCGCACGCCTTGCCACAGGTGTTTTTATAGAAAACAGCCGATGTTCGACCAAAACAGCAATCCAGTTCAAAATCGTATAGTCAGAACTATTTAATTTCAAAATATTCAAATATTCGGTATCTAACGTATAGCAATTGGAAAAACCATCGCGCAAAGAAGATACCGCCCATTCTTTCGCAAGAGCTTCGCTCGCAGTACAGTAAAAGCCCAGACCAAAATCATTATTTTTCTTCCCTTCACCAAAAATCGGTTGCTCTACATTTTTTTCTGAACCATGATATATCGTAATCAGTTTATCCATTTCTGCGACCTCCATTCTTACATTATAATATCACCTTAGTGATACTAATTCAATACATCTT
>JAGAOE010000019.1 GCA_017623885.1 Eubacterium sp. | reverse complement strand
TTCGTGTAAGTCATACGAAATTGATGAGCAAGGCAAGCTCATAAAAGCTGGAACATACGAAACTTTACCGACCGCATCAGATGCGGAAGTCGGTAAAGTCGCAATTGATTCCTGTAGCGTAGGTGATACGATAGATTCGATACTGATTTATACGTTTACAAAAAATATGGATGGAACGTATACATATGCGGTATATGTTCCGAAGGGAAAATAGAAAGAAAAACGCTCCGCGAGGATCGCACTGCGGCGGAAAAGAAGCATGTCGCTTGCCGCGACCCGCCGCAGGCGGAGAATCTCGCGAGCGAGATTCTTTGTTTGTAGGAAAGATCTTGTTGCATAAAAGTATAAAAGGGTGAACTTTAGTGCAACAAAAACGCTTCGTGCGTGGTTGTGATTCCTGCATGATGGATATATAATAGAAGTGGTAATATGAAAAGCTTGAAATGTAGATGGAGCGTAGCGTATGAAGAAATCAAATGTTAAACGAAAAATTGAAGATAAATGGAGAAGGAAAGAATTGTTTGTACATACGAAAAACAGTGTGTCAGTGTGCGTTTTGCTTGCGGTACTGATGCTGAGTATGCTGATCATGCCTGAAAAAGCAGCGGCAGCGCCAAAACTGAATCATAAAAGTTTGACGATGGCTGTGGGAATGAAACAGAAGCTAACGGTAAAATATACAACGAAAAAGGTCACTTGGAAGAGTTCGAAAAAATCAATTGCTGTTGTCAGCAAAAAAGGAATTATCACTGCGAAAAAGAGAGGAAAGGCAGTGATTACAGCGACAGTAGGAAAGAAAAAGCTTGATTGTAAAATCAAAGTCGTGGCTGCTGTGACAAAAATAAATACGAATCTCACGATTAACAATACAGGAATGATAGGTGTGACCTATTTATCGGATGAGATTTATGTAAAGAGTTCCAATCCGGAAATCGCGACTGCTTATGTGGTCTCTGAAAATGCAAAGTCTGAACTGGGATATGGAATGGAAGCAGACATCATGGTATACGGACATAAAAGCGGAACTGCGAAAATCACGATCACAAATGATTGCAACCGGGAGAAAATGAGCTTCAAAGTAATTGTGAAAAAGACGAAAAATCCGGAAACCAAGCAGCAATTAGCGGACTTATTATTAAAGTCCGGTAAAACAGATGCGCAGCTTGGTGACAAATATTTTGTGTTCAAAAACGATGCATATAAAACATGTATCGTTTTTGAAGCAATGGATAATACGATTTCGTATCAGTATGTAGAAACTACGGAAGGTAACAATGTGGAGTGGAATTTGTTTTCTACAGAAAATGGTGGCGATGAATATTACATAACGATGCACCTTCCGCAGGAAGGAAAAACGGAGAGTCGTTTTGTGACAGCGAAGATTTGCGCCAAAACATTTGAATTAGGCGAGACCATATTCGAAGAGGGCTGGTATCGGGAAGCGGTAGATGCGAGCTGCAACCAGACGGCGAATGAGATGACAGAGCGGGCGTTTTCGCGAATCGGGGCGTTATTGAAGAAAAAGACGGACTTTACATGGAAAGATTTGAACTTTCTTTTGGTAGAAGACTGATAATGCTTTGATTACAATCTTTATAAAGTCTTTACTTTTTCTTGGCGATATATGAATATTTCCTTTCTATAATGTGTTTTGAAAGGAGACGAGAAACAGATGAAAGAAATGATTTTACAAACAACAGGTTTAACAAAAAAATATGGAAGCCAGAGTGCGGTAAACCGAATTTCTATGCAGGTAGAGCGCGGGGCAATCTATGGTTTGATCGGAAAAAACGGCGCAGGAAAAACGACCTTTATGAAGCTGATTACGGGATTGGCGAATGCGACAGAAGGAGAAATTACCCTGTTTGGAAAGACCGGGGTTGCGGCGGCAAGCCAACAAAAAAGAATCGGACTGCTCATTGAGAATCCAGGCATTTACGGAAACTTGAGCGCTTTTGAAAATCTAAAGCTAAAAGCAATCGGTATGGGTGTTTACCGAAAAGAGAAAATAGATGAGATTCTCAGATTGGTGGGGCTTGCGGATGTCGGAAGAAAAAAAGCAAAGCAGTTTTCGCTCGGAATGAAACAGAGATTGGGAATCGGCTTGGCATTGATTGGCTCACCGGATTTTTTGATTTTGGATGAACCGATTAATGGGCTCGATCCGCAGGGCATTTTAGAGGTTCGCAGATTGATTGAACGCTTGAATAAAGAATATAAAATCACCGTTTTGATATCGAGTCATATTTTGGAGGAGTTGTACAAAATCGTGACACATGTCGGAATCATTGACAGAGGTGAATTACTGATACAGTTGACCAAAGAAGAGTTAGAAGATAAGTGTGCAAAAAAACTTGTCATTACGACAGAGCAGACTGACAAGGCGGCTGTCGTTCTGGAAAAAATGAATGTTCGACAATATTCAGTGATAGATGCAAAGACCATTTATGCGTATGAGTGTCTGGAGCGCATTCGCGAGATAAATGCGGAATTGGTAAAAGCAGATGTTCCGGTGCTGGAGATTAGAAGTCAGAACGAAAGCCTGGAAGAATTTTTCTTAGAACTGATAGAGAGGGGAACGAAATAATGAATTTGGTCAGAATGAATTTATATCGATTTGTGAGAACGAAAGCGGTTTATGTAATTATGCTTGTAACCGTACTTTCGATAGGACTTGTGGTACTGGATCAGAAGAGCATGAGTCAGGAAGCCTGGGAAGCCGAGATGGAATTACTGCAGCAGGAGGGAATCTCTACAGAGGATACAGGGATGACTCCGGGAATCAATTTCGGAATGACGCCGATACGAACGGTTACGGAGATGAGTGAGTCGTATATCGGTTCCGGTATGCTGCTTGTATTGATTGGTATCTTTGCAGCGCTGTTTTCAAATGCTGAGAGAACCGGCGGGTATTTGAAAAATCTGAATTCCTGTTCCCAGAACAGAAGCTGGATTTTTATGGCAAAGGCAGTTCCGGTAGTCGTGTTTGCCGGTTTAAATATCGTTCTTATTCCGGTGATGTCCGCTGTGTTTGGTCTGGATACATCAGATGCTTTTTCCAAGGAAGCCGCGTGTTATTTACTGATTCAGTGGTTGCTGCACGCTGCATTTGGCATGTTTGTGTTGACCATTATGGAAATGAGCAGAAGTTTGGTAGTTGGTATGCTAATCGGAATATTTAGTGGAATGGGTATAGGTGTGCTGCTGCTCAGTTTCTTAGAGGGATTTTTTAATGGAAACGGATTTTTCACGAGTCATATGTTAGTGCATATGGTCAGAGCCATTGTGGTAGAAAATGTGACAAGTAGTCTGCTTGCAGGCGTGTTGACAGGTATAATGGGATTTTTGTTATATCTGGTATTGGGAACTTATGTATTTAAAAAGAGAGATATGTGCTAAAAGGGTGATGCGATGGTAATGACAACAATTTTGGCGATTCTGTTTGGACTGAGTTTGATTTATATTTTATTATATAGAAAACAAATCAATGATTTTGTCAGACAAATAAGATTTCATGCAGAGGAAGATTCGAATATAGAAATCACAGCAGAATTGAAAAACCGCAGTATCAAAAAATTACAGGATGAGCTGAATGCGTTGTTGGAGACACAAAAAAGGCAACGGCTCATGTATGAGAAACGAGAGGAAAAAATCAATCAGATGGTGACGGATATTTCACATGATATCCGTACACCGCTGACTTCGATTAGTGGCTATTTCCAATTGTTGGACATGTGTGAGACGGAGGAAGAAAAGGCACATTATGAAGAGATTATTTCGCAGCGCTTATTGACGTTGCAGACAATGATTGATGAATTTTTTACATATACAAAAGCAAAGCAAAACAATCAAAGTGTCGTACAGGAGCTCTGTGATGTCAGGCAGATTTTGTGTGAGACGATGTTTCTATTTTATGATGATTTGAATGCAAATGGATTGCAGGTAAATCTTGAGATTCCGGAAGAACGTATGGAGCGGTGTGGTAACGTGGAAGAGTTGAACCGGATTTTCATGAATATCATAAAAAATATTTTAATTCATGGTTGTGAAGAAGTGCATGTGCGCATGAAGAGAATCAATCAACAAATTTGTGTCACATTTGAAAACAAGACGCAAAAGGCGCTGCCGCAGGATTTGTCCGAAGTATTTGAACGGTTTTATAAAGGCGATATCGCTCGAAGCGGTCAGGATTCGACAGGATTGGGACTTTGCATTGTAAAAGAACTGGTACAGAAAATGGGTGGAAGTGTGTGCGCTTTTTCACGAGACGCCGGATGGTTTGGAATAGAAATCCGATTATAATGGTAGAATCGGATTTTGAGTAAAATGCTGCTGTGAAGTGTATGAATACAGTTCGAAAGAGAGGATGGGACACAAATGGATAAAATATTATTGATAGAAGATAATGATGAGATAAATCATATGCTTGCAACTGCATTATCGAAAGCTGGATATTGTGTTAAATCTGCATTTTCCGGGACAGAAGGACTTCTTTATTTTTCGATGGAGGAGTATGCGTTGGTACTTTTAGACCTGATGTTGCCCGGTCTGAGTGGTGAGGAAGTTCTTACAAAGCTGCGAGAAGGTTCGAAAACGCCGGTTATTGTGATATCCGCAAAAACAGAGATTGTGGGAAAGGTAGATCTTCTCGAACACGGTGCAGATGACTATATTACAAAGCCGTTTGATATAAGGGAAGTGCTTGCGAGAGTAAAACTGCAAATAAATAAAGGAAAAAAAGAAATATCGCCGAACCGGGTCATAGGATGGAATGGTCTGGAAATTGATGACAGCAGTCATACGATTACGATAGACGGAAATCTGATAAATTTTACCAGACAGGAATATAACATTCTATTCCTGCTTTTTTCAAATCCGGAAAAAGTATTTACAAAGCAGGAACTGTTTGAATCGGCATGGAATGAAATATATATGGGAGAAGATAAGACGCTGAATGTACATATCAGCAATATAAGAAACAAAATAAAGCAGTTTACGAATCAACCTTATATCGACACAATTTGGGGTATTGGCTTCCGAGCAGGTGGAAAATAAGAAAAGTTTTGACTCTGTCAAATAGAATTCTTCGACCTTTATCGCCTTGTATGCCTCTTTCTAATTTGCTATAATCGTATCACAAGTTTTATAGCGCACAAAAGAAGTGGATTGAATGAGAAGGCGAGGGTACAGATGAGAAAGAAAAATCCGATATTAAGCGAAGTGCCTAAGGCGATGCGACGTGATGTGTATGAGCGGGCGAAAGAGACACAGAATGGTAACGTATTGTTTGAAGATCCGAAAGCAGTAGAACTCGTAGAAAACTGGAAGCACGTATTTAGAGTGAGTGATGCAGGGATGGAAATGAAGTTAGATGTACTTGCGAGAGCCATCATGCTTGACAATATGGTGCGGATTTTCTTGGAAAAACGACCTCGGGCGATGGTGATAAATATTGGCTGTGGTTTGGATACGCGATGCTATCGCAGAGAGGGAAGCTATCGAAAATGGTATAATATAGATGCAAAAGAGATTATTGATGCACGTGCCCTGCTTTTGCCGGAAGAAGTCCCTCCGATTTTTCAAGTTGCGGCATCGATAACAGACGAGGCGTGGGCGGAGCAGATTCCCTACATAGGAGAACCGTTGCTCATTATTATCGAAGACGTCACGATGCACTTGAACGAAGAAGAAGTCCTGACGTTATTTAAAATTATCGAAAAGACCTTTTATAAGGCGACGCTTTTGGTGGAAATTATGTCGCCGCTCGCGACAAAATGTTTCATAGATAAATCCGGAAAAAAGTGGTATAAAAGATATAAATTCGGAGTCGAAAGCGGAGAATGCTTAGTGGGTAAATTGACGAATTATGTGCATGTGGCAGACCACTCTCTGTTAGAAATAATGTCTCTTTACAATCCGCTTTACAAGCTGGTGAGACGCATACCATATCTTTCAGACTTAGCAAATAAAGTTGTCATTATGAGAAAAGAATAAATAGTTTTATAAACAAGTTTACTTTGGGCTGGTCGTAAGACCCGGGTCCACCATTTGGCGGGTAAGACACCCGCCATTTTCTGTTCATGAGGATATTTTAACTAAGTTTCCTGATAATGATAGTTCTTTAATTTCCGACCGGTGAGAATACAAATGACACCACCTAATATGCCGAGTAGGAAAATCATCAGTCCGGCGCCGGAGCCTTTACCGCTTCCAAAGAGTCGTTCCAGAAGGGGCAAATGTTCGTAAGCGCGCATGAATGGCTCACATACATAATCTACCATAAATCCACCCCAAAACAGTCCAATCGGAATCGTAAAAAATTGGAAGGTATTACGGCAGGCAAACACGCGTCCCTGCAATTCCAACGGAATCGATTTGCGGAGAATAATATCCAGATTTGTACTCATGATCGGTACGACACACCAACCGATGAATTGACCGATGCACCACCACAGCGGTTCTCTGGAAAGTCCTAATAGGAAGTTTTCAATCGTCAAAGAAAACAGCATGGTCAGGTAAATGACGCGTACGCGATTTTTCGGTTTGGGCAGTACAGAAGCAAGTAAACTACCGAAAATCATGGCAATACCGGCGCATGATGTGACAATTCCGAGAACGGAAGAACCGCCTTTTGGATTTGGCAGTACATAGCCGGGTAATGCAGCATCAAAAGAGGATGCGACAAAATTCACACCTGACATAAACAAAAGCAGTGTCATAATCATCGGATTTTTCTTTAAGAAGTGTAATCCGTCTTTTGTCATCGTAATCAGACTGTCACTTTTTTCGTGTTTGTCAGCAGGAAGCTTGATAAAAAACAGCAATGCAAAATATGCAATTGCAAAACTTCCCAAATCGATGGCGATAACGAGTGAAAGTCCGCCGAATGAATACAGTGCTGTTGCGAGTAATGGATTCAATATGGAAACCAACGATCTTGATAACGAACGCAATCCGCCTGTTTTCTGATAGTGCTTTTCGGGAATCACCAAAGTCATGGCGACCTCAGAGGCTGGTTGCTGAACAGTGTTCATCAAACCGGAAATCACATTTATGAGATATAAATGCCAGACTGATAGCTGATGCGTCAAAAACAATACAAATACAGCTATCGTGCACAGTGCTGCGAACAAATCGCAGCCGAGCATAGTTTTCTTTTTATTCCATCGGTCTGTGAGCGCACCGGCAAAAATACTCATCAATACATATGGTGCATACGAGCAGATGGTGAGCGCTGCGGTGCTCAGAGAAGAACCGGTCTGTTCATACAGCCAGAGTGTCAATGCAAAGGTAGTCAGGCTACTGCCAAGCTGCGAAATGCACTGCGTACTCCAGAGAATCAGAAAATCTTTTAATTCTAATAATTCATTCTTTTTAAATTTATTCATTTCTTTGCTCCTTTTTGAAATTCATGATTTGAAATATCTGCATATAGAAGCAAAGTCGGAGGATGTCAGCGTCGAGCTGTCTCTCCATGCAGTCTCCTCAGACTCTGCATGGAGCAGTTGCAATACAAAGTATCATGATAAAATTCCTTTCAAATTCCTAACATAACTACATGATATGTATCGTATCAGAAGAAAGTGGGGATAACAAGTGTTTGTTTTATAGTTATTTGTTTCTAAAATATGGTTGACAAACGAAAAAATTTGGTATAACATAACGGTGTTATGTGGAGGCGGTTGGATGAGACAGGACAAAGAGACGAGAAAAAAATTGCTGGAAAGTGCAAAAACAGAATTTTTGGAAAAAGGCTATATGAAGGCATCGCTTCGCAATATATGCAAAAATGCAGGTGTGACGACCGGCGCGCTTTATTTTTTCTTTCAGGATAAAGCGGATTTGTTTGAGGCGTTGACGAAAGAACCGCTGGAACAGATTTTTTCTATTATGATGGCGCATTATACAGAAGAGTATGACATCGCAGAGCGTGACACATTGTTACAGATGAGTGAAATGCAGAAAGAGAGTCACTACATGGATGCGAATGAAGCGATTCATATGATGTATGAGCATAGAGATGCGTTGCTGCTGGTGCTTACGAAGAGCCAGGGCTCTACAATGGAAGGCATATTGGACAGATTTATCGATGTTTCCGAAAAGCATTTTGAGCATATGGCACGTCAGATGGAAGCGGTATACCCCGGAAAGAAGATTGACAATCGTTTTGTCCATTGGCTCGCGCATGAGCAAATTGGTACGTTTGTGTATATGATTACGCATATCGAGGATGAAACAGAGGGACGGGAGTATATGAACCAGACGATTTCGTTTATGATAGCAGGCTGGTTGGGATTGTTCCAATAGATAAGGACTAAGAAGATTCTTAGTCCTAAAAAAATAACATTTACATAACAGTGTTATGTAAAAACAACACAAAAAATGGCAGACGTATGTCAGACCATAAAAAATAGGAGGAAAGAAATGTATTTAGAAGTCAAAAATTTGAAAAAAAGTTATGGTGAAGGTGGCAGTTACATTCAAGTGCTGAAAGGAATCAGTACCGGCTTGGAAAAGGGTGAAATGTGTGTGATTCAGGGAACGAGCGGTTCCGGAAAATCGACTTTTTTGAATTGTATCGGTGCATTGGATATTCCGGATAGTGGCAGCATACAGGTCGATGGAATTGAAATCGCAGGGATGAAGCCGGAGCGTTTGGCGGAGTATCGGAGAAACTATTTGGGATTCATTTTTCAGTTTTACAATCTGATTCCAAACCTTACGGTACGTGAAAATATTCAGGTGTGTGAATATCTGACAAAGTCGCCGTTGCAGATGGAGGAGCTGCTGGAGATTTTGGGACTGACCGAGCATCAGAACAAATTTCCGTCACAGCTTTCCGGCGGACAGCAGCAGCGCTGTGCGATTGCACGTGCATTAATTAAAAATCCGAAATTACTCCTGTGCGATGAACCGACCGGTGCGCTGGACTCAAAAACTTCCAGAGATATTTTGGCCTTGCTGGAAAAAGTGAATGAGCGATATGGCACGACGATGTTAATTGTTACGCATAATAATTCCATAAAGGATATGGTGCATAAGGTGATTCGCATCAAAGACGGGCAGATTAGCAAGGAGTATTACAATGAGGTGAGAATACCGGCGATGGAACTGGAGGATTTGTAAAATGCAAAAGATATTGAGAAAGAGAATCGGAAGAGATTTAAAAGAAAATCTGCTGCGTTACCTGGCACTTGCGGCGATGATTATTTTGTGTATGTATATTGTGATTTCGCTAATCGGAACTGCTGATACGATGATTCTTGGTTCTGACCGCTTCGCGCAGCGTGCGCAGTTGGAGGACGGACAGTTTCAAGTGTTTGTTCCGCTCAAAGACGCGGAAATAAAGCGGCTGGAAGAAAAAGGAATCGTGCTGGAGGAACAGTTTTATCTCGACTATGAGATGCAGGATGAGAGTACCTTGCGTGTGTTTAAAAACAGAGAACACATCAACTTGTTGGAGCCGGTAGAAGGCCGCGAGGCTGAGGCGAAGCAGGAACTGGTGATTGAGCGCAGATATGCAGAGGAACATGATTTGACAGTGGGCGATAAGATTTGCATTGGGTACAATTCGTTTGAAATCGTTGGAATCGGCTGTACGCCGGACTATGATGCAGTGTACAAAAATTTGACAGACAGCAGTGTGGACAGTAAACAGTTTGGAACTGTTTTTATGACAGAGGAAGCGTATGAAAGCCTGCGTGCGGAGGGAAAAAGTATCAAAGCAGAGGAGTATGTGTATGCGTATTTGCTGCAGGATGCGATGCGTGATGAGGAATTAAAAGAACTTTTGGAAGAACAAAAGGTAGAAGCCGATGCGATTTCGGATGTGTATTTTCAGGAATATTGGAAGGAACAGACGAAAGAAAAGCAAGAGATGGAGGACGGCATTCAGGATTTGCGGGATGGTGCAAACGAGCTGGAAGACGGACTTGCAGATTTAACCGAAGTCAAAACCGGATTTGCTGCATTGGATGAAGGAATCGTGCAGGCAGCAGATGGCGCGGAAGAATTGGCAGATGGTATTCAGGAGTTACAGGACGAAACAAACCGTTTTTTAGAAGAACATCTGGAAATAGAGATTTCGAATCTACGCAGTTTTTTGAAGGTGGCGGACAATCCGCGAGCAAAAGCAGCGGCAAATGATCAGGTGATTAATAAGCTTGGCGGAATCATTGCAGGGGGTATCATTTTGGCATTGTTTGCCTATGTGATTTCTGTTTTTGTTGTGTATGGAATTGAGAAAGAGAATACGACCATCGGTGCATTGTATGCGTTGGGCGTGAAAAGAACAGAATTGATGACGCATTATCTTTGTCTGCCGGTTGTGATTACCGGAATCGCAGGAGCGATTGGTTGTGTGATTGGATTTGCAGCAATCGGAGAAAGTACGATAGTCGGCAATTGCTACAGCTATTTTTCGATTCCGAATATGCCGCCGGTATATCCGCCGTATCTTATTGCTTATGGTGTGGTGTTACCGCCGGTTTTGACAGCAATCGTAAACTGGCTGGTGATTCGCAAAAAATTAAACAAACCGGCGTTGCAGTTACTGAAAAACGAGCAGAAATTAAGCAGCAGCTCGCAGATAAAATTAGGAAAAATGGGATTTGTCACGACATTTCGAATTCGCCAGATGCTGCGGGAAACGCGGACTTCGCTGACGATGATTGGCGGAATGTTTATTGCCTTGCTGATACTTATGCTGGGACTGGATTGCTATGCGATGTGTAACAATATCAGTATAGATAACAAAAAGGATACGAAATATGAATATCTCTATACCTACAAGTATCCAACGAAAGAAGTGCCGGAGGGCGGATATGAAGCATTTTCGAAGGGGATGAAAAAGGAGCATCTGGGATACAATCTGGATGTGACGATACTGGGATTGACCAAAGACCAGCCGTTTTTTGATGTGACACTGACAGACAGCAAGAGCGAAGTCGTGATTTCATCTGCAATGGCAGAAAAATATGCGTTGGAAAAGGGCGATATTTTTGTACTGGAAGATGAAGAGGCAAACATGCATTATGCGTTTTCGGTAAAAGATGTTGCGCCGTATTCTGTGAGCTATTATGTGTTTATGGATATCGACTGTATGCGTGAAATGTTTGGCGAATCAAAAGACTACTATAATCAGGTGTTTGCCTCAGAAGAGCTGGAGGTCGAAAATGGTCGATTGTATGCATTGACGACGAAAAAAGATATTGATATGGCTGCGGATGTGTTTATTCAGCAGATGGGGCCGATGATTCAGATGATGATCGTCGTATCATCGCTTGTCTTTGCCGTAGTAATGTATCTGATGGTAAAAATCATGTTAGACCGCTCGGCGTTTCATATTTCGATGGTAAAAGTGTTTGGCTATCACCCGAAAGAGATTAAGAAATTGTACTTAAACGGTAACTTTTATATCATCGTGGCAGGAGCATGCATTTGCATTCCGCTGTCTAAGTGGTGTATGGATCGAATCTATCCGTACATGGTGGCGAATGTTGCGTGTGGTATGAAAATAGAATTTGAAATTTGGATGTATGCACTTGTATTTGCAGGTGTTATCGTGGTGTATCTGCTCACACAGGCATTGCTAGTGAGAAAACTGCATAAAGTGAATCTTGCCGAAGTGCTGAAAAACAGAGAGTAGCCGGAGACATCATTTATAGAAGGTATACCGTGAAGCGACATCCTCTGAAAACTGGTTTTGATTAAAATTAGCTTAAAAATAAAATATTTAGCTAAAATATAAATAAATATTGACTTAAATTAAGTTAAATATTATAATGTAGCATATAAAACCGACAGGTTAATCGCTATAGAGTCAGAATACAGTTAAAAAGAAAGAGGAGGAACGACACATGGGATATCAAAACGTATATGAGCAGTGGTGCACAGATCCGTATTTTGATGCACAGACGAGAGAAGAACTGAAGGCATTAAATGGTCAGGATGCAGAGATTGAGGATCGTTTTTATCGACAGTTAGAATTCGGAACCGGAGGATTGCGCGGTGTGATTGGGGCAGGTACGAACCGCATGAATATCTATACGGTCAGACAGGCAACACAAGGTTTGGCAAATTATATTCTTGCCTGTGGCGGTGCGAATAAAGGCGTGGCAATCGCCTATGATTCCAGACAGATGTCACCGGAATTTGCGACAGAAGCAGCTTTGTGCCTGAATGCAAACGGCATCAGGACCTATCGTTTTCAGAGTTTGCGTCCGACGCCGGAACTGTCGTTTGCGGTGCGTGAACTGGGCTGTATCGCAGGAATCGTTATAACAGCCAGCCACAATCCGAGAGAATACAACGGATATAAAGTTTATTGGGAAGACGGCGCACAGATTACACCGCCGCATGATAAAAATATTTTAGCGGAAGTAGCGAAAGTGACTTCTTTTTCACAGGTAAAAACGATGGAGCAAAGCGACGCAGAGGAACGTGGTTTGTTTGTATCCATCGAAGAATCGTTTGATGATTTATATATGGAGCAGTTGAAAAAACAAAGCATTCATCCGGAAATCATCGGTCAGGTGGCGAAGGATATTCGAATCGTTTACACGCCGCTGCACGGCACGGGAAATCTTCCGGTGCGCCGAGTATTAAAAGAGCTGGGCTTTGAGCAGGTATATATTGTAAAAGAGCAGGAAGCACCGGATGGTACATTCCCGACTGTGGCATATCCGAATCCGGAGGATGCGAACGCATGGACGCTGGCACTGAAGCTGGCGAAGGAAGTAGATGCTGATATCGTGCTGGCGACAGACCCGGATGCAGACCGTCTGGGAGTTTATGCGAAGGATACTAAGACCGGAGAATATGTGAGCTTTACCGGAAATATGTCAGGAATGCTCATTGCAGAATACATTTTGCGCGAGCGGACTGCGACAAAGACAATGCCGGAAAATCCGGCACTCGTCGAGACCATTGTGACGACAGATATGGCAAAAGCGATTGCAAATGCGTATGGCGTAAAGCTGGTAGAGGTGCTGACCGGATTTAAATACATTGGCGAACAGATGAAATGGTTTGAAGAGAAGCAGTCGTATCAGTTTTTGTTTGGACTGGAGGAAAGCTATGGATGTCTGGCAGGTACCTATGCGCGCGATAAGGACGCGTGTGCGGCAGTGATGCTGTTATGTGAAGTGGCTGCATTTTATAAGACAAAAGGTAAAACATTATGGGATGCAATGCTGGACATGTATGAGACTTACGGTTATTATAAAGAAGGATTGGCAACCGTGACCTTAAAAGGTGTCGAGGGTGCAAAAAAGATTCAGCAGATGATGCTGGATGCGAGAAACCAACCTCCGAAAGAGCTGGGTGGATATCGTGTACTGACAGTGCGTGATTATCTGGAAGACCGGCGGACGGATTTGTGTTCAGGAGCTGTGGAAAAGACCGGATTACCGCAGTCAAATGTGTTGTATTATGAATTGGAAGACAATGCATGGTGCTGTGTGCGCCCGTCAGGAACAGAACCGAAAATCAAATACTATTTTGGTGTGAAGGGAACTTCTTTGACAGATGCCACCGAGCGATTGGAAAAACTGAAAGAGGACATGTTGCCGCAAATATAAAAAAAGCAGGTGGGGGAAATGATTCAATTTGATGAAAAAACAAATGTATTTAAATTGGACACAAAAAATCTGAGCTATGTCATCGGACTGGCAGATGGGGCATATGCAGGGCATATTTATTTCGGTAAGCGATTGGAGTCTACTGATTTGAGCTATTTGCTGCGCATAGATGAGCCGCCGTTTGTACCTTCTGCGAACCTTCGTGAAAAGGTTGCATTTTTGGACAGCTATCCGATGGAATACGCTTTTGGCGGAACCGGTGATTTCCGCGAGAGCTGTATCACAGTGACGACGGCAGCAGGACAGCAGGGACTGGACCTTACCTATGTCAGCCATCGAATTTACAATGGAAAAGAAGCACTGGACGGACTTCCGGCGACTTGGGGAACGGATAGTGAGACATTGGAGCTCACACTGGAAGATATACCGACCGGTATTCGCGTGTTGTTGTCATACAGCATTTTTTCGGATTCCGATGCAGTGATGCGCAGTGTGAAAATCATAAATGGCGGTGCGGATGCCATCTACATCGACCGTGTATTATCTGCGTGTCTGGATATGGATAACGAGCAGTATGAGGTGCTGTCTTTGCATGGCTCGTGGGCGCGAGAGCGTCATATGAACCGCACACCGCTGGGCTATGGCAGCTATACAATGGAGTCGGTGCGCGGCGAATCGTCGCATCAAGACCATCCGTTTCTTGCGCTTGTGTCTCCGGGATGCACGCAGACGAGCGGTAGTGTGTATGCGATGCACTTTATCTATTCCGGCAATTTTCTGGCAAAAGCACAGCTTTGCCAGCATGATACGGTTCGCATGGTGATGGGAATTCACCCGGAACAGTTCCGCTGGAAGCTGGAGCCCGGTGAGTGTTTTCAGGCGCCGGAGGTCGTGTGCGTTTATTCAGATGAGGGTCTTGGAAAAATGACACGAACCTTCCATGACTTGTACAGAAATCATTTGATTCGAAGTAAATACAAATATCAGCCGCGCCCGGTATTGGTAAATAGCTGGGAAGCCGCTTATTTTGATTTTGATACAGAAAAATTGTTGAAGCTGGCAAAACAGTCAGCGGAATTAGGCATTGAAATGCTGGTCATGGATGACGGCTGGTTTGGTCATCGCAATTCGGATGAGGGCAGTCTGGGCGACTGGTATGTGAATGAAGAAAAGTTAAAGGGCGGATTAAAATATCTGGTAGATGAAGTGAATGCACTGGGTATGAAATTCGGTATTTGGCTGGAGCCGGAAATGATTTCGCCGGATTCCGATGTATATCGTGCGCATCCGGAATGGGCGTTGCAGCTAAAAAATCGTACCGCTTCTTTGTGCCGTGCGCAGTATGTGCTGGATTTGAGCCGCCCGGAAGTCGTAGATTATGTGTACGACTGTGTGAGAAAAACATTGCAGGCGGCAAATATTTCTTATGTGAAATGGGATATGAATCGTCAGCTCACGGATATCGGCAGCACCTATTTGCCGGCAGACAGACAGGGCGAGCTGTCGCATCGTCATACCTTGGCAGTGTATGAGCTGCAGGAGCGAATGCTGCAGGAGTTTCCTGATTTGTTGCTTGAAAACTGTTCGGGCGGAGGCGCGAGATTTGATCCCGGAATGTTATATTACAGTCCGCAGATTTGGTGCTCGGACAACACGGATGCGGTAGAGCGTCTGATCATACAGGAAGGTACACAATTGATTTATCCGTTGTCAGTCATCGGTGCGCATGTGTCAGATTGTCCAAACCACACAGTGGGAAGAGTGACACCTTTTGAGACACGCGGCGTTGTGGCATTGGCAGGAACATTTGGCTATGAGCTGGATCCTTGCAAAATTTCAGAAGACGACCGTAAAAAAATTCCGGGACAGATTGCAGACTATAAAAAGTATGGTGCGCTGGTTCGGGAAGGTGATTATTACCGAATCGCATCGTATCAGGAAAATCGTCTGTATGACTGTTATGAAATTGTGTCAAAAGACCGTGAGGAAGCAGTCGTATTTTTCATACAGGTATTGCATGAGCCGAATCGACGCAGCAGAAAAATCTATTTACAGGGATTGGATGCAGATGCTGTTTATCTATATGACAAAAAAGAGTATCTCGGTGCCACACTCATGCAGGCAGGACTGATTTTGCCGCGAATGTGGGGAGATTTTCAGGCGCAGATATTGGAGTTTAAGAAAAAATAAAAGAAACAGCGTAATTTAAGAAGGTACGGAATAATTACGAAACAGCTAAGCCGCGCGGATGCGTTTAAATATGCATCTGCGCGGTTCTGTAGTTGACAAATACAGTGAAAAGAATTACATTTATAATTAGATAAAAAATTTTTGGATAAAAAATTAAATTAAGTTAAAAAAAGGGAAAGAGGTTATTTCAGAAATGGCCAAAGCAGTAAAATTGGCAGATATCGCGGAAGTGGTAGGTGTCAGTACCGTAACAGTATCAAAGGCACTTTCAGGGCAAAAGGGTGTCAGTGACGAAATGCGTACAAAAATATGTGAGTTGGCAGAAGAGATGGGATATGTAAAATCTGTCAGCGAAACAAAAGTCACAGATAAAAAAAGTTATACACTGGGTGTGGCTGTCGCAGAACGCTATGTAGATGAAAATAAATCATTTTATTGGCAGCTTTATCAGCAGACCGCACAGAGTGCGATGCAGAAAAATTGTTTTACGATGTTAGAGATCATCGGCTATGAAGATGAATGCTCGCTTCAGATGCCAAAGATGGTCGCAGAAGAAAAAGTGGAAGCATTGATTGTCATGGGAAGCTTTCAGACAGAATATGTACGGTTTTTGCGTGAAAAGGTGCGCGTACCGATGGTATTTATGGATACGATTGGCGTAGACGGAGACTGTGATGCTGTCGTGAGCAACAATATGATGGGCGGTTATCAGATGACCAGTTATCTGTTTTCGCTTGGACATGAAAAAATCGGTTTTGTAGGAACCAGACTGGCGACAGCCAGTATTGATGACCGTTATTTTGGTTATTTAAAGGCGGCGATGGAACGTGGAATGGAAGTCAAAGAGGAATGGCTCTTGGATGACCGTGACAGACAGACCGGAAGCTATGATGAGGAGCGTTATCTGAAATTGCCGAAAGAAAATATGCCGACTGCATTTTTCTGCAACAATGATATGATTGCGCTGACGTTGATACAGAAAC
>JAGAOE010000152.1 GCA_017623885.1 Eubacterium sp. | reverse complement strand
CGCCTGACGAGCCGCATCCTGCTGCTGACGCTTCTGCATCATAATCGCATAGGTCTGCAATGTCTCTTTCTTTTTCTGCTCAGATATCGCCTTCGGATAATCCAAATCCTCCAGTTTACTCTTTGCACTGGTCAAATTGTATACTGCACCGGAATTGTATCGAAGTGCATGGTCAAGTGCATTGCTCTTTGCACCCATGCTGCTGCGCTGACTGCTCACCTTTGCAATCGCCTCATCAATCGCATCCAAATCAAACTCTTTCGTCACATCAAAGTCTGCGATACCAAGTGCCTGCAAAGTCGCATTTCCTGCCAAAAATCCGGTCGAATTTCCATTCGCATCAACCGCGAGCTGATACTGGCTCTGACCACCGTTCAATATGTTCATTCCATTGTACTGCGTCTGCGATGCGATGTCTGCAATGCCCTGCTTTAGCTGGTCAATCTCCTGCTGAATCGCCTGTACCTCGGAAGGACCCATAATCGCTGTATTTGCCGCACCAAGTGCTAATTCACGCATGCGCTGCAAATAATCCGTCACTCCGCCGAGCGCGCCATCCGAAATATTTAATACATCTTTTGCGCTGCTCATGTTGTTCGCACCGGCCTGCATACCACGAATCTGCGCATTCTCTTTTTCGATAATCGCTAACTCTGATGCACCGTCCGCTGCGTTCTGTACTTTTTTGCCGCTGGCAAATTTTCCATAAAAAGTATACGAACTGCCATGAATTCCAGAAATACTACTCATACACTCACCTCCTTCTCTCATTTAAGTTCTTGTCACATAGCTACTCTTATATCATTATTGTAGCATCTTTATCTTTCATCGTAAAGTGACTTTTTACAAAATCATTTCGTCAACGGGGCATACTCTGCCTGCGCAGCCATGCATAAATGTTCCGGAGCCAGCTCGATTTGCGAACCGATTCTTCCGCCGCTCACAATCATCGTATCACGCTCTTTCGCAGAGCTGTCAATACGTGTCACATACTGCTTTTTCATCCCGACCGCAGTACAACCACCGCGAATATATCCGGTAATCTGCAAAATGTCTTTCACCGGAATCATCGCAACCGATTTTTCCCCGACCGCACGTGCTGCTGCCTTCAAATCCAGTTCCGCTTCGATTGGAATCACAAAAACAAAATAATTTTTGCTCGCACCGATTGTCACCAGTGTTTTATACACCTTTTCATGCGGAAGTCCAAGCAGGTCAGCAATCTGAATCCCATCCTCGAATTCCTTGCATTCATATGTCAGATGCGTAAACGGCAGCTTCATCCGCTCCAAAATACGCATCGCATTTGTTTTTACTTCCTTTTGTTTTGCCATCGTTCTCATACACCTCTTTCAAATCTATCTTTTTCCATAATATGGGTAATCTTTGCTCTGCAGCGTGACACACTGCCAGCACATAAGCTGCACCGCTTGCGTCTTGAAATGCCATGTCTTCAAAGCATGTTCCATCCATCCCGACAGATGCCGTCACATCTACCGAACGCAAATCACGTGCCATTCCGTCTCCACACCACTTCAGATAACTCTCCTTCCTCGCCCAAATGCGGAAAAAATCTGTGCCCTGTTTCATTGCACACTGCTCCTGCCTCGTGAAAAACCGCTCTGCCATCCGTGTATTCTGCGTTCGTTCTACCCGCTTTTGAATGTCACAACCCACTTCGACCGGCGCAAAGACCGCCAGCACATAATCACCGGAATGTGACAGATTAAAGAAAATTTGCGTCTCTGCACGCAGATATGGTTTTCCATGTACCCCATATGCAATCATACTGTCGCGTTCGCATCTGCCTGCGCAAGTTTGCAAACCATAATTCATCAGCGACCATGCGCCCAGGGACTGCAGTTGTCCGGCGTGTGTTTTGCAGTTTTCTATTTTCTGTTGTCGTTCTTTTGATAATTGCATAAAAAAATGCCGGAACAGATTTTCCTGTTCCAGCACTTTGATTTCTGCATAAAGTCCCAGAATTTTCTCGTCCATAGCATTAGTGTACCACGAAGCTGAGATATTTTCTATCATTCATTTTATTATTATGACTGATTACTTTCCGCTATCCCCATAGTTTGAAAGAACTCTTGCTGACGGATCATTTACATCGCAACCTTCCCACTCCCTGTTCGGCATCCAGAAATCTGCAACCATCTCAGACTGACCCGGATAATACTTTTCAAAAATCTCTCTATATAATAAGGATTCTTTTGTAAATGGTCTGGCAT
>JAGAOE010000001.1 GCA_017623885.1 Eubacterium sp. | reverse complement strand
CAAACAATATAACACACATAACCTGACACCTTGTGTCAGGTTATGATATCTTTTCACGGCAACCTTCTTAATTTCTTCTCATCTATCATACTCCCCGTATTCGCAGCCAATATTTTGTGCATACACTTCATCTACCAGCTTTCCGCAATGATAGAGCTGAATCGTTCCGGTTCCGTTGCCACCATTCCAAAGACGTGTATGTCTCTTCTCACCGGTCGGCGCCTCATAGTTCACCAGTAGCATATCCTTTTTTTCGCAAGTAATATCTGTCACCATCCGATTTCTCCACGTGCGCTGTTCCACGTGCCAGATAATCTGTGTATCCGTCTCCTTACAATCAAATTTTGTCCGCGTAAATGTCCAAAACTTTGAAAAATTAAATTCATAGCATTTACCTTCATACCAATAAGCAGACAACAGTTTTCGTTTTAACGCAACCGGCCCAATTTTCGGACATCCGCCGCCGATATCAAACACACTGTTTTCCAAGACTTTTCCGGTCTTTTTACTCGTCAGATGATTGGATGAGAGCCAAACCCAGGGAGAGGTAAAATTCTTTCCCCAGTTTTTATCTGCATAGCCGTAGCTGCGCTCCGGCGTCACGCGATATGTCTCTCCGTTCCATACCACAGTTCCGCTATATGCTGTTTTCATTCCTTCTACGTGCCAGAACATCTCAAATAACTGCAGCTTGCGAAACAGTGCGCCCGCTCCGTAGCCTACGTTGAATGCGGTTTTCTTATCGATTTTTAAGTTCCATGACATCTGTCCGGACTCACACATCCATTCCGGATGTGCGTTTGCATCTTCTTGTGTCACAGCCACAGAGCCATACATTTCCGTTTCTGTACAAAAGCAATCGTCCGCCTTTACCATAAACGGTACACCAAAAGATACATTGATCTGCTTCCATCCGAAAAAACGATGTAATTGCGCCGCGTCTTCTCCCCATGTACCTGCTTTTACCATCAGATAAGAAGGGCGTATGCCATTCTGTTTGTTGTCAGGAAGCTGTCCCAGCGTTGGCTTATCACTGCCTGATGCCGGATTACACAAAAAGTATTCAATAAAGAACGCTTTTTCTTCCCCTGTTTTTTCGTGATGTGCGGTAAAAGAATGCCACCACCAGTCATATCCGCAACTCGACTGCCCGCCAAATAACTGGCAGGCATTGCGCGAGATGTCATGTTTTTGAAACATTTTCCGTTTTCTCCTTCGCTCGGTCTATTTATGAAACATTTCCTACTGTTGCAGTGTCTCGCACAGTAACTGTACAAATGCAGAATTCCAGTAAATCGTCACTTCATTCGTCGAATAGCTGCCGGTCATATCTGCCAATGCCTTTGCCGGCGGCGTATCCTTCGTAAATATCTCCTTTACGACCTCATCTGCCAGCCAGTCACACGGGCCACCTGAAAGCATACCGGGCATCGCTGTTCCAAGAAAACCGGACGGTCTGTGATGCGGTCTCAAAATCGGTTCTGTACCGCAACCGGTCAGATAGCATCGTCCCATCGGATTTCTTCCAAGCAGGTAATGGATCTGCTGTCTCGCTGCCTCTAAATATTTTTGTTCTCCTGTCAGACGATATGCATCGCATAAATGTAAGCCATGATTCGCCGTATCCAGATTACTTCCCCACGCGTATTCACTCTTGCGAAGCGCGGTTCCGTACCCATCATTTTCCACAATCGCAAAACGTTCATCTGCCAGTGCTAACATGGATTCTTTTATGCGTTTGCATAATTCTTCATTTATCTCAAAGGTCGTAGATAAATAGGCACGATTTCCATAGCTTCCCATGTCACGCCAGCCATAGCCATGATGAATTTTCTCTTGCGCAAGTGCTTCGAAATCTTCCCGATACTGCTTCTCTCCAAATGCTTTATACAATTCTGCTGCTGCCCAATAGCGCTCGTCCACATCACATGCGTCATCGTACTCTCCCGTCACGATTTCCGGCGGATTGTGGAAACCGCCCGGCTGCTCCATTGTCTTTATCGCTTCATACGCACGCTTCGCAGCATTTTCCAATGTTTGTGCATACGCCGCATCAAACGGTGCAAAGAAACGAACTGCCATCGCCATCGCTGCCGCAAAGTCTGCAGTCGCAGTCACTGACACCGGACTGAGTACCAGTTCATCCGTCTCCTCCTCCGGCATAATAAATCCGCAGAATCGGTATGCGCTCACTTTATGATATACTGCACCATCTGCACGCTGCATTTTCAGCATCCAGTCCAGCTCATACTTTATCTCTGAAAGATATGTCGGCAACTCGCCCGTCTCATCTCCATACTGTTTTGTCAGAGACGGATTTGCCTCCCATGCAAACAATAGCTGTGCCACGGTCATCGCCGCCGGTACGATATATCTGCCATAGTCTCCCGCATCATGCCATCCGCCGGACACTTCTACGGTCTCTTTTGTACCATATACGACTGCTTTTGTCGTATGACAGGCCTTATGCGCAAAAATTCCTGCGCGCTCCGGCGTCAGCTCACAGCCACATCTCTGCAAATAAAAGAAATGCACTGCTTTTTGGAATGCATCCAAATAAACATTCTCTCCGATTTCAAAGATGTCCGATTCGCCCAGTCCGACTGCCTTTATGTAATATTTTCCTGCTTCACAAACCTGCGAAAAGTCTCCGATATAATTGACTTCCTGTGCTGCTTCGTTTTCGATGCGACGTTCTGCCACAGACTCTAAAACCGGGCTGCCATCACTTTTTAATACGGAAAATGTCACCGGCTCTGTTGCACAAAATGTCACATACTTCTTCATTTCGGGTTGATAACCACACTGATCCATAAATATTTTTTTATACATACGTTACTCCCTTTCTTACGTTTTCGCTCTTATCATTTTTTTTGCTCTATTTTTTATTCCATCTCTTTCGCTACTTCTTGACGGCTCGGCATCACACGAAGTGCACCCTTTCGCGTCGTTATGAGTGACGCTGCATGATTTGCAAATCGCAACATCTCTGTCAGCTCCTGCTCTGAAAAATCCTTCAGGCTTTCGCATCCACTCTCCAGCACTGCATGCAGACATGCGCCCATAAATGTATCGCCCGCGCCGGTCGTCTCTATCGTATTGTCACGCAGTACCGCCGGCAGCTTTACACACACATCTTTTTGATAGGCTCTGCTTCCTTCTCGCCCCATAGACAACAAAATCAAGGGAATCTGATACTGCTCCTGCAGCAGTCTGATTCCCTTGTCATAATCTTCTTCACCTGTAAACCATTGAATTTCATTATCTGAAATTTTAAGAATATGACAATGTCTCAATCCATAATCTACCTGCTCGCGCGCGATATCCAGTGATTCCCATAACGGCTCACGCAGATTCGGGTCAAAGGATAAAATCGCATTTGCCTGTTCTGCCAGCGCAATCGCGTAGCGTGTCGCCTCACGACAACTCTCATGTGTCATGGACAGCGTTCCGTAATGGAAAATGCGGCAATCCTTTAGCAACGCTTCATCCACCTCATCCTTTGTCAGCATCACGTCTGCTCCCGGATTTCGATAAAATGAAAAATCGCGGTCTCCGTCCGGCGCCGTGTGCACAAACGCCAGTGTCGTATGCACTTCTTTGTCCCAATGCAATCCGACCGTGTCGATTCCGACCTCTTCAATCGCTGCTTTTAGCTGATGTCCAAACATGTCATCACCCACTTTTCCGATAAATGCTGTCCGATGTTCCATTTTATTTAACATCGCCAGCACATTACAGGGTGCGCCGCCCGGATTCGCCTCAAATATCGGATTTCCCTGTTCACTTGTACCATTTTCTGTAAAGTCAATCAAGAGCTCTCCCAATGCAACTACATCATACTTTTTCATAGTTATCATTTCCTTCCGTTTACTCTATTGTCTCTCTATGGTACACTCTTTTTTTTATGCATGTCAATCATTTGTCATATTCTTTTAAGAACAATTGTAACAGTTCAGCCATGAACAAGAAAACAGACTCACCATGCTTGCATGAATGAGCCTGTTCTCTTGTTCATGAGATGAGCGCCGAGGTATGAGCAAAAGTAGCTGCGATAGCAGCGGCGAGCCTTGCAAAGGCGTTTTTGCGAATGGCGCGTCTGAACTGTTACCAATCCTTACCGAACCGGTACCTGTATTTCTGTCAACCACTCCTCCTCTGTCTCTTTATTCCATACACCATCGATATAACTCTCTCGAATACTACCGCATATCTCATAGCCGTTTTCCTCTATATAACGAAGCACCATTTCATAAGAATCCTGTAATCGGTCATAGGAGCCTTTGTGAAAAATACATGCGGCATTTACTTCTTCTATCTCTTTGCATTGTATCAAATCAGTCGCTTCTCGCTCTGCGGTCACGGACTCACAGATTTCCACGAGTATATCTTTCTCCTTATACCCATTTTCTACATATCGGATAAAACAATACTCCGGAAGTGCACATTCATAACCACAACGCTCCATTTCTGCGCCCATCGTCGGCATCAAGTCAAACAGTTCATCGTAGGACTCAATTCGTTTTTTCATAACTACGCAAGTCGTCTTAGGCAATGTTTTCATCAGTACCGGATTGACCAGAGACTGCTGATGTCCGATCAGATAGCCGTCAATTGCCGCCACCTGTTTTGTGAGTTCTGCAATCTTTGAAAGCAACTGTGATTTTTTCTTTTGCAGCAATAGATTTTCATCTGTACCGCTGTTGATATGCCGAATATCTTCCAAAGTAAATCCCGCCTGTTTTAATGCGGTAATCCGATGGATAATCTCCATCTGATTTAACGTATAATAGCGGTAACCATTATCCGGGTCTACGTGAGCAGGTGCAAGCAGCCCCTGCTCTTCGTAAAACCGCAATGTTTTTATCGTAACGTGATTCATCTGCGCAAACATTCCGATTTTATATAAATGATCAACCGTTTTTGGTTCACACGATTCATGCGGTTCATACATTCGCAAATTTTTTCGTTCCATTCTTCTTCACCTCGTTTTCTATTTTTTACCAGGCGTTTGCAAAACTCTTCGTTTACTTTGCTGCATAATGCAACATAGAAAATCAGAGTTTTGCAAATAGCTGTATTTCTTCACTCTAAAACCATTTACTCCCAGCGGAAAGTTTTCACTGCAATCAGACTGCACACGACCGCAATCACAATCAGCACAAGTAACTCACTTCCGATTGCTGCTTCCGTTCCCATACTGACTGCTTTCATCGCACGAATTCCGACTCCGAGCGGCAAGTATTTCACAACCATCTGCATTCCTTCGGGAAACAGTTCATACGGAATCGTCGCTCCGCTAAAAAGCAGCATCGGAAAATACAAAATACTGGTCACAACATTCAGGCTTTTTGTCGTGCGGCACACACTCGCCGCCAGTAATCCAATCGAAAACATTGATAACATCGTCAGCACCCAAACTCCGATATAAGCAGCCACACTTCCCTGCATACGATACCCGAATACGACGCAAGCTACGATAGCCACACAAATTGCTGATAGCGCCGCCAACACTGCGCTGCAAATCAGGTCAGCCGTCAGCAGACGAAGCGGACTGCACGGACTGCAATAAAATCGTTTCAATATCTTTTTATCTCTGTAATCAACCAATACAATCGGAATACTCATAAATGCACAGCAGCAAATACCCACCGCGCTCACGGCTGCAAATGTGCTCTGCAGATAAGTCATTGCACTGTCTCCTGCCATTTTATCGCCCGCAATCAGTCCTATTAAAAACAATACTACCACAGGCATACACAAATTAAAAATAAAAACATCGGGGCTTCTGAAAAATAATTTCTGTTCTACTTTATACATCTGCAAAAAACGTTTTAACATTAGACGATTACCTCCTCATCCATATACCACAAATATGCTTCTTCTAACGTATCATACGGTGAATTTTTAATCACTTCTTCCACCGTTCCCTCTATTACTTTCTTTCCCTTTCGAATAAGTGCGATTCGATCACACAACGCTTCTGCTTCTTCCATATAATGTGTCGTCAGAAATATTGTCATGCCACGCTCTCGCAGTTGCTTTAACGTTCTCCACACTTCTCTGCGCGCTGCAACATCCAGTCCGGTCGTCAACTCATCCAAAAAGATAATGTCCGGATTTCCGATCAGTGTCAGAACGACCGAAAGCTTTTGACGCTCTCCGCCGGACAGTTTCATAACCAGCGACTTTTCCAATCCCTCCAAACCAAACTGTTGTAAAAGCTTTTTGTAATCTGCCGGATTTGAATAAAGTGATGCATATTCCTGACACACCTCGTCCACGCGAATACTCTCCTGATATGCAGATGACTGAAGCTGTACACCAACGCGCTCAAAAATATACTTGCGATGTTTCGATGCCTTTTTTTCTAAAATCAAAGCTTCTCCGCAATCCGGCTGTTTTAATCCTAAAATCATTTCAATTGTTGTCGATTTTCCTGCTCCGTTGTGTCCGAGCAATCCAAACACTTCACCTTCCTTCACTTCCAGCGACAATCCGTCCACGACCTTTCTTCCGTGAAAGGATTTGCTGACATTTCGTACTTCCATACACGATTTGCTCATAAAAATAATCCTCCTTGTTTTTCTACAAGAAGGATTATATATACTCCCCTAAAGGGTAGAGTCAACTACTATTTTTATCTTTTACGAATCTTTTGTTAATCTTTTGTTTCCATTACGAGCAGTTTCCCGTCTGCAAAGGTTATATACGCCGTTTCTTCTACGATTTCATTGCTGATTCCAAGCGTAATATCCGGTGTGAGCGTCGCCTGATCCAACGGATATTTCATTCCGCGAAGCGTCACTTGCTGCACTGCACCGGCATACGGTATGAGTGAAATATAATCACCGAACTGCTCCGTTTTCTTTATCGCAATCGGACCATCAACCAAACGAATCCGATTATGTGCGTCCAATAAATAAATCGTGGTCTTATGCTCCAGTCCCAGCGCAAGTAACTGCACATTGCCGAGTACATGATCCAGTCTGCTTCCGGTCGCGCCTACCAGATCTATCTGCATCGGCGAAAGCTCCAAGGCACGCCGCACCGCTAATTCGGTATCTGTCCAGTCTTTTTCTTTCGGGAACTGTTCGATTTTTACGTCTGTCTGTGTTTGAAAGTATTCCAGCTCAGCCGCATTTGCAGAATCAAAATCTCCCAAAATCAAATCCGGCAATCGCCCGGAACGCTTGAAATATGTCATTCCGCGATCACATGCAATCGTCATATGATATTTATTCTCTTCCAGCAACGCGGTCACAAATGCATCTTCTATCTGACCACCGCTGACAATCAAAATTCGTTGTTTTCCTGCCATCTGTTTTGCCTGTCTAATATTTGTTTTTCTCCTGCTCTTTCAGCTCCTCGTACAACTGTACATAATTCTCATAACGCAGCCTTGAGATTTTCCCTTCCTCAAGTGCTTCTTTCACGCCGCACGACGGCTCGCTGATATGACTGCATCCCTGAAATTTGCAATACGGTTCATAGCTTTCAAACTCTGTATAATACTGCTGCAATTCCTCTTTTTCCATTTGCGGAAGGTAAAGCGATGAAAAGCCCGGTGTATCCATAATATAGGAATTTCCGGTGATGTGTATCAACTGTGTATGTCTCGTCGTCTGCTTTCCTCTTCCTATCTTTTTTGAAACTGCGCCGGTCTCCATCTGAATCTCCGGCTGCAGTCGATTGATCAACGAGGATTTTCCCACACCGGACGGTCCGGCAATCGTTGTCGTTTTGCCCTGCAAATGACGCATCAGCCGATCGATTCCATCATCCTTTTTGACACTGATGAATTCCACCGGATAACCACAGGCTTCATAACCTGCGGCATATGCACGTCGCGTCTCCTCTGAAATAAGGTCAGACTTGTTAAAACAAATGCACACCGGAACACCCTGTCGTGCCATCAGCACCAGAAAACGATCCAATAAATTAAAGTTCGGATCAGGTGTCGCTGCCGCAAATACAATCAATGCCATATCTACATTCGCGACCGCCGGACGTATCAGCGCATTTAAACGCGGCAGTATCTGTACAATACTGCCGGTTTTTTCTTCTTCATCTAATATATCGATTTCCACCAGATCACCGACCAGCGGCTTGATTCCCTGCTGGCGGAAAATCCCTTTTGCCTTACATTCATAAATTCCGGATTCTACTACATGAACGTAGTAAAATCCGGAAATTCCTTTTAGTATTTTTCCCTGCATGTGCAAAGATTCCTTTTCCTAATTTTGCTGCGGGAAGCTCTGCGGCGAATTTTGTATACTCGTCGTTACGTTTCCTTCTTCGTCTTCCATCACCCATTCGATAATCAGTGTACCGTTATCGCTTTGAATGTTCAACACTTCGATAGAGAACGGGAACGATGCAGTCGATACATTTTCCCAACTGTCTAATACGTTTCCATCTGCATCCTGCAACTCGATATTTGCGGATACGACTGTATCATCATTCGGAAGTTTTACATTTGCACGGAACATATAGAGAATCTCTTTCTGACCCATGCTGACTACGATATTTACCTTCGTTCCGCTATATACGGTCTTACCGGAAATCTCGCTCTGGTCCATGACCTTTCCTTCTTCGATCGTATCACTGTAATCGGTGCTGACTGTTCCGACCTGCAAGCCGACACTCTCAAGTGCCTGTCGCGCTTCTTCTTCTGTCTTGTTTACTAAATCAGGAACGGTCACAGATTCTTTACCCTGGCTGACTACAATCGTTACTTTCGTTCCCTCCATTGCCATCTGACCGCTTTCCGGTGTCTGGCGAATGACCGTTCCTTCCGGAACCGTATCAGAGCTCTCATACTCTCTGTTATAATCCAGTCCTGCATCCTGCAGCATACCAATTGCTGCATTATCTGTATAGCCGACTACGTTCGGTACAGATATTTCGCTCTCGCCCTTGCCGCTGCTGACGGTCACATGAATCATCGTACCTTCTTCTACCATATCACCCGGCTGAATATCCTGTGAAATAATCTGACCCTCCGCATATTCCTCGGATTCCTGTGTCGAAGACTGATAAATCTTTAAGCCCAGTGCCTCCAACGCACTCTTTGCCTCTTCGAAGCTCTTTCCGCGCAAGTCAATCATCTCTGATTTACCGGTATCTTCTACTACTTCTTCCTGTACCGGCGGCTTTTCTTCTTCCTTCTTTTGGTTACCGCCTCCAAAGAGACCAACCATGCTGCCAATCAGATAAATAATAATTACGATAATAATAACTGCTGTGATAAGACCCAGTATCGTAACGATTTTTTCCATTTTCGGATTCAGAAATCCTTCGTTATCATCATCGTCCTCGTCATCATCCTCATACATCGGCTTTGCAGCCGGACGCTCTGCCGGCACATACGCTTTTGCCGGTTGCTCTTTGATGTTTCGAATTTCTTCTGCCGGAATCACCGTCGTTTTTGCCTGATTTACACTCGTACCGATTACTACAAAATCTTTGTCCGGCTCCATCAATGCATGCTTCAAATCTTCCAGCAAATCTTCCATCGTAGCGTAGCGACGATCCTGACTCTTCTGTGTACACTTTAAAATAATCTTTTCCAGACTGACCGGCAAATCCTCCGCATATACTGACGGAACTACCATCTCCTCCTGCAAATGCTGAATCGCAATCGCCACGGTCGTATCACCGTCAAACGGCACACGTCCGGTCACCATCTCATACATAACGATACCGAGCGAATAGATATCACTCTTGCCGTCAACAAAGCCATTCCGCGCCTGCTCCGGTGAAGTGTAGTGCACACTACCCATCACATCTGAGTGAATTGTGTTCGATGTCGCAGCTCTGGCGATACCAAAATCTGTGACCTTTACCTTTCCCTCATGGGAAATCATAATATTCTGCGGCTTGATATCACGATGCACGATATTATTGTGATGCGCTGCCTCGATACCACGCGCTACCTGAATCGCAATACTGATTGCCTCTTTATAATTCAACTGACCCTTTTTCTCAATGTAGGTCTTTAATGTAATGCCCTCTACATATTCCATGACAATAAAGTGCATATGTTCTTCGCTGCCGACATCATAGATATTTACGATATTCGGATGCTGTAAACCTGCTGCCGACTGGGCTTCCGTATGAAATTTTGTCACAAAATTTACGTCTTCTGCAAATTCTGCCTTTAATACCTTTACTGCCACAAAACGTCCCAGCACCTGATCCTTTGCCTTGTATACATCGGACATACCGCCGGCTCCGATTTTTTCCAATATTTCATAGCGATCTGCCACAAATGTTCCGATCTCTAACATTCTCTCACCTCAAAATATTCATTTCTGATATTATTCGTAACTATTCAGTACCTTCAGAGTTACGTTTCGTTTACTTCTATAATCGCCACTGTAATGTTATCTTTTCCACCGCCACGATTTGCTTCCTCTACCAAACGCTGCACACGCTCTACGACATCGCGCCCGGTCTGTAAAATCTGGCAAATAGACATGTCATCTACCATATTCGTCAATCCATCCGTACACAACAGAATGCTGTCTCCACTCTGAAGCTGTTGTTCAAAAAAATCGATTTCCAAATCCTCGAATGCACCGACTGCTCTTGTAATAATATTTTTGTCCGGATGTGCGACTGCCTCTGAGGCATCCATCTCACCCATCCGCACCATTTCCTGTACCAACGAATGGTCTCTGGTAATCTGTTGTAATTCATCTCGCAATAAATACAGGCGGCTGTCACCTATATTTGCCACATAAAGACTGTGCCCTACTATCGTCGCAATCACAGCAGTCGTTCCCATGCCAGCCAGACTTGCATCATTTTTTGCCTGCGCCATCAGACTGGAATTCGCTTTTTTCAATGCTCCTCGGATCAAATCCACCGGGCTGGTCATCGGCGCCTTTTCGATATATGCCACAATCTGCTCTACTGTATATTTCGATGCAAAATCGCCGGCATTATGGCCTCCCATACCGTCTGCCACGATAAATAGATTCGGTAAATTTCCCACCGGACTTTCAGACATATACACGTAATCCTGATTTGATTCTCTGACTCTTCCGACATCTGTCAAAGAAAATGTCTTCATCCTTTATCGCCTGCCTTTCTTCTATGCTTGTAACTATTCAGACATAGCCTTTTATATGTTAGCACAGTGCACAAAAAAAAGCAAGAGAGGGCATCTTCCCTCTCTCGTTTATGTCGTCTCTGTATCCATAGCATCCATATGACGCTTGCGCAACTGACCACAGGCACCGTCTATATCTCTTCCCATTTCCCGACGAACCGTAGCATTGATTCCCTGCTGCTCCAGCTTTCGGCGAAATGCCTCTACCGTATCACGCTCCGACTGCACGTAATCACGCTCCTTTATCGGATTAACGGGAATCAGATTGATATGACAATTTTTTCCTTTCAGCAATCTGCACAGACCCTCGACATCCTCGTCGGTATCATTGACACCTCCGACCAGTGAATACTCGAATGTCATTCTTCTTCCGGTCTTTTCAAAATAGTAGTCGCATGCATCCATTACTTCTGACAATTCGTATTTATTCGCAATCGGCATCAGCGTCAAGCGCTTTTCCTGCGAAGATGCATGCAGCGACAATGCAAGTGTAATCTGAAGCTGCAAATCCGCGAGCTGGCGCATACGCGGTACGAGTCCGCATGTAGATACCGTCAGGTTGCGCTGGCTGATATTCAGTCCGTGTACATCGGTCAGCATTCGGATGAACACCAGCAAGTTTTCATAATTGTCCAGTGGTTCTCCGCTTCCCATAACGACCACATTGGAAATTCGTTCTCCGATATCACATCCGATTCTGTAAATCTGTTCTAACATTTCTGCCGGTGTCAGACTACGCGCCAAGCCATCAAGCGTCGAAGCACAAAAGCGACAGCCCATCCGACAGCCTGCCTGCGAAGAAATGCAGACACTGTTTCCATGCTTGTAGCGCATAAGTACGCTCTCGATTACATTTCCATCCGATAATCCAAACAGATATTTGCGCGTTCCGTCCTGTTTTGAAATCTGTACATCCAATTGTTTTAAAACTGTAAAGGTACAGGTCTGCTTCAGCTTTTCCCGAAGCTGTTTTGACAGATTTGTCATCTCATCAATGGATGAAACATGCTTTACATGCATCCACTCATAAATCTGCTTTGCACGAAATGCTTTCTCGCCCAAAGTATTCATATATGCACTGAGCTGCTCCCAATCTGCTGACTTTAAATCGAATCGTTCCGTCGTAACTGCTTCCTCTAATACCATCTTTTCATCTATCTGTTCCATACGCGCTATGCTCTCCGGTCAAATACTGCTATATAAAATCCATCTTGTTTCTCATTCGGTAAAATCTGCTGCTCCTGCACCAATGAAAACTGTGGATAGGTTTGCGCAAACCACGCCGCATTTTCTTCATTTTCTGCACGGTTTACCGTACAGGTGCTATACACGATTCTGCCGCCGACCTTTACATAATTTTGCACAACTGACAAAATCTGTCGTTGCAACGCAGCCAATTCCTGTGTCTGCTGCAAGGTCATCTTGTATTTTATGTCAGGTTTTCCGTGCAACACACCCAGACCGGAGCACGGCAAATCTGCGATTACCAAATCGGCAGACGCGATTTTTGTCTCATCTGACACAGTGGCATCCCAGACCTTTGCCGTCATATTCTCCACCTGACAGCGGTCGATGTTATCCCAAATCAAATCCACTTTATACTCGGTCAAATCTCTCGCTTCCACACTACCGCTGCCCTGCAGGAGCTGTGCAGCATGAATCGCCTTTCCGCCGGGTGCGGCGCAGACATCTATAATATTCCATCCTTTTTGAATCTGTGCGGCATGTGCGACCTGCATAGAACTCAAATCCTGCACATAAAAATCGCCCCTCGCAAATGCCGGCAATGCACCCAGATAATCATATCCTGATATCAGCAGTGCATCTTCAAATTCCGTCTCTTCCACGCAAATTCCAGCTTGTTCCAGCTCTGTCCGCAACTGCTCCGTCGTAGTCTTTTCCCGATTCACACGTATCGCTGTTCCACGCTGCTTCAACAATGCTTCACACATCTTTTTTGCAGTTGCATAATCATAATCGTCGATCCACTTTGTTACAATCCATTCCGGCATCGAATAGCAGATTGACAAATACGCAGACGGTTCTTTTTGTTCATCCGGATAACTGATGGCATCCGCATCCTTTGCCCTGACAATCGCGCGAAGTACGCCATTCACAAATCCTTTCAACCCTGCAAACCCACGCTTTCCTGCAAGATGCACGGCCTCATTACAGGCAGCCGATGCCGGCACACTATCCATATATAAAATCTGATACACGGCACTTCGCATAATGCAGCGAATCACCGGCTTCATTTTTTTCACCGGTGTTTTCGAATACTGATTCAACACCGCATCCAATTCCAGCATTCGCTCCAGCGTGCCCTGTGCCATACGGCTGATAAATGCACGACTCTTTTTATCCAAATACTGATACTTTTCCATCACCTGACCGAGCGCTAAATGTGCATGCACACCATCTCTTGTCACAAGCAATAAAATATCCAGTACTAATTCTCTTTCGTTCACTTTTCCCGCATTAGTCACGGTCATTTCTTCCTCCAAATAAAAGCACTAATCGCAATAATTGTAAAATCGCTGCTGCCGCACTCGCCACATAGGTCAAGGCTGCTGCACGCAGTACCTTTCGCGTCTTCGGCAACTCGTTTTCATTCAGAATATGCATCTCCCGCAGCATGACAAGCGCGCGACCGGAAGCGTTAAATTCCACCGGAAGTGTCACGAGCTGGAACAATACCGCAAACGAAAATGCCATGATACCAAGCTGTATAAACAAGCTTCCCGTATTACTGGTAAACAGCAATCCGATCAAAATCAGCGGCCACGCAAGTGTTGAACCGATATTTGCAACCGGCACAATGGCACTGCGCAAATTTAAAGGAAAATAATTTTTCTGATGCTGAATCGCATGTCCGCACTCGTGTGCCGCCACTCCGATTGCTGCAACAGAACGCGAACCATATACACTATCTGACAAGCGAAGTGTACGGCTACGCGGATCGTAATGATCGGTCAGATTACCGGATACATGGCAAACCTGTACATCATAAATTCCCGCTGCGCGCAAAAGCTGCTCTGCTGCCTGCGCACCGGTCATTCCACTCGCACTCTGTACACACGAAAATCGCCGGTAGGTCGAGCGCACCTTCGCTGACGCCAACATACATATCACAGCACCAATCAGCACCAGCATATATGTCGGGTCCCAATAAAATCCATAACCAAAAGGCATATATTATCTCCTTGTTCTAT
>JAGAOE010000151.1 GCA_017623885.1 Eubacterium sp. | reverse complement strand
AAGGCTCAGGCTATGGGGATGGGGTATCCGAAGATGGGGAATGTGATTTATTATACACTGGAAGAGAGTGATTATATGATTCAAATAGGAGAAATTCCCCAAAATTAAAAAGCCTTCCTATGAATTCTTTCAATACAAATGGGCAGATGTATGTTTATACATCTGTCCATTTGAAATTTACATCATTTTTTTGGCGGAAACGGAGTCTTTTTGTGTAATTACTTTACATTATGCCTGAAAAAATGTACAATAATAGTGACTGAAACTATGGAAAATGAGGGATGATTTATGATAAATATCGTGTATGCAACCGTAAGATTTATTCAATTTATAGTATTTCTGGCATCGTTTTGGGTGATTTACCGCATATATACAGAAAAGAATACGGTGAAGCAGCGAGTGTTGCTATTGGCGTCGATTTGCGCAGTGTTAAATATATATGGATATCTGGAAGCGTTGTCTACGACATCTGTGCAGAGTAGTCAATGGGCGACACGTTCACAGATGGTATCGAGCTTATTGTTTTTGAGTTTTATGTTACATTTGATAGCGATGTTTTGTGACTATCAAATACATAAGTGGCAGACGATTGTGCTGGGAATAATCAGTGGTGTGTTTGTCGTATTTTTGTTTAATGATGAAAATGTAAATTTGCTGTTCCATGAATTTACGGCAACAGAAAAACCGCTGGCAATCCAGATTCGCTACGGTTTAATGCCGCTTGGCTATGTATTTATGACGTATTTGACGTTTTTGATGATTGCCATTTTGTATGTAGGTATTGTCGTTCGTCAGAGAAGAGAAAAGGATAGTTGTATTTCGCTTGTGGCATTTTCTTGTGTCTTACCTTTTGCGGCAAGCTTGTTTAATCTGGCCGGTGTGACAGGAGGTTTTGATCTGGGACCTTCGCTTTTGGTAGCTTCATGTCTGTTGACGTATCGGTATAATAAAAAATACCATTTCTTGGATGATGGCGAGATTGCACGCGAGACGATTTTAGATGAGCTCGGAGAAGGCTATATTATATTGGATAGCGAACGAAAGGTAAAGTTTTATAATTCGATTGCTGCAATGTTGTGTCCGGAGCTGACACAGCCGGGTGAGAGTGAAGTGATTGTGGAATTGATTTATTTGCACAATCATGATGTGTTGGAACATAATGGAAAGATTTGTAATATTGTTGTTTCTGAGTTGAAAGAAAACGGGGATTTGACCGGATATGTCATGTGGCTGTATGACTGCACAGATGAGTACTATTACATGAAGGATTTGGAGCAGATACAGGAACAGGCATCGGCAGCAGATAAGACACGTGATTTGTTCCTGCATCATATGACACATGGATTTGGTTCTCCCTTATATATTATTAAAAATCGTTCAGATTTGATTTATCAGGATGAACGAGCATCTGCAGACGTAAAAGAAATGTCGCTTGAAGTATTAGAAGCGGGACAAAAGCTGGAAGATATGGTTGCGGTTATGATGGCGTACTCGAAGGATTCGCATTCTACGCATATTCGTGAGGCTGAGTATTTGACCGAAGATTTGGTGCAGATGCTGCAAAAAATGTTGGAAGAACGTCGTCAGGGACGTTGTGAGCATGTACAGTTAAAGGTGGGAGCACAGCTTCCGACAAAATGGTTCGGCAGCCAAAATGGTATTCAGAAAGTTGTATACGGAATTTTGAGATGTGCAGGAATCGCATGTCATGTATCGGGACTGGAGGTACAGATTTCATCGGAAATGCGATACGCAGATGCATTGATAGTGCTGACGCTGTATTTGGATGATAACGGAACTACGACAGCAGAATTAAATCGCTTATCGACGCTGGCACAGAAGTCAGGACGCAAAGTAGATACAGAAGTAAATTATATTCCGTATTCTATGTGTAAACGTCTGTTGCTGGAGATGAAAGGCGCGATGGAGTGCGTGGTAGAGAGAGAACGATCAAAGATTCAATTGATGTTCCCGCAGAAGATTCTGGACAATACGCCGTATACCGTGCTTGAGACCTTTGTAGAGATAGAAGAGAATGAGGCGGAGCATGCTACGACCGGAGAAGTAGAAACGGTAGAAAAACACCAAGCTACGGTGCTTGTAGTAGATGACAACTTGCTCTATTTGAAAGAGATGGATGCGTGGCTCAGACAGATGAAGCTAAAGACGATAATGGCAAAGAGCGGAGCAGAGTGCCTGCGTATCTTAGAAAGAAAGCAAGTAGATATGGTATTTATGGACCAGATGATGCCGGAAATGGATGGTACACAGACGTTGGTAGAGCTTCGTAAGCTGGAGCAGAAGAAGGGCGAAAAGCGCGTGCCGGTAGTGATACTTACGGCAGATGATTCGGCAGGAGCGAGAAAGAAATACTTGGAAAGCGGATTTGATGATTATCTTGCAAAACCGATTGAAGCACGTCAGATTAAAGAGCAGGTGCGAAAGTATTTGGATTTAGGTGTATAATTCATATATCAAATAAAAAAGAACTTCAGTTGTTTGGCTGAAGTTCTTTTTTGTGCTTTTATTTTATAAATGATAAATTATAAGTTCGTAAAACGATCTGCTTCTTGTTTGAGCTGCTGGCTAATCTGCTGATTTGTGCCCATTTCCTGATTTACAATCTGAATATTGCTTACCAGAGTAGAAGTGTTTTCTGTTGCATGTGTAACGCCCAGAGCGCTTTCTTCAATCGCAGAAGTGATACCGCTGACAGCCTCGGAGATTTCTTGCATAATCTCTAATAAATGGCTTGTACGTTCTTCGAAAACGTTCATGGTAGTATTTACATAAGAAGCATCATCACGATACTGTTTTCCGGTCTCTACAAACTTGTCATAGTCAGGAAGGATCGTTTCGTTTACATAGTCAACGATTGCATTTGAGTTCTGTACGAGTGCGTCTACTGCACGAACAACCATAAGGTTGATTTCCTGAATGTTTCCGGCTGTCTGTCTGGTAGAATCTGCCAATGTACGAATCTCGTCAGCAACGACAGCGAATCCTTTTCCGGCTTCTCCGGCTCTTGCTGCTTCGATAGAAGCGTTGAGCGCTAACAGGTTTGTCTGGCTGGATACGTTCAAGATTTCGTCGGTCAAATCATTAACTTTTGAAACGCTCTTACTTTCTTCAATGGCAGCTTCTAAGGATTCGATAATGCCGCCGATAATCTCGCTTGTACTTTCTTTGTTGCGCTGAGCTGCTAACTCTAATTCTTTTGCGCGTTCTTCCATTTCGTTTGAGTAGCTGTTCATGGTAGCTGTATCCTGTGCGATGTTGGATACCTGTGTACCGATATTTGCTACTTCGTCGTTTACACTAGTCGTAGTAGATGAAATTTCTTCCATAGTAGCAGACAATTCTTCTAATAATGAAGAAATATCTGATGCGTTATCACTGGCTGTATCGACACTTCCGAATACAGTGCTTACCACGTTTCCGAGATGATCTGCATTCGTTACAATCTGAGACATAATGTTTTGTAATGTCTCAAGGAATACGTTGATACCGTTTGCAAGACGTCCGAGTTCATCTTTGGATTTGATATCGATACGAGCAGTTAAATCGCCGTGACCTGCCTGAATGTCGGTAACAATCTTATCAAGACTTCCGGTGGTCTTTTTAATCGGTCGAATAACGCTGATATTTACCAGAATATAAGCAAGTATTGCGATAATAATTCCGATGATGGTAGAGAGAAGTGTGATAAATGCAGCACTCATATAACTGTTGTACTGATCCTCTACCTCGGCTTCAATGGTAGCCTGAATATGTGATTTCATTTCCTGCAACTGTCCCTGCATGGTGTCGGCACTGTTCTGCATAAGGTTCGGTACATAAGACTGTGCCAGTTTTTTCATCATGCTGTAACTGAGCTGTTCTGCAGTTTCATAGGTGTATGTATACATCTCAAAGTTATCACGGAATGATTTAATCAGTGCAAGCTCTTCTGTGGAGCTGACACCTGCTTCGTATGTAGCCAGAGCGCTGTCGATGGTTGCAAACAATTCGTCTGACTTTGCCTGATATTCTTCCATGACCGTTTTTTCTTCAGAGAGACAGTGTGCGTAAATCAAACGCTGCAAATCACTGAAGGCTGCAATCGCTGTGTCCAATGCGGTCTGCGTCGGAAGACTGTGGTCGCTCAACTGTGAGCTGCTGTCATGCATTTTCTTCATACTCATAAAGTTGATTAGACCGGAAGCGATAATTACTAAGGTCAGTGCTACAATCGGAATCAAAATCTTTAGCTTGATGCTGGCTGATTTTGTACGAGCATTTTTTGCCTTTCCCGATTTGGTTTTGGGGGCCTTGGCTGAACGGGCAACTTTAGCCGATGTCTTTTGTTTTTGCTTGCTCATAGCGAACCTCCTAAATTCTTACAATTTCGTATTACCCATAGACATACATTTTGTCTATATTATACCATACCATAGCGAAAAAGGAAGTAGAAATTTCGAATTATTCACAAAAAGTGCTAGAAAAATACAAATGTGAAGAAGTTGTGAAATCATTCGAAATTTCGAAGGTTTTGCTTGCATTTCATCTGAAATAGATGATAATAGGTAAGTAGCGGATGAAATTTCTAAGACTGCAAATAAATAATTAAGTAGAGAATGGTAAGATTGATATGGCGAAGAATGGTGCGCATAGCGTAGAAGGATATTATTATGAAGATGAGGATTTGCTGGAGGAAGCGCGAAAAGAGGCAGAAGGCGTGCGCTATATGAAGGCGAAAATCGATTTGCAAAATCCGGAGCGTGTATTGCAAATCTATAATCGGATGATTGAACAGCGTGCGTTTCAAACACAGGTAGGCTATTCCTACCTGCACGAGTTACAGGATTATCTGTATACGATGCCAAATATACCGAATGATCAGATTCTGTCGATTCCGGTGTGTGGAACAATTCGGGTCACTGATGCAAGCTTTACAACGGAAAAATTGCGTGAAGAAAATAAAAGCAGCAGACATGTGCTACATGTTTCAATCATCGGAAATGTTTTGGCAGTGCTTGTAATTGCAGCGATGTTTGTGATTGTCTTGAGCAGTGACCGTCCGACGGTACTTAATTACGAAAAGAAATTGCTGGATAAGTACGCGGTATGGGAACAGGAGCTGGAAGAGCGAGAAAATGCGATTCGTGAGAAAGAGAGAGTACTGATGTATGGAGACGACAATTAAAATTTTAGTAGTAGACGACGAGAGCCGTATGCGAAAGCTGGTTTGTGATTTTTTGGTAAAAAGAGGCTATGAAGTGTTAGAAGCCGCAGACGGCGAAGCTGCATTAGACATTTTTTATACGGAAAAAGATATTTCGCTTATTATCTTAGATGTAATGATGCCGAAAATCAATGGATTCGAAGTGTGTAAAGAGATTCGGGAGCATTCAAAGGTTCCGGTGATTATGCTGACAGCAAAAAGTGCAGAAAGTGATGAGCTGACAGGCTTTGATTTGGGTGCGGATGAGTATATTTCAAAGCCCTTTAGTCCGAAAATATTGGTTGCACGTGTGGATGCGATTTTGCGCCGGACAAATCAGGCAGAAGAAGGACATGCTTTAGAGGCAGGGGCGATCGTTGTAGACCGTGCAGCGCATATTGTGACGATAGAAGGAAAGCAGATAGAGCTCAGCTATAAGGAATTTGAGTTATTGACATATTTTATGGAAAATCAGGGGCTGGCTTTATCGCGGGAAAAGATTTTGAACAGTGTGTGGAATTATGATTATTTTGGTGATGCCAGAACTATCGACACACATGTCAAAAAGCTGCGCAGCAAAATGGGATCTTATGGAGAGTGTATCAAAACGATTTGGGGCATGGGCTACAAATTTGAAGTAGGAGAATAGGAGTAAAAACAGATGATGCGAGAGGAATCATTTGGCATCAAGCGTTCGATCACAACACAAATATGTATTGTAATCATTGGACTGGTAGCCGGCACAGTTTTACTGTGCTGGTTTTTGAATACATCGTTATTGGAACAGTATTATAGTAAAACGAAAGCAAACCAGTTGATTAGCGGGTATACGCTGGTGGATCGTGCGGCAAAGCAAAATCGACTGACGGATGACGAACTGGATGTACAACTGGAACGCATGAATGCAAATAAAAACATTGAATTGTTGATTATCGCGCCGGATGGAACGGTTGTGCGGACGACATCGAATGACACGTTAAATCTGATTGAACGTTTTATGGATGTGTTGTTTGGTGCAGCGTCTGATAAAGCGCGGCGTGAAGTCGTGCGCACGACAAATTACACGGTGCTGAAGGTGACCGATCAGCGTATGTCGGCAGAATATCTGGTGCTTTGGGGGACCCTGGAAGATGGCAATCTGGTCATGATGCGGACTGCGCTGGAGAGTATTCGGGAAAGTGTAACGATTTCAAATCGTTTTCTGGCGTATATCGGTATTTGCAGCGTATTGTTTAGTGCGCTTGTCGGGTTGTTTGTGACCAGACGCATTACGCGACCGATTCGCCGGATGACAGAGTTGTCACGTCAGATGACAGAGTTGGATTTTACTGCAAAATATGAACAGGGAAGTAATATAAATGAGATCGACCAGCTTGGACAGCATATGAATCAGATGTCTGAAACACTGGAACAGGTAATCGGAGAATTAAAGACGGCGAACAATGAATTGAAAAGTGATATTGAAAAGAAAGAACAAATCGATGAGATGCGAAAAGAGTTTTTATCGAATGTATCACATGAATTGAAAACACCGCTTGCATTGATACAGGGATATGCGGAAGGGCTTCAGGAGTGTATACATGAAGATGCGCAAAGCCGTGACTTTTATTGTGAGGTAATCATGGACGAAGCAGGAAAGATGAATCGCATGGTACAAAAGCTGCTAACGCTCAATCATTTGGAGTTCGGAAATGATACGCTGAAAATGGAACGGTTTAACATTACGGAGCTGATTGCCGGAGTGCTGCAAAACAGTTCACTGCTGTTGCAGAATGAAGAGATTTCATTGGAATTCGAGGAAGCGGAAGCATATGTTTGGGGCGATGAATTCCAGATTGAAGAAGTGCTCACAAATTATTTGAGCAATGCGATTCATTATGCGGGCGGAGAAAAACGAATTCGTATTTTTTACACAGACAGAGGGGACTTGCTGCGAATCAGTGTATTTAATACCGGAGAGCACATACCGGAAGAAGATTTGGATAAAGTGTGGGAAAAGTTTTACAAAGTGGACAAAGCCCGCACGAGAGAGTACGGCGGCAGCGGAATCGGCCTGTCGATTGTCCGTGCGATTATGGAATCTCATCACTGCGCGTGTGGTGTGTTGAACTGTGCGGAAGGTGTAGAATTTTGGCTGGAATTGGATAAAAATGCGGTTGCACGAACGGAAAAAGAATGATAACATGTAAATATTCAGATAAAAAGATAGAATCTGAAGTGAAAATGTTGCAATTGGGAGGTTTTTATGAACGGATTCATAAAAAAGGCTTGCGTTATGGGCAGTCTGGTTGTTTCGACGATGCTGTTGCTCACAGGATGTGGGGAAGAGCCTTATGAGTTGCAGGATAATGAGCGGGATATTATCGTGAACTATGCGGCGCATATTGTTTCAAAATATAATACAAAGCAGCCGGAAGGTTATCGTTTTGTATATGTGCCGGAGGAAGATCCTTATCTGACAGAGGAAGAAGATATAGAAGACGCAGAAACGACAGAAGAAGCGAAAGAAAATTCGACGGATGATACAGAAAATCAGACGGATGCCAATGAAGGCTCAGAAGAAGGCGCAGCGTCCGAAGAACAGGAAACCGTCTCTTTGACAGAAGCACTGGGATTAAAACATATTCAGGCGATTTATACAGGTGCAGAGCTGACAGATCAGTATGATACCGTGATACCGTCAGAAGGAAATCAGTTGCTGGTGGTGCATGTGGCATTGCAGAATGATACCTCGAAGGAGCGAAAATGTGATGTTTTAGCGTTACTTCCGATGTTTCATCTTACGATAAACGGTGAGACGGAGACGACTTCGGAGCTTACGATTTTAGAAAAGAATCTTGGTACATGGGAAGGTAAGATACCTGCCGGAGCATCAGAAGATACCGTCATTTTATTCCAGGTAAAAGAGGGTATAGTCGCAGAAATCAAGCAGCTAGACATGGATGTGATTGTTGACGAGTCGGTGCAGCATGTGACTTTGCTGGATGAAATGTGAGATGCTTGAAAAGAATGAAGAGAAAAATGTTAATTGTACAAAAAAATTGTAAAAAATGCTAAAAAATGTGTGCAATTATACGATATAGTATGATATAATATGACTAATTAATTGAACTGCATTGGGAGGAGATTTTATATGGATACTAATATTTTGTTGGAAAATGGAACAAATGAGTTAGAGGTGTTAGAATTTACACTGAATGATAATCACTATGGAATTAACGTTGCGAAGATTCGTGAGATTTTATCATATCAGCCGGTGACACCGATTCCGAATGCACAGCCCAGCGTGGAAGGTATATTTATGCCTCGTGATGCGATGATTACAGTTATCAATTTGAAAAACTGCTTATCACTTCCGATCGTAGGTGAGCAGAAAGGTTTGTTTATCATTACAAACTTTAACAAACTTGACCTTGCATTTCATGTAGATGAGGTAATTGGTATTCACAGAGTTTCATGGGCAGATATTATTGAGCCGGATGCGACAATCAATGCAGGTGAGGATGGAGTATCTACCGGTGTTATTAAACTGGGAGAAAAGCTGGTAATTATTCTTGACTTTGAGAAGATTGTGACCGATATCAGTCCGGATACCGGATTGAAGACGAGTGACATAGATGAGCGCGAGGAGCGTCAGAGATGTGATTTGCCGATTTTGATGGCAGAAGATTCACCGTTACTGAGCAAATTGATTACGGATTGTCTGAAAAAATCCGGTTATACAAACTTGAATGTATGCAGTCATGGTAAAGAAGCATGGGATAAATTACAGGAGTATAAAAAGGCAGGAACGCTTGATAAGAATGTACGCTGTATCATTACTGATATAGAGATGCCGATTATGGACGGTCATCGTCTTACAAAGCTGGTAAAAACAGATAGTGACTTGAAACATATTCCTTTGATTATTTTCTCATCTTTGGTAAATGAAGAGATGCGTCGAAAAGGAGAAGCGTTGGGTGCAGATGCTCAGTTGACAAAACCGGAGATTGGACAGTTGGTAGATACGGTTGATCGGTTAATTGATAAAGCAGAAAGATAGTTTCTGTATTTGTGAATGAAAAAGTGAGTGAGAGCGTTCCTAGTCGCATATGCGCTGTGGACACTCTCACTTTTCGTGATGGAAGGAGGCAGTTTTTGTGAAAAATAACGAGGATTATCTGGACAGTCTGCTAAATAATGTGACCAAAAAACTGAATGAGTTTGATGAGGATTTTGAGCAGAAAAAGCAGACGGCTGATCCTTATATGATAAAGAAAAATCTTCCGCCGAGGACGATGAAAGCATTGGAGACCGTTCGTGAGAACCAGTTTTTGCGTGAATTTGAAGAAGAACTGACAGAAGAAGATGCAGATGCTTTTTTGCGTGAATTCGAAGCAGAGCTGGAAGAGGAAGTAAATGAATACGAACGTTTCAAGGGAGAACGGGAAGTAGATGATGATGATGATGACTATCTGGAGCAGGTAGACCAGATTGTACGTGCATCGGAAGCTGAGCCGGAGATTGATGAGAATTTGTTTTCGTCGCTGGAATTGGATGATTTATCGACGGCAGCCAGGGAAGATGATTCCTCACAGTTTTTGAGCGAAGAAGATCTCAGTACGTTGGTATCCGGCTTGGATGCGCTTAATCAGACGGATGAGATAAAAATGCCTCAAATGGAAATGCCGGAGTTGGAGATGCCGCAGATGGAGATGCCGGAGATGAACATGTCTGATTTTTCTTCTGAGACGGAAGATTTGTTTTCAATGCCGGAACAGGCGGAGTCTATTGGGGATATAGGCGGATCTTCGATGGATGAAAGTTTGCCGGAAGGCATGGAGGGGTTGAAAAACCTGTTTGATGATGTGGATGAAGAAACAATCATTCCGGAGGATGGTT
>JAGAOE010000018.1 GCA_017623885.1 Eubacterium sp. | reverse complement strand
ACATGACGTATCAATCGAAATCATGAAGCAATTGAAAGCGCGTGGAGTAAAAGCGCGTTGGTATGTGCTGGGTGAAGGTGAGGAGCGAAAAAAACTAGAGCAGCTCATACAAGCATACGGGTTAGAACATGAGTTTTTTTTTGATGGGTGCGGTAGACAATCCATACCCCTATTTTGCCGGATGTGATTTATACGTGCATATCTCACGTTATGAAGGAAGAAGCGTGGCGATTCAGGAGGCACAGGCACTGGGCTGCGCAGTATTGGCTTCTGACTGCAGCGGCAATCGCGAGCAGATTCAAGACGGTGTAGACGGTATATTAGAGAAATTGGATGTGGGGCGGCTTACAAATCGAATCGAAGGATTGCTCAAAGATGAGAGGCAAAGACAGTTTCTGTGTGAGCAGGCGCGAAATAAGCCGGTGGAACATCCGGAGGATATTAGAAAATTGCTATCTTTTGCGGAATAATATCGGAGGCATGAAATGAGTTTATATGGGAGAAAAAAAGATGTGTTGGTTATCATACCGGCATACAATGAGGAACATTCAATAGAGAAAGTGTTAGAACAGTTAGAACAACCGGAAATAGCATCTTTTGCAGATGTTTTGATTATGAATGATGCTTCGGTAGACGAGACGCGTGCTGTCGTAAAGCATCATCAGCATACGATGGTCACACATCTGTTTAATCTCGGCTATGGAAGCGCGATTCAGGTCGGATATAAATATGCGATTCGTCGAGGCTATCAGTATGTAATCCAAATGGATGCGGACGGGCAGCATGATCCGAGTAATGTAAAGGCGATTTATGACCGGCTGCGTCAGGAAGATGCACCGGATATCGTACTGGGTTCCCGCTACATGGAAGGCAGTGGTGCATTTGCTGTGACACCGGCAAAAAAACTGGCATATGCCCTGTTTCGCTTTATGATACGTGTGGTTACCGGCAGAAAAATAGCAGACCCGACGACCGGACTGCAGGGACTGAGCAGACGTGCGTTTTTGCATTATTCGAAATATAATCAGTTTGATTACAGCTATCCGGATGCAAATATGATTATGCAGATGCTGCTGCTCGGTTATCGGATAGAGGAGATTCCGGCATTGATGTATGAGCGACAGGCCGGAAAGAGTATGCACTCGGGACTAAAGCCTTTTGTTTATATGTTTCAGATGACATGGAGTATATTGGCTGTCACATTTCGAATTAAAGTATTAAAGGAAGGTGTAAGGGTTGAGTAGCAATTGGATTTATGTCAGAAAAAACTGGGCGGAAGAAGCTTCCTCAAATCAAAGCCTGACACAAAAAAATCCGATGCGCGGTCTGTACCATGTATACACCTATGATGTGACAGAAGCAGAGCGGGAAGAGGACTGGGTATGGTCGCTCGTGGAAAACGAGACACTGGCACTCGTCCTTTTGGACATAGGAAAATGCGCAGACCGTGCGTTGTCAGAAGCAGAGCTGGCAAAGGTCGGGCGCATTTTTTCGTTTTTTCAAACACATCATCGACAAATGATTGTGCGTGTTGTCTATGATCGGTTGGGGCGCGGCATGGAGTGCGAGCCGCGTACATTGGAGCAGATTTGTCAGCATATACAGCAAATTGCCCCATTTTTGGTTGCATATGCGTCGGATATTTTGACGCTGCAGGGATTGTTGATCGGTAGCTGGGGGGAGATGCATGATTCGCACTATCTGGAAAAACAGCAGTTACAGTGTTTGTATGATACCTTGCGGCGTGAAACCGCAGGAGCGGTGTGCATTTCGGTGCGAAAACCGCAGTATCAGCGATTGCTGCAAAAATCAGAACAATCGGATATCGGTTTGTATGACGATGCGATTTTAGGGTCAGAAACAGATATGGGGACCTTCGGCTGGCTGACCGATGTGTCGAATCGCGAGATTATGTGGACGCCGGAATTGGAAATCGAATATATTCAAAAACAGGCAAGAAAGGTGTACTGTGGCGGAGAGATACTCTCCGGTGCATTGGCGTTGCCTTGGGAAGCAGTTCTCGCGCGAATGCGACAGATGCAGTTGACCTATGTCAACCGTGTGCATGAACCGCAGGTGTGGCATGCTTGGGAAAATGCAGCCTGTCCGGATTTACCGGGCAGTAGTTGTCTGGAATATGTGAGAGATCATCTGGGATATCGATATGTAATAACCGGTGTGTGTGTGCTGACAGAAGATAGCGGACAGCCTGTTGGTGTATCTGTGCGCATCAAAAATACAGGTTTTGCATGTTGTTATGGAATGCTTCGGCTGGAACTTTTGATTGGCGAAAAAAAACTGCAGGCATCTTTTGACGGAAAGATGCTTGCAGCGGGAAGTGCAAGAGATATCTCACTGTATGGGTTGACGAATGTACAAATGGTTCAGACAGCGATATCTGAGAGAGCTTTGCCACCAAAAGAGTATTGGCAACGAATGATATTGCGTCTTTTTCATGTGCAGACCGGATTGCCGATTTATTTTGCAAACGGTAATGAGACCAGCCACGAAAGCGGCAATGACAAATCGGAACCGGAAACATATTGCTGCAGTAGTTCTTCAGAGGAAGGCATCACAGTCGGTGTCTTGCTCACAGAAAAAGAAGCAGTTTCGTAGCCGTATTCGGATACCGGTAAACGACTGGCAAGCGCAAGCTTTGTGCCGGATTTGGTTTCACAGGATAAATAAACGCGGTAAGTGCCTTCGGCATATTTGCGCAGTGACAGCGGAACGGAGAGCGTCGTCTGTTCGCCGCCGGAGATTGCTTGCAGGGAACGCTCATCAAATACCATCTGTGAAACGATAGATGATTCGTGGTCAGATGCGATTGTGACCGTCCATGTGAGCGGCTCATAACAAGGGGCAAAACCGGTATTGGTCAGTGCCAGTGTGAGATTGGTTGTATCCATATTCCAGCAGTCAAAGGGTTCACCGGAGACCTGATTGCAATAGTAGCGATAACCCATATGGGCGTCGATATACGAATAGCCATCTGTACCGTTCCAGATTTCATCATCTGTGACAGATGAGGTACGCCATTTTTCCAAAACTTCCGCATCATGCATGCAGCTAAGGTAGGAAACATGCATGGCTTGAAATGCCTCGATAGCGGAAGGAAGATCGTTGAACGGATTGTCAATGACGACTTCACCGCCGTTTGGTACTTGACGACAAAGCGTATTCTGATAGGTGAGCTCCTCACTGCGTGTCCAGGGGACATTCAACGCAGTGTTATCGCTTTCACCGTAAGTGCCGAGATCTGTCGGTGAGCCGAGCATACCGTCATTAAAAAGCCCAAGTCGCGCCGCAAGCGTGTTTTGTGAGGGAAAGGCATCTGCGGAGTCGAGTATCGTTCTGCGCTGTGCCGGTGTGCGAACTGACAAGAAAATCGAAGCGTCTATCACTGTATCGAGATGATACATCAGCTCGCACATATCTGCGCTTTCCAGATAGTTGCTACCGTGCATTTCGCCATAATTTCCGACGAAAATTCCCTGCATGGTATAAATCTGTTCCGAAAAATCGTTTACGATGGGCGCAAGCTGAGACATATGTGTTTTTATGAGCGCAAGCTCTGTGGGCTCCGTCGCCATCGCATTTCCGTCCCAGTCATATAAAAAGCGAAGAATGATCTGATAGTCTTTATCGTTCCAATGCTGTAAAATCTGTCTTGTCAAATCAAGTGCATGTGCACTGAGTTCACGGTCGTTGTACTGCATCAGATTAATCTCGATGAGTACCATTGGCTCTTTGGCGCAATCCTTCCGGTCAATGGCAAGCCGCTGAGCGAGGTCTTCGCTGCTGAGCTCATCAGAGAGAAGATAGCCGAGCAAATTATAAAATCCGCCGGCAGGATTATCAAGTGGTTGATCAGATTCGCGGTAGTCGTAGGAATCCGTGGAAAAGTCATAGGCGAGATAGTGTGTCTCGTAATATTCTTCGGCGGCGCGAAGCGTCGATTGTGCAATCCATACGGCGAGTGCGCTGAGTATGGCAAGGAGAAGAAGGAGACTTCCTACAAGTATAAAAATTCGTTTTTTCGAAGAACGCTTTGCGTGCATGGTCGATCCTTTCTGAATATAAAATGAGAATATATTTTTCAGTATAGCATTGAATGGGTAAAAATGCTATGATGGAAACGAATATTGAAAAAGGATAAATAAAAATGGCTCGAATAGATTTGAAAAAGAAACAGGAGCAGCGCTGTCTGACAGAGCTGCTTTGTCACTCACTAAATCAAATACCGATGGATGAAGCGACATATGAGAAGCTGCTGACTGATACAGCGCAGGATGAGGTGTTTGCCTGTGCACAGGCACATGCAGTGGCACCGCTATTGTGCGCGTGCTGGTGTGCTTCGCAGTTGTGTGAGCCGCAGATTCGCTCGAAGCTGGAGAACGTGACGGTTCAGATGGCTGAGCACTCCTATCGTTTGCTTTTTTATACAAAATATTTGGTAAGTATCTTGGAGGAAGCCGGTTTTTTTGTCGCAGTGCTGAAAGGTGTAGCGACAGCAGAATACTATCCGCAACCGGAGCTGCGCAAGGCAGCAGATATCGATTTGTTGTTATTTTCGCCGGAAAATTGCAGACGTGCAGCGGATTTCCTGAAAACGAAAGGATTTTTGGAAGAGACGGAAGTTGTGCACCAGCATCACATTGTGTTGCATGCAGCAGAGGGAATCGAGGTCGAGCTGCACAGTATGTTTGCAGAACCGTTCGAAAATGAGACGGTAAACGAGGTGATGTTGCGTCTGCAGGAGCGTGCGCGTGCGAATGTGCAGCGCTGTGCGTGTATGGGGGTGCCGCTTCCGGTACTGACCGGCGCATATCACGGACTTTCCCTGTTGCTTCATTTATTACAGCATTTTCTCACATCAGGGTTTGGTATCAAGCTCTTGTGTGACTGGGTTGTTTTTTGGAATCGTCAGACGATAGAGACAGCAGAAGAAATGGCAGCGCTCATACAGGAATTGGGTGTAGACCAATTTGTCGCAGTCGTGACAGCATTGTGTGTACAAAAGCTTGGGATGAATCCGGTGATTGCACAGCCTTTTTTGGCGCGCGCAAAGGAAGACGTGATGGAGCCGGCATATTTAGAACAGTTTTTTGCGGATATCATCGAGGCAGAGGAATTTGGAAAATCAGAGAAAGGACGCATGGTGGCACTTACAGAGAAGGGCTTGTGGGGATATGTAAAGACATTTCACCATCAGATGCATTTAAATTTTCCGAGAGCGGGAAAATGTGTGCTCGCATGGCCTTGGCTTTGGATTTGTACACTGGTGCGTTTTTTGCATAACAATCGGACACTTCGGCATACTTCTGCGCGAGAAATATTTAAGAGCGCAGCAGCCAGAGGGAAGATTGCAGAGAAATTACATTTATTCGAACGTTAATGTGGAGTGGTAGACTATGGGGCTTGCTATATTGCCGAGCTTGATTGTTGATGTATTTAAGAAATCCCCTTTTGCAGAAAATGCAAAGGGGGATTCGCCTTTAACGGTGAAACAGCCGGTTCCACAATGTGCGGAAGGGATGCTTTAGTTTGTTTTTGAGAGACTGCAGTGAAGACTGCAGTTTTTTTACATCCGTAGAAAGACGTTTGACATCTTTTTCGGTCTTCTTTATGCTTGCACGCTCTTGCTGGAGTTTTTGAATATCGCGCTGCAGACCGGAGATGGTGAGTGACAAATCATCAATCTGCTCGTGCAACTGTGCATTCTCGCGTTTTAAATCAATGGTGGTAATCGAGAACAGTCGAATCATATCCTCCGTGAACTGCGGATTGTCGGGCGTCCACTTGATGAGCGGCTGAATCGGCTGAAACAGAGGATTTCCGTCATTGATATATTCGTTTGCCACGCGCGTGTTCTCTTCGGCAAAACGCTGCAATAATTCTTCCGCCTCTGCGGTAGAGAGCATACTGCAAGGCTGCTGTGCCTGCGAGTCCGGCGATATTTCCCGGACAAAGCGTACCAAATAGGTTTTTTCTTCCGGTGTGAACTGCTGATTTTTGTTTATGATGCGCATAATCTGAGCAGTATTGGCAGACAGACTCAGGTTTTTCGGCTTTTCTAAATCGCGAAAATCTTCGGTATGCTCTAAGCCGATACAATCTAAAAAGTCATCAATAATCAATCCGTTTTTCCAGGTGTCTTTTTCGTAGCGGCGGATGATTAATTGTTCTTGTCCAAAGACTTCTGCCAGAGCATCCAGTCTGGATGCATAGGTCAATAAAAAGGACTCATTTTCCAAAATCTCAGACAATCTCTGCTCATAAGTAAGTGAGGAAAAATGCTTTGCATGCTTAATATTTTCTTTCCACAACGATTCCATGTATTCATCCTGACGGCGCAGATAGACAATGACACGTATCTGATAACCGTTGGCATCTGCATGATCCTTTAGCTTTTGTGCAGCGGTCGGACTGGTGTGAAAATAACGCCACAAGTTTTCCTCGGTGAGAATGACGTGATCGGAGTCTTCAAAACAGGTAAGTATTTGTTTCAAACCTTTTGCATAGCCTTGTTTTTGTGTGATAAAATAGCCGTTTCGATTATCGCGTGCGTAGGTGTAAGCACAGGGAAGCTTTGGAAAACGGTAGCCGTGTTCTGCCAACACCGCATTATTTTTTAATAAAAAGTGCTGAATGGCAGAGGTGCCGGTTTTCGGAGTTCCGATGTGCAGATACAGTGTTTTCATTGGAGCAAAATCCTTTCTTTTCTATCTATATCGAATGTAGGTACATTTATTGCGGTTCTACGAAGAGCAGATGTTCCAACTGCTTGAGCAGTTCATCTGCGCATTCATCAATGTCGCGTCCGGTCGTGTCAATGACAACATCCGGCTGGGCAGGCACTTCATAAGGACTGCTGATACCGGTGAAGTTTTCGATTTTTCCGGCGCGGGCGGCTGCATACAAGCCTTTGATGTCGCGACGGGCACATTCTTCTAATGGTGTGCTCACATAGACTTCTACAAAGTTTTCACCGATAATTTCCTTTGCACGGCGTCTGTCATTGGCAAAAGGTGAGATGAAAGAAGTGAGTACAATCAGTCCGGCATCGTTCATCAGCTTTGCGACCTCAGCGATACGACGAATATTTTCAATACGGTCTGTTTCTGTAAAGCCGAGATTGCGGTTTAGTCCCATACGAATATTGTCGCCATCTAATAGCATGGTGTGTTTTCCGCTGAGTGCAAGGCGTTTTTCCAATGCATTCGCAAGTGTGGATTTTCCGGAGCCGGACAGACCGGTAAACCAGAGCGTGCATGCTTTTTGTGCAAGCTGCTTTTCGCGGAATTCACGTGTGATATCCATGTTTTGCCAGGTGAGATTTGTACCTCTGTCGAGTGCACGTGTAATCGTTCCGCATGCAGATGTCATGTGGCTGATGCGGTCGATGATAATAAAGGAGCCAAGTGCACGATTTTGTAAAAAGGTATCAAATACAAATTCTGTAGATGCAGAGAAATCACAGACCGCAATTTCATTTTTGTATACTGCATCTGCAGGGATTTCCTGACCGGAATTGACATCTATTTTGTGTCTGATACGAAGTACGGTGACAGGCAGACGCTGTGTACCGATTTTCATCAGATAACTTTTTCCTTCGACCAGCTTGGTGTCATCCATCCAAAGTAAGGATGCAGAAAATAGCTGGTTTACTTTTGCGGTATCGCCTTTTACGAGAACACAGCCGCGTGAAATGTCGATTTCGGAATCGAGTTGAACCGTAATCGCGTGACCTTCCGATGCATGTTCGACCGATTTGTCACAACAGAGAATGCTCTTTACAGTCGCTGATTCCCGGCTGGGAAGTACGGTGATTGTATCGCCGACAGAGAGACTGCCGCTCTCGACCTGTCCCTGAAAACCGCGAAAATGATGATTGGGACGACATACACGCTGAACGGGCATTGTAAAATGCTGCTGTACATCGCGTGTTGTGATATCCACAGTTTCCAGATAGGAGAGCAGCGGCATGCCGAGATACCAAGGCATATTTGACGACGGTTTTGTGATATTATCGCCGCGTGTGGCAGACACCGGAATGACCATCTGGGTGTCACATTCAAATTCGGCGAGAAGAATACGGATTTCCTTGCGTATTTTTTGGAATTTTTCCTGAGAAAAATTGATTAAATCCATTTTGTTTACGGCAAATACAAAATGACGAATACCCATGAGCGCACAGATACGTGTATGACGACGGGTCTGGGTGAGGACACCCTGACTGGCATCGACCAAAATAATAGCCAAATCGGCAAAGGAAGCTCCGACTGCCATATTTCTGGTGTATTCTTCATGACCCGGTGTATCAGCCACAATAAAAGAGCGGCGCTCCGTAGTGAAATAGCGATAGGCGACATCGATCGTGATACCCTGCTCACGTTCTGCCATCAGTCCGTCTAATAAAAGACTGTAGTCGATATCTCCGTCGTTGGAGCCGACGCGGGAATCTAATTCTAATGCTTTTTCCTGATCTGCAAATAACAGCTTGGCATCATATAACATATGTCCGATCAATGTCGATTTTCCGTCATCGACACTGCCGCAAGTGATAAATTTGAGTAACGAGTCCATTAGAAATAACCCTCCCTTTTGCGTTTTTCCATGCTGGCAGCACCGCCGTCCTTATCGATGACACGGCTGGTTCGCTCCGAAGATACGGCGCTGAGTGTTTCAGAAATGATAGCGTCCAATGTATCCGCATCGGATTCCATACCGCCGGAGAGCGGATAGCAGCCGAGTGTACGGAAACGCACTTTTTTGATGACCGGCTGTTCATCCGGCAGGAGGCGCATACGTTCATCATCGACTAAGATCAGATTGCCGTCACGTTCCACGACCGGACGCTCTGCTGCAAAATAGAGCGGTACGATATCGATTTGCTCGCGTTTGATATATTGCCAGATATCTTTTTCCGTCCAGTTTGAAATGGGAAATACGCGGATGCTTTCGCCGCGATTGATTTCTGTGTTATAGAGCTTCCACATTTCTGGGCGCTGGTTTTTAGGGTCCCATGCATGGTCTGCATTTCGGAAAGAGAAAATGCGCTCCTTGGCGCGGCTCTTTTCCTCGTCTCTGCGTCCGCCGCCGAATGCAGCAGTAAAACCGTATTTATTTAATGCCTGCTTGAGTGCCTGCGTTTTCATGATATCCGTATAGGCACTGCCGTGATCAAAAGGATTGATACCCTGTGCGATACCTTCCTCATT
>JAGAOE010000150.1 GCA_017623885.1 Eubacterium sp. | reverse complement strand
GCAGAGGAGCTGTCGATGAGCAAGAAAACCATCTATACGGTTTTTACAGACAAACAGGCACTTTTCGCAGAAATGGTAGATTATTGCTTTGACAAGATCAAAGAGAGTGAGCGAATGGTCATGGAAGATGAATCTCTGCCGACCGTAGAAAAATTGCGAAAGGTACTTGGTGTGATGCCGGAGGGCTATCAGGAGATTGACTTGCGGCAGATTTATCCGCTAAAGAATAAGTTCCCGGATATTTATCGCAAAGTGGAAGAACGACTGGAGAACGGTTGGGAACAGGTCATCGAACTCCTGCGGCGAGGAATGGCGGAAGGGTCGATACGTGAGGTGTCGATACCTTTGTTCAAGATGATATTTGAAGCGGCTGTGGAACAGTTTTTCCAAAGAGATATTTTAGTGGTGAATGAACTGAGCTATACACAGGCACTGAATGAGGTGGTGTGTATTTTGGTAGACGGAATTGTACTTACAGAAAACGAGTCGAATAGAAAAGAATAGACGTTTGCGAAACTTTTCATTGACTTTTTTGCACAGTTGTGGCATAGAAAATCGGAGTTTCGCAAACAGCTAAATAGAAAAGAAAAATGGGAGGAGAAGCGCGTGGAAACAATAAAAAAGCTTTCTGGAAAAGAAAAATTTGCATATGGAATCGGTGCAGTCGGTAAGGATTTGGTATACATGCTGTCGGCATCCTATGTTTTATATTATTATCAGGATGTACTGGGTGTCAGTGCCGTAGCGATGGGTATGATTTTATTTGCAGCGAGAGTGTTTGATGCATTTAATGATCCGATTATGGGAATTCTGGTGGCGAAGACAAAGACGAGATGGGGGAAATTTCGACCTTGGCTTTTTGTGGGCACGATTTTAAATGCGATTGTACTGTACCTGATGTTTTCGGCACCGCCGACATTGAATGGGAATGGTCTGGTCGCATATGCGGCAGTGACATATATTTTGTGGGGTGTGACATACACGATGATGGATATCCCGTATTGGTCTATCGTGCCGGCATTTACCCAGAGCGGAAAAGAGCGTGAAGGTCTTTCGGCATTGGCACGTTCCTGTGCAGGTGTAGGTTCAGCGGTTGCATCTGTCGTGACCGTAATGTGTGTCGGAGCACTCGGAAAACTTGCCGGTGGAAGTGATATGACAGAAATCGAGCGTCTGGGTTATCGTTATTTTGCATTGATTGTAGCTGTGATATTTGTGCTATTTATCACGATTACCTGTCTTACGATCAAGGAGAAATCCTCTGTCGAGATGGATGCGCCTTCTGTAAAAGAAATGTTTCAGGCTCTGTTTCGAAATGATCAGGCGGTGACAATGGTAATAGCGATTGTCATGATCAATACGGCATTGTACATTACCTTTAATCTGGTCATTTACTTCTTTAAATATGATTTCAGTCCGGAAGCATGGCAGGGAAATTATACGCTGTTCAATACATTTGGCGGCGGATTTCAGATTCTCGCGATGATGCTGTTGTTCCCGTTGCTCCGCAAACTTTTAAATACGATGAAAATATTTTATCTTTGCTTTGCGATGGCATTGTCAGGTTATGTTGTATTACTTGGTATTTCATTTTCAGGAATCGACAATTTCTATGCATTGCTGATTCCGGCGTTTTTAATCATGTCATCGCTTGGTATGATGAATGTGATTGTGACGATCTTTTTAGCGAATACCGTAGATTATGGAGAACTCAAAAATGGTCGAAGAGATGAGTCCGTGATCTTTTCGATGCAGACCTTTGTCGTAAAATTGGCATCCGGTTTAGCAGCTTTGTTGGCATCGTTGGTGTTGTCAATTTTCCACATTCAAAAGGATGAGAACGCAGTAATCACAGCAATAGACCAGACCTCGCGGATGGGTCTTCGGTTATCGATGACGGTTGTGCCGATTTTGATTTTAATCGTGGCAGTGATTATCTTCTGTAAAAAATATGTGCTGACAGATGAAAAGCTGGAGGAGATTAACAAAGAATTGCGTAAGCGTTCAAATTAAAACTTGACAGTATAAAT
>JAGAOE010000149.1 GCA_017623885.1 Eubacterium sp. | reverse complement strand
TTCGTATCATGGTTACAGTGACAATTTTGATGTCAATCGGGTTTATCATGATGCACCGCGTGGCAGTAGGAAGAATCGTGCTTGCCTGTGTGTGGCTGTTCCATATGATTTATTTCTGCTTCGGCGTGAAAACGTTGAAACTGGAGGAAGCTTAAAAGAAATGAAAATCTCTTAGTTACAAACGCAAAAAGATTTGCTATACTGTAGTCAGAACTATCGAAAAGAGGACAGACAAATGAGAAAAGGGATGACTAGACGCGAACTGGAAGTGACGGACCCTAATCAAATCATCGAGATTCTGGATAAATGCAAAATCTTGCATCTGGGACTTGTGGATGGAGACGAGCCGTACGTGGTTGCGATGAATTATGGCTATACACTGGAAGGAGATGCGCTGACGCTTTATCTGCATGCGGCGAAAACTGGTTATAAACTGGATTTAATGCGGGCTAATCCAAAGGTCTTTTTTGAGATGGACTGTGACGTGACTCCGTTTGAAGGAGATTTGCCTTGTCAATATGGTACTGCTTATGCTTCTATTATGGGAAGAGGGCAGGCGGAGCTTGTCGAAGACGTGGAGGCGAAAAAAGAAGCATTGTCATTGTTTATGAAATCGCAGACAGGGAAAGATTTTGAGTTCCAGGATAAAATGGTTTCGATTGTCAGTATCATCAAGATACATGTTTCAGAATATACTGCGAAACGCCGTGAGATGCCATTGTTAGCGCGTAGAAAGGAAAAACTATGATTATCAGTGAACGTATTTTTGCAATGTTAAAAGAGAGGGGAATTTCTCAAAAGGAATTTGCGATTCAGACGGGGATTGCCCAGAGTACGATTAGTGACTGGAAGACGAAGAAGACGAATCCGGCGGCGGATAAGATTATGGTAATCTGCGATGCATTAAAAGTTTCACCATACGAGTTGCTGACAGGAACAGAAGGTGGTGGATCGAAACAGCTGGAATATGTTATCATTGACAAAGCATCCAACGAGTATAAGCTGGTGAGTTTATACCAAAACTTACCACAGGAAGAAAAAAATAGACTTTTAGGATATTCACAAGCATTGTCAGAGAAGTAAAACTTCTCTTGACAATGTTTTTTTTCCTCAGCCACCTGATAGGGCTAGCACCTTTTACAAGACATAAAAATAGTAGGACTGCCAAGCAAAAGCCACTGCCTCCTCACTATATTCAGCACTGCCTGCTTTGGAACATTTGCAACAATGCTGATAGAAGCTGTCATCCTGATACAATTGCCGAATCCGTGCCATAAATTCCTCAGTTGAATCCGCATATTGGACATAGTCAAAGAGAATGTCATCATAGAGATCCAGGCTGCGCACAAGGATAGGAATCTGACAACTCATGGCTTCTAATACAGTCATCGGGAACAACTCCTCATAAGAAGGCAGCAGCATCATATCACAAGCATTATATAAGAGATTCATTTCACTGTGGTCAACCAGGCCGAGAAACGTCACGTTTTTTGGGGGATTGGCCACAAGTTGTTTAATTTGATCATAATCCTGCGAGATTTTCCCAAAAGAAAAATCACCAGCCCACACAAAATGGATGTCCGGCATCTGCTTCGCAATTTCTACAAAGTCAAAGATTCCCTTTCTCTTTTGTAATTGCCCAACACCAAGCACAATAAAATTGTCTTGGGGTAAATGAAAATGCAATCGAGCATGATATTTTTCCTCTGTAGCCAGAGGAGAAAAATTCTCAGAGGACACCACATTCGGAATATATGTCAATTTGCCCCGTGGAACATGATAGTTTTTCTCAAGTACATCAATAAAATACGGATTTACAGTCACAAGTGCATCCATGCGACGGTAGAAAAACAAAACATATTTATAAAACAGCCACCTAATAGGGCGAGGCAGATGGATACTGCTTTTTAAGGTTTCTGGAAGAAAGTGTACATAGCCTACGTTCTTACTGCCTCTTATTTTCCCGATAAGCGCAAAAAATAAAAATTCTGGATTAATCGTGTGAAAATGATTGATATCACACGGTTTCTTGAGGTTTTCCCTCTTAATGTCTACTTTACTTTCCACGACCTGAAAATCATTGGAAAGGTATTTTTTTACTAACGCTACCTGCTCGTCGTGGGCACTTAATACCCCGTGACCTTGTGCCATATCTGCTTTGGAATACATGCGAATCGAGTACATTTTCGGCGCTCCTTTCTGTCTGCGTGTGTATATGAAAAATCCCAGTGTGTTTCTTGCGGGTGAATCATTATGTCTCTATAAGTCTGTAATGCACGGTGTGCAAATGTCTCTTTGGAAAATTGGGACGCAGTCTGCAAGGCGTTTTGTCCCATTGACTTTAATCCGTGGTGGTTTCCAAACAGTTTGCAGCATGAGGCGACAAAGCTATCGTCATCCTGAAAGAAGAATCCGTTGAATCCGGAAATCAGCACAGATTCCAAACACGAATCTTGGAAGCAAAGCAGCGGAAGTTCACATGCCATTGCTTCGATGTAGGTCAATCCCTGCGTTTCACTGCTGGAGGCAGAGACAAATACATCTCCAAGTCGATAGTATTGCGCCACATCCTCTGGAGCTACCATTCCAGTGAAATGTACTGTTTCACTAAGATTCAAATCGTGCATCAAAGTTTCTAGACGCTCGCGGTCTGGTCCATCTCCTACAATGACAAGATGTAGTCCTAACTCTTGGATTTTTGGGTGATTCATTTGTTGAATTAGAAAATCTATATTCTTCTCCCGTGCTAACCGGCCAAGGGTTACAATCACAGGCGCATTGTCAGGAATGTGCAAACATGCTCTCAATTCTAATCGAGAGTGTACATCTGTCTGCGGTCGGAACCGTTCCAACGACAGTCCCGTAGGAATGACCTGGATTGGAGAACTCACCCCATAGCCTTCCAAAATCTTTGCCGTCTTTTGCGTCGGTGCAATGACCGCATCCGTCCGGTTGCAAATCCACCGAGAACCCATCGCCACCACTTTGCGTCCCAATGTTTTGCTTGGGCAAAAGTAATGAGTATAGTATTCGTACAACGTATGATAGGTGTGAACAATAGGTATATGTAACTGCTTTGCAATCCTCTGTGCAAATACAAAAGTAAAAAACTCACATTGGGAATGAATTACATCCGGCTGCCATTCCAAAATGTCATCCAACAACGAATTATGAAAGGAAAGTGTCGCCCTCGCATCCGGATAAATTTTTAAAGGCACAGACCTAATATAATAAACATCCCCATCCTGATAAGAATGAAGTGTTTGCGACAAAGTCAAAATGCGAACTTCATGACCGGCCTCATTTAGAGCAGAAGAAAGTGTTTTGACCGAAATCGCCACACCATTTACCATCGCGTCATAAGCATCTGTTGTAATTAATATTTTCATCAAAATCCCCCTCTTTTGTGTCTGAAATGCAGATTTTTTCTGTTACTTCGTAAAAAAGCCTACCATTTGCGTCAAAATCGTAGACAATCCTACACTATACAAAAAGATAGAACACGGTTTACATACCGCAATAATCATCACAAACTTCTTAAATGTCATCTTTGTCAGTCCTGCCAGCATACACAAAAAATCATCCGGCGCCACAGGCAGAAAAATCGCAATGGCAAACATCCTGTCAAACCGTTCACCCTTGTCCAGCCAGCCCACATATTTCTGATAAAGCATCGGCGAAGATAATCGTATCAGCAGCGGCTTCCCAAATTTCCGAATCAGCAGAAAATTGATGCAGGAGCCGACACCAATGCTGACATAATTATATACAAAGCCCCAGACCGGTCCAAAACATAGCACCCCCGCCACACAAGTCAGCCCGCCCGGAATAATTGGAAAAACAACCTGCGTAATCTGAATCACCATAAAAATAAGAGGAGCCATCATTCCAAATTGTATTAAATATTGTTGAAGCGCTTCTGGAGAAGCAAAGATCTCTCCCATAATTTTTGTATCCTTTTTCGTTTGATGATGTTATTATAAAATCACGAACAAAAGATACGGCGAATGTGCGATTAAGAAAAAACGAAAGATTTCCAAAAGCTTTCTTAAGATTCTTTTGGAACTTTAACAATTCATAAACATTTGCCTGTTAGAATAGGCAAAAATTAGAAGGAGAGG
>JAGAOE010000148.1 GCA_017623885.1 Eubacterium sp. | reverse complement strand
CATCTCATGAACACCCAAACATCCTCATTCATGCAAGCATTATGCGTTTTCCTATATGCTCATGACTAAACTGTTACTAACAAAATACTAAGAAACAACCATATGATATAGCATTTCTGATAACGAATATTTGCTACTACATATACAACGCTAAATACAAGCCATAGTCTGACAAGCTCTAACATTACTACCACATCTGCGCCCACACATAACTGCATCACTGAAAAAATAGCACTTGCAACAAACAACCCCATCCTTACTGCATCTGAGGTTTGAAACAAGCTCTTTTTCACCGGCGAGCGGTCTGTCACATAAAATAACCCTTGATTTCCTGCGTACCATCCCTTTTTATAATCGTAACAATCTCCTGCAAAACAAAGCAAAAAACATCCTATGATTAACAAAGAAAGTACCAGACGTGCCACTGCGAGCGGTTCAGTAGCATTCCAAGCATGCCATGCGCTCATTATACTCGCTGCAAATGCCAAGATAAGCATAAACATCGCTTTCACGAATGCTTTTTTCACCGACACCGTTCGTTTGTCCATCCGACTGTTTCCGGTATGTGCTTTTGACTGTTCCTTTTCCTCTGCTGAAACCTTGAATATCACATACTGCCGGTTCTGCATCAAAATATGAGTTCCCAATTTCTGCAACCGCCCAATCTCATCATCCACCACCGGAGTCAGATGCTTCTGATACAATATATACTTTTCTTTAGCCGTACAGTTTTCATCGCTGCGCGAAAACAACCATACTTCGCCTAACATACCAAATGTCCGCTGTAGCACCCAGCCCATCTCACGCTGTTTTTCCAAATACGCAATGATGGCTTCATCCTCATAATACTGAAAATTATTATATGTAATCTTGTATCGCATAGACATCTTTCTCCTTATTTTCAATGAATAATCTCTGGTTGATTATCTGCTTGCCCAATCATCACTTTACCCCTTCATCCTTTACCATGAAATTAATGTACATCCGGTAAAACAGTCATATGTCATCCCCAGATTAAAGCTCCTGCACGACAAAACGCCGGTTCGCGCAACGCTGAAATTCGGATTAAGCACAATGCTCAGTCTTTGATGTCCATACGTACCATTTAATCGCTCCGAACTACCTTCTTTATAAATGTTGGCTTTTATAAAAAAAATATCACTTTTTACCGGATTGTTTGGCTTTGCCAATGTCACATTACGAACAATACCATGTCCCTGATAATCAAACCCTGACGTTAGTGGTGTATACACACAACCCTGCGACGTCGTATACATGTAAAATCCCTCTGCAGAATCATCAATCACAGTCCCTTGTGCAACAGAAAGCGCTATTACATCTTTCATCCGAAAAGCAGGTCGAATCAACCATGTAAATGTTGCCGACACTTGTGCATAGGAACCCTTATCTACAATCGTGGTGTGAATCTTCATCCAATCATTTGAATCTGTATGCTGCGTCAAAGCTGATGCCACATGCTCTTGCACATTGGCTTTTTGTGTAAGAGGTTCACCATTTTCGTTATAACTGATTTTAACATATGTTTCATCTGATGCAATCACATTACCTTGATTTATTCCATTGCTCAGTTGTAAACGTGTTTCAGCCGGAAGTTCAGAAATTATAGCCACTGGAATCCCATATATCTTTGATAATTCTTCATTTTTGACAGCTTTTTTTACACTTTTCGCCATTTTTATCAATTCAATCTCCGGAACATCTGCTCCACTCAACCAAAATGAATACTTTTCATCATGCCAATAAAGCATACAACGATTAGAATTTTTCTTTCGAGACAATGTTACCAGTTGGTCGTTGATATATAATTCTTTTATATCTGCATCTTCTGTATCATAAATATGCTCACTCGCCGTCAAAATATCTTGTGAGAAAATAATATGCCGATTATCCTCGTTTTTATAAACAATCACATGTGTCATTTCATCTAACACTTCATCGATTTTTTTATAACCATCAGGAACATAAAACGGATGGATTGATTCTAATTCTAAATAACTACGCCCTGCATTTCCATCTACCCTTATAGATGTCAATTCCATAAATACCTGCGTAAAAAATGAGAACAGCCTTACACGCGCTGCCTCCACACTCATCGTCAACACAAATGCCATCACGATTGCAATCGCAAAGACTGCCGCTGCATTTCTCATCTGACGCATATAGTATCGCATGTTCGGCGAGCGGCGTTCCTCGCGAATCAGTGTGCGCATGCTTCGTCGGAATCGCCTTGAAAATCTGTGATGAAGCTCTTTTTCACGCGGAAGTGCACGCAGCATCTGTGCCTCTGCTTCTGACAGATAACTGCTCAGCAACTCCTCATTAAATTCTGCGCTCAAAAGGTCACCCCCTCATCCTCCAATCGCTTTGCCAGACGTTTTTTCGCTCGTGAAATCCGTTTGCGCACTGCCTCCTCGGATATGCCCAAAAGCTGCGCAATCTCTCT
>JAGAOE010000017.1 GCA_017623885.1 Eubacterium sp. | reverse complement strand
GTTGCTATAATTGCGTACATATGGCACCTCCTATTTATCATTACTCGCCAGTTATGGTGGTGTTCGCTATAAAAAGAACACACTTTTAGACCTCACTGTGCGGCATACTTCAGTATAATAACATTTCTACTTGTTTGAGTCAACTATTTTTGAAAATTTTTCTATTTTTTTTACTACAACTTTTAAGCGATATTTAAACATATTTCGGTTGATTTTGGTAATGTATGTTACCCAAAATCTATTTTTCTGATTCAGTGGAACACATGAATTGTTCTTGCAGCGATTTACGTGTTTTTTTTCGCGTCAGTTCCATCAATCCGAGACGTGTCAAATCAATGACCTCCGTCTGTACACTGTCGGATTTGACAAAGCTTCGCATCGCTGCCAGCAATTGCGCCTGAGCTTCGGCTGATTTCATATCAATAAAATCAATAATAATGATTCCGGAAATATTTCGCAGCCGAAGCTGATGGGCAATCTCCTTTGCTGCCTCCAGATTAATGTTTAAGTGCTGCTCTTGGGGCAACTTTTTTTTGACATTTTTACCACTGTTGACATCAATAACAGTCATCGCTTCTGTCGGTTCAATTAAAATGTTTGCGCCTGACTTTAACCAGACTTTACGTTGAAGTGCACGTTCCATCTGAACTTCCAGCGCGTACAATTTGTGAAGCTTTAACTGCGTTTCATCATAAAAATGCAATTTTTCCTTCAAATTGGCAGACGGAAACTGATTCATGTAATGTATGAGTTGTTCATATACAGTCGGTTCATCCGTCACGATTTGCTCGATTTGTTCCATCTTTTGATTTTGAAGCATCCGAATGTATTCCGGTGGTGCTTCATGTAAAAGGGAATAATGTGTCTGATAAGGTGCATGCTGCAAAATATGTTTCATTTTTTCCTGCAACGCCCGGATTTCATCGCATACCAACTGTAGGGGCGCATCGATTGCATTTGTTCTCACGATGACACCAAGCTGTTGATCGTAAACGTCCTGAACACCTTCACGTAGCAGTTTTTTCTGTTCTGCCGTAAGTTTCCCTGAAATTCCTAACGTACAGGTCTCATTTGTCACAACAGCGTAAAGTCCTGCAAGCGATATAGTTGTCGAGACTTGCGGCTCCTTTGTCTTAACTGCCTCTTTCACTACTTGAACGACCAGCTCATCACCTTGCGATAATACCTGTTTATCTGTAATTCGTTTGACAAAAACAGGTTGCTTTACATCCGATAATGGCAAATAACATTTTACACCTTTCGCGATTTCTACAAACGCTGCATTGATATTCTTTACGACTTGTGAGACTCTTCCGATGTAAATGTTATGCAAAATCTGCGCTGGTGCATGCTCCGGTATGATCGTCACCTCATGTAGCTTATGTTCTTCACAAACGGCACAAATGAGCGGCTGGCTGCCTTGAACCGGCACACGTGTAATGACATAACGCCTGTTCATGACAGAACCTCACCCATGTCATTTAATGAAATAAAACCATCCGTCAGACTTCCGCTGTAAACATCTTTTCGATGAATTTTGAATGTAAAGTCTTTAAGCTCCATATTCAAAAATTTATAAAAATGTTCCATAACAAGCTCCGGCTTAATGTTATCACTGCTTCCGGTTGATAATTTCAGGTAAAACGCCGGCTGATGGTCTGCTTCAAGCACCTGAAAATCATAGATTAACTGCTTTAAGTCTATGATTTTTTCTGATTTTTTTGTTTTTTTCGTTATTTCAATTTTTTCAGGCACTTCATAAAATACATGAACTGCTTCAGAAAGCTCCTGAAGTGTTTTATCACAAGCATATCCTTCACGGTAAGTCAATATATAGTCCGCACATGAAACAATGGACATTGCCGTTTTTGCCTGATCCGGAAGTTTACGGTAATCCAGTACCTGAAAGCCTTCTACCATCGCCTGATTCAATGCCCAAACAGATTCTGCTGTGGATTTTGTCTGGTTTACTTCAATGTCCAAATATTCGCCCTCGCTGGTAATTCCGACACCTAAAGGCGCTGCAAAAGACATAATCTGATGCGGTGAAAAACCGGTCGAGTAAGCGATATCAATCTCTGCACGACGCATCGCTTTTTGAAAATAACGCATGGTATCCAGATGTCCTATAAACTTCATATTTCCTGATTTTGAAAATTTAATTCTTATTTTCATAGCAGACACCTCCACCAAATCTGTTTGCACCACATCCGGAACAATTCATCCGGCAATTCGGTGTCACTGTTTCCTGGCAGGCACGCTGCCACTCTCGTTTTAAGAAGTCCTTGCTGACTCCGGTATCGATAAAATCCCAAGGGAATAATTCATCCAGTGAACGGGGACGCAAGGTATAAAAGCTTACATCAATACCTGTATGCGCAAATGCATCCAGCCATCGCTCATGATTGTAGTATTCTGACCATGCGTCAAATAATGCGCCGTTTTTATATGCATATTCGATGGCAGCCGAAATTCTGCGGTCTCCGCGCGCAAATACACCTTCTAAGACTGTCACATCTGCCTCATGCCAGTTGTATCGAATGCTTTTTCGATTTAACTGATTTTTTACGGCTTCGTTTACTACCTTTGCCTTTCCGATATATTCATCGGATGTGCACATCGTCGCCCACTGTAGTGGTGTAAAGGGTTTCGGAACAAAAAAGGAAGTCGATATCGTAATCTGACATTTGCCGTTTCGTTTTTCTTTTGGAATCTCATAATAGCGAACCGCAATATCATTTGCAAGTTCAGCAATTGCCTGCATATCTTCCACTGTTTCTGTCGGAAGTCCCAGCATGAAATACAGCTTTACTTTTTGCCAGCCGCCTTCAAATGCTTGTCCGGCACCTTCCAAAATGATATCCTTTGTCAATCCTTTGTTAATCACATCTCGCATACGCTGTGAACCGGCTTCGGGTGCAAAGGTCAGACTACTTTTTTTGATATCCTGCACCTTTCCCATGACGTCTAACGAAAATGCGTCGATACGAAGCGAAGGTAACGAGATATTGACACCTTTTCCGTGAAATTCTTCAATCAAATAATTCACCAGCTCTTCCAATTGGGAATAATCACTGGAGCTAAGGGAGCTGAGTGAGATTTCTTCATGTCCGGTGCTCTTTAACATGTTTGATGCATAGGTTTTTAACTGTTCGACATCTTTTTCACGTGTCGGACGATAAATCATTCCTGCCTGACAAAAACGACAGCCACGAATGCAACCACGCTGTATTTCCAGTACAACACGATCCTGTGTTGCCTTGATAAACGGCACAAGCGGTTTTTGCGGATACGGTGATGTATCCATATCCAAAACAAGCTGCTTTTCGACTTTTTCCGGTACGTCTGCATATTTCGGCACAAACGCAGCTAAACAGCCATCCGTGCCATATGTCACTTCATACATTGACGGCACATAAATACCGGGAATTTGCGCCGCACGACGCAAAAAATCAGCTCGGCTTTTGCCTTCCTGTTTACACTGCTTGTACAGTTCAAACAAAGCATCATAACGAACCTCTCCTTCACCGATATAGAACAGATCAAAAAACGCAGCGATAGGCTCCGGATTGTAGGTACAGGGGCCACCACCGATGACAATCGGCATATCTTCTGTACGTTCCGATGCATGGAGCGGAATTTGTGCCAAATCCAGTATCTGTAAAATATTTGTATAACACATCTCATACTGAATGGTGATGCCCAGAAAATCAAATTCACGAATGGGCTGCTGACTTTCTAATGCAAAGAGCGGAATATTCTGTTCCTTCATGATGGCATGCAAATCCGGCCAAGGTGAATAGACACGCTCACAGTAAACATCCTCTCTGCGATTGAACATGTCATATAGAATCTGTATACCGAGATGTGACATACCGATTTCATACACATCCGGAAAACACATCGCAAATCGAATGTCAACCGAAGCAGGATCTTTTTTTACCATATTCAGCTCTCCGCCGATATAGCGCGCCGGCTGATCTATCGTCAACAATATCTCATCAGACAATGCTAGTCTGCTCATAAGTACCTCCAAATTGTTTTATTTTATTCTGCAATTAGCATCATAACATACTTTTCTAAATTTGTATAATGTTCTTTCATAATCTCAACATCCGGCACAATCGTTTCACGGCTAATCGATTGTGCGATTGTCTGTGTCGTATAATTACCAAACTGAAACTGTGTGATATCAGCTAATACAAATAATAAAAACAATAAGGCACCGGCAGTCAGACGAATAAAAAAAGATTTTCCGAATGCCGGTTCTTCCTTTTCCGGCGGCGAATGTGTCCAGTCATCCGTTTCAGTCTCAAAAGAAGCACGCGCTTTTTGGACGTATTCTTTTCTTGCATCAATTTGCTCAAATGTCATCGCTTTTCCTTATTGATTCTCTTTAGCACAATTTATGCAATTGCAAAAAAATAAATGCTAAAATATACGAAAGAGATGTAAAAATAATGGGCGATGTATGTAAAATCCACTCGTCTTCCTTAGAATTATCTTCTGATTGGGGGCGACTGCTTTTATCACAACACGCAGATGACATCCGCTTTGTTTCACTGTTATTTTAGAGCCTGTGAGTTCTATCCATTTTTTCGAAGAACGTTTTTCACCTTTCTTTACAATCTGATAATAATAACGATACCCTTCTTTTCTGGTAAGCTTTATGGTGACTTTATTTTTGCTGTACAACCGATAGGTATTCGACGCCGAAACCGGGAGCAATTTTAATTTTTTCAAGGAACTTTGTATCGTAATTTCTTCTTCGTTCTCCTGTACATTGCCGGAATGTATGGATAAGATACGCTTTAAGTTTTTAAATAGCTCACTATCTCGAAGCGCTGTAATATCCGAAAGCTGTGGAAACGTAGGGGATTGCTTCGCGTCCTCTTGCGGCATAACAACTGTAGATGTTGCGGATGATGAAGAAGATGTTGAGGAGCTTGTGGATGAATTTGAAGTATTTGAACCGGAAGTAGTGCCTCCTGTATGTTGTGACGATTGTGCTCCGCCTGGTATCGACGATGAATTCTCGGTATCTGTCGAAGCTCCATCCGTTTCTTTATCGGACGATTCGGTAGAATTTTTATCTTGCTCGGAGACATGGCTTTGCTCTTCCATCAACTGTTCTAACGAGTAAGTGATGCTGTTTTTTGAATCCGAAAAATTCCAGGAACGCTCGGCTTCATAGACGACATCTGCAATCTGAATTTTCAAAGAATGACTGCCTTCACTAAGCAGACAAACAAAGTCACCGTTTTCGTCTGTCACAAATTTATAGTTTACGCCATCAAGCACTACAAACACTTCCTGTAATGGATAGGACGTATGAATGGTCACTGGTAAAACGGTTCTACCTGCATGATTTTGAATATTTCCTTGAAAATCATCACACAAATG
>JAGAOE010000147.1 GCA_017623885.1 Eubacterium sp. | reverse complement strand
CTCACATGTCCGGTTTCTGCTGCAATCACGCCTTCGTACGCCTGCAATAAAGATGCTATTACAAGCGCGTTTGTCTGCGTTCCTCCCACCAGAAATTCTACTTGCGCATCCTTGCAGTCACATGCTGCACAGATTTTCTCTTTTGCGCGTGTACAATAAGAATCCATGCCGTAGCCGGACACTGCTTCCATATTTGTCTCTGCAAGACGCTCCAATATGCGCGGATGCGCTCCTGCAATATAATCACTTTCAAAGGATATCATTTCTTTCCCTCTTTTCCTAATCTTTCTATATCTATATGCTATGTGCACAGCCACATATCTGCATTTCACCGCGCGCCGCATGCGCTCACAGCCGCCGCGCACTTAGATAGATTTATTATACACGAAAACAGGCAGAAAATCCATAATTTATATGGACGGGACAATCCCTCGTGATTGTTCTGCCAAAACCGCATTTGCAAAATTTGCGGTCGTCTGTTTATTTGTTTTTTTTCAGGATATGTGCTATGATAAATGAATGACTGAATATAGGAGGACCACAGTATGAGTCTTGTAATAAATGAATCTGCAGAAAACTATCTGGAAACCATTTTAATGCTGAGCAAACGGCTTCCCGTGGTACGTTCTGTCGATATCGCGAATGAATTAAACTACAAAAAATCCAGTGTCAGCATCGCCATGAAAAATCTGCGCGAAAAAAATCATATCACCGTGACAGATGCTGGATTTATTTATCTTACAGATGAAGGAAAACGTATCGCAGAAATGATTTATGAGCGGCATGAATTTTTGACTTCTTATTTGACAAGTCTTGGCGTACCGGATGACATCGCAGCCAGCGATGCCTGCAAAATCGAACATGTCATCAGTCAGGAAAGCTTTGAAGCCATGAAGCGAAGCTTTTCCAGCGAATCATAAATTATGAGAAAAAAAGAACGTGCACGCGCACTTATCGAACGTTTAAAAACAGAATATCCGGATGCCGCCTGTTCACTCGATTATAACGATGCATGGAAGCTGCTCGTAAGTGTACGCCTGGCAGCACAATGTACCGATGCTCGTGTCAACCAAATCGTCCCCGAGCTGTTTGAAAAGTATCCCACGATCGAGGCACTGGCGGATGCAGATGTTGCCGATATCGAAGCCATTGTCAAGCCTTGTGGACTCGGTCGCAGTAAGGCACGCGATATCAGCGGCTGCATGAAAATGTTGCGCGACCAATTTGCCAGTCAGGTACCCGATGATTTTGACGCGCTGCTTTCTCTCCCCGGTGTCGGCAGAAAAAGCGCTAATTTAATCATGGGTGATGTTTTCGGCAAGCCTGCCATCGTTACAGATACCCATTGCATTCGTCTCGTCAACCGTATGGGGCTGGTAGACGGCTGTAAAGATCCGAAAAAAGTAGAGCTGGAGCTCTGGAAACTGATTCCACCGGAGGAAGGCAGTGATTTTTGTCATCGACTCGTCTATCATGGACGCGATGTCTGCACTGCCCGCAAGCATCCGCACTGCGAGCATTGCTGTTGTGCAGATGTATGCAAGAAGGTCGGCGTCTGATATTTCATCACTTTTCGCACCATCATGTTATTTATCTATCATATTTCAAACACGAACATAGGAGGTCAACGATGACAAACACATCCAACAGCTTAAAACAATCCTATAAGCATCAGGCAGAGAGCATCATTCGTTTGCTTGCTCGCGGAAATATCAGCGGCTACTACTGCGAAAGCTCTGCTGATGCCGTTGCTCTTGCCAAAGAACTGACACCCGCAGACTCGGTGGTATCCTTCGGCGGTTCAATGTCCTTAGAAGAAAGCGGTGTGATGCAAATGCTGAAATCCCGCGACGATATCCGTCTTTTGGATCGCAGCACAGCCACCACACCGGATGAAATTCAAAAAATGTATCGGGATGCACTTTGCAGTGATGTCTATTTCATGAGTTCAAATGCCATCACATTAAACGGCGAGCTCGTCAATATCGACGGAAACGGCAACCGTGTCGCTGCGTTGATTTACGGCCCGTCAAAAGTCGTTTTAGTCATCGGAATGAACAAGCTCGCAGCGACTGTTGACGACGCAATTCGGCGTGTACGCAACATCGCAGCTCCGCCAAACGGTGTACGCCTTGGCAAACAGACGCCTTGCGCAGTAAGCGGTTCCTGCGGCGATTGCTTTTCACCGGACTGCATGTGCAGTCACACGGTCATCACACGCCGTTGTTCTACACCCGACCGCATTCATGTTATTCTTGTTGGAGAAACGCTCGGATATTAGCCAGCACTTTCTCTGTCAGCAGTTCATACGCCTGCTCGGTACAGCCTGCAGAGGCCTGTTCGCACACGATATGTTCTGCACCCACTAACGATGTATCTCCAATGGCTCCGTCAGTATCACAGACAAACCAATTGTCACCTGCTGCGAGCCATTTTTTTAATGGTTCTACTTCGTGTGACGGTCCAATCGACGTATTGAACAAAATCTTTCCATTTCCCATCTGTTCAAATTCTTTTTCACCCAATAAAATCACATTCTTATTCAGGCATGTAAATATCACATCACAATGAGCAAGTAAATCATGCAGCTCACGATATACAAAGCCAGCTTCTTCTTTTTCCGGCTTTCTGGTTCTGCTGTAGTAGCTAACCTCCGCTCCCATAAACTGCAATGCTTCTCCTACCATCGTTCCGGAAACACCCAAGCCGATAATTCCGGTCTTTAACCGTGTGATTTCCTGCGGCTGGTCCTTCCACATCGGACGATCATAGCCATGTAAAAAGCGCACGAGCTCACAAAGCACAAATTCCACCACTCCGCGATCTCCATAATCACGAATGCCTCTCACGTCAATGCCGTGTTCACGCGCATATGCGATATCTACATTTGCACTCGCCTCTGAATACAGGCTGCAGCACATACCGACATATTTTACATTCGGACACTTTGCCAGCGTTTCCCCTGTAATGCGCGATGTATAGCATACCAGCACGGCATCTGCATCTCCGATTCGGTCTACGATTTCCTCATCATTCGCCGGAATATCTTCAAACAAAATCACTTCCTCTGCATAGTTTTGTAATTCTTTGATTCCTGCATCTGTCAGATGTACAGGTTCTATTGCCACTAATTGTTTAAACATTTCTTTTTCTCCTAGTTTCTATTTCGCAATTATACTACTCAATATTCCCATCTTACATGTGAACCGGTGTTGTCCTTCGTCACCACCAGTTGATTATCAATTTCCGCTTTCAGCTCTGTGACATGCGAAATGATTCCGATGAGTCGGCTGCCTTCTGCCATATGCTTCAGAACACGCACCGCCTGTGCTCTGGAATGTTCATCCAGGGAACCAAAGCCTTCATCGATAAACAGCATATCCATATGAATCGCTGCTGCCCGCATCTGAATCTGATCTGCCATACCAAGTGCCAGCGCCAGTGCTGCCATAAACGATTCCCCTCCGGACAACGTGCGAATCTCACGTTCACGTCCGGTCACTGTCGAAAATACCATCAAGTCCAAGCCTCTGTTTTTTCCTTCTCCGGCTTTTTGCAAATCATACATGCGTAGCTCAAACTGACCGGCAGACATTTCACGGAATCGGATATTTGCGGATACTAACACCTGTTCCAAATAATACCGTTGCACATAAGTTTCTAAATCCATGCGCGCGCCCTTCGTATTTCCGGACACTAAGCGATACAGGCGATCCAGCTTTGCATGCTCTGCAATCATTTTCTGCCGATTCGCCAGACCTTGTCCCAATTGCTTCTCACAATTTTGATATGTCTGCAGCCTCGCCCGATGCTGCTCACACAAACGTTCTGACACATGTGCCTGTTCGGATGCCGCCTGCATCTTTTCACGCAGCACCGTCATATCCGGCTCTTTCTGGTCTCCGATGGTCTCTTCTGCTGTCTGACAAATCTGCATCGCGCTGCGAATCCGTTCGGTGCGCTGATGCAGCTCCTTCCAGCACTGTTCCTGTGTCTGTTTTATCTTCTGCATCTGTTCTTTTTGCTGAATCGCTAACGCAAACTGTTTTTCGTTTTCTTCCTTTGCCAGCCTTAACTGTTCTTCTTTTAATTCTCGCTCCGCAGTCAACACACTGATTTGCTTTGCACGCTCCTCCATTCGCAGTCGCTCTTTCTCGACCTGCGCCTGTAATTGTTCCAGCTGCTTTCGATCCGGCACCGATTCCCCTTCATGCGTAGACGCCGGCTTCGGATGCTCGAGCGAACCGCAAACCGGGCACGGCATTCCGTCTGTTAATGTTTCAGCCAAAATCCCTGCCTGTGCGTCCAGAAACATCTGATATTTTGTATCATACTGTGCTTTATTTTGCGCATAACTTTTCCGCTCACGCTCATACGCTGTTTTTTCCTGCGCACAACGCTCTCCCAGCGCGGTCAACTCCCGTTCCTGTCTGCCCAGTGCAGCTAACCCCTGTTCCGCCTGCGTCGCACGTTCACTCAGCCGATGCCATTCACGTTCTGTCTCAGCCAATTGCACACGCGCGTTTTCTTCTTCGCTCTGCGCATCCTCCAAACGTACCGCGATCTCTTCCAGCTCTTTTTTCGCCTGTCTGCGCTGTGCAAAACATTTTTCCAACGCCTGTGCACGTGTATAGATATCGCGCGTCTTGTCCCGTTCCTTGCGACATGCTGCATCGTTTTCCGCATAGACATCTAACTGCATCGAGAACTTCTCATTTAATGTTCCCAACAGTTCAACATAACGCTCCAAATTCGCCAGAACACCTTGCTCAATCTGTGCGTGAAGCATCTGCATTTCTTCTGCAAACTCAAAATCCTCCGGTATTTGAATTTGCCCGGTAATGGTCTGCGTTCTGGTTCGAATTATCGCAATTTCTTTCTCCTGCTCTTTTTTTCGACGCTCCAATTCCCGTATTACATGTTCGTACAGCTCTGTATGAAAAAGCTTTCGAAAAATCTCTTTTTTGATATCCGATTTTGCGCGTAACAGCTCCATAAACTCGCCCTGCGCAATCATCGCAATCTGCATAAACTGATTTTTAGACAGACCTACGAGCTCTACAATAAATGCATCCGTTTCTTTTGCCGGATATACCGTACCGTCCGGCAAAAGCAATTCGACACTACCCGACTCCTCTTTCGTCATATTTCCCTTTGTCGAAGCCTTTTTCAAACGTCTCACATGGCGCGGAACACGCTGTACCCGATAAACATCATCCGTTTCATCTACTGTAAATGTCAACGTCACCTGCGGGCAAATATCTACATCTGCATATTGGCTTTGCAGCAAAACACCTTCTTTTCGGTTCGTTCCTGAGCTTGCCTCACCGTACAGCGCAAATACAATCGCGTCAAAAATCGTCGTTTTTCCGGCGCCGGTATCACCGGTCACTAAAAACAAATTTTGCGTCAGCTTTGAAAAATCTACAGTCGTCTTCTCCGCAAAAGAACCAAATGCCTGCATCGTTAATTGCAACGGTTTCATCGTCCCGTCACCTCCTTTGCTACATTTAATACCTCCTGCAGCAATTCCAGCTCATCATCCTCGCATTCTCCCAAAAATGCCAGACATAAATCCATCGGCTGCAACCATTCATCCACATACAGTTGCTCACATGGCGCATGCTTCACCTGGCTTTCACGCCTTATCTCCAACAAGTTCGGAAACGCAAGATGCAGACGATCCTGTAAATCAATCACATCCAAGTCCTGTTTATCTGTCAATATGACCGACACATAATCTTCGCTCGGTCGTTGTAATACTTCCTCCAGCATACCTTGTTCTATGCGCACCTGATGAAGTGGCTCCAATGGCAATTTTGTAATTTGCGGCTTTTGCCCTTTTTCACCCAGCTCTACCATCACCACATGCTTTGCCTGCCCCGCTTCACTCACCGAACAGGCAATCGGCGTACCGCTGTAGCGGATGGTTTCACAGCCGACTGTCATCGGTTTATGAATATGACCCAGTGCTGCATAGTCAAAGCTTCTCAATAGTTCTGCTCGCACCTCGTCTATATTTCCAACCGTTCGTATTTCCGAATCTGCCCGCTCGATCTCATCTGCCGACATCCCGCGCGGCAAATAAAACTGATGGCTGACGATCACATTTCGCGCTCGTTCATCGATATTCTCACGTGAAAGCAATGCACATATACTTTCATCGTAAGATAAATTTGTACCGTCTTCATGTGTTCCTGTTATTTCTCTTATCATCGAAGGCTTCACAAACGGAAGCAGATAAAAGTTGACCGCACCATATGCATCCGTGCAGGTGACTTTTTCAATGTAATCCGCTGTTGTTCTCGGCGGACGTCCAATCATATGCACATGCTGCCTCGACAAAATATTCCGGTAACAGTCCACGCGTCCCGCACTGTCATGATTTCCGCTAATGAGCATCACTACCGTATCCGGCAATGCTTCTGTCAGCCTGCTTATGAATGAATCGAATACACCAACCGCTTCAGCCGACGGTACTGCCTTATCATAAATATCTCCTGCGATTACTACTGCATCTACATTCTCCTGTACGGCATAGGCGATTACCTTCTCCAAAATGTATCGCTGTTCTTCCAACATATCGCGATTTAACAATTTTAATCCGATATGTAAATCCGATAAATGAAAAAATTTCATCTGTCATCTCCTAGAATACAATCGGTGATACAATATTTTGCAGCAATGCAACTACGCTCCATCCGGCGATTGCGCTCGTAGACGAATAAATATCTACGACTGCTTTTACTCCCTCTATCTCTGCTGTAATGCAATGATCGTCGCCGACAAATCCCGGAACACTTGTGATCTTCACATGCTCCGCATCCGGCCCTACACTCGCCAATGAAGCTGCTACTGCTACATTTACTTTGGTCGGCAGCAATGCGATTGCTTCCTTGGCACTACCTT
>JAGAOE010000146.1 GCA_017623885.1 Eubacterium sp. | reverse complement strand
CTATAGCCGTTTTCCGTGAGCACCCAATCAATTCCCTGAATCACACGCGGAAAAATATAGTCCGACAAGTACGTCGTCACCACAGCAATATTCTTCGACTGTTTTCGATGCCGCATCAATTCAGAGCAAAACGTACCTCTGCCATGCTCCGCGTAAATGTACCCCTCATTCTGTAAAATCTCTAACGCTTTTCGTACCGTCTGGCGACTCACCCCATAAGTCGCTGACAATTCATTTTCTGAAGGCAGCTTGTCACCCGGACGAATCTTTACCTCCAAAATCTGATTGCGCAAATCCTCACATATATCTACATATTTTAGCTTTTTTTCCATCGTATCGCTTCACTACACTGCCCACAAAGACAGTTTTCCCTTCTATCATATACCTCATATACCTTCTTAGGCGATTTCGTTGCGAAACAACAACTCCCCTATGTTTATACCTGGCTACCCATTTCCTTTATCGCAGCCAGCAGCTCCATATCACTTGCTGTCAATCTCATATTCGACGTAAGGTTTTCACCATTTGCCTTTGTCACCGATATTTCGATGACCGTTCCTTCCTGTATATATTCATTTCCTACTACCTTCAAAAATTTCGGAAATTTCGGATGATTCCGTTCAAACTGATCCCACATACTTTTCATTTTAAACATCAACGTCGGGTTAAACATTTTTTGCTCCTTTTCATTCACTACAGCGCATTTTCGCTGCCTATTTTTTGAGACTATTATAACCCACTTTCACCGTCTTTGCATCACAAAAAGAATCTCACTTACGAGAATCTCCGCCTACGGCGGGTCGCGGCACTCGACACACTTCTTTTCTGCCACAGTACCATCCTCGCGGAGTATTTTCATGGGAAAATTCGTCATTTTTACACTTTAATGTAACAAGGTCTTTCCTAATAAATTGAAAAATAAAATAAGCGCCATCGAAATCCCTGTGTTCGATGACGCTTATTCCTTCGACTCGTCCAGATTCATTGGACTGTACCTCTCTTTCTGAAGCAGCTTCTTTTGCTGTTCGATTACTTTCTCATTTTTATTCCCTTATAGAAGTTCTAATTTTTAATTATTACCTTAACTGTTTTCATCTTTTGATTGACACGACACAAACATTACTATATGAGAAAATATTTTATCAGCCCCGGATCGTATCCCACTGTTCTTTTCTTCGTCTGCGTTACCCACGCTATAGTTTGTGTTAATTTTTCGCTCCTACGGATGATCTCTCATCTTCGTCGCCTTGTGATTCGTACTACCAAATATCTGAGCAGTTAAGTAATTCTGCACTACTGTTTCCTTTGGACCGTACCTCGATTCTTTTATATTGCACTACCTGTGCCAGGTCGATTTAAAAATTATGTTTTCTTTGGACCGTACCTCAATTCTTTCATATTGCACTTACCCGTGCCGGGTCGATTTGAAAATTATGTTCCCTTTGGACTGTACCCCTCTTTCTTATATTTCCTTAAAATTAATCTTTACTGTGCATGGGACTGTACCCCCTTAATCTTGATTTACATCTTGATTCTCAACACCTTTGATTTTTAAGAGTGAAAACTTAACCGTCCATCGGACTGTACCCCCTTGACCTTGGTTTAAATCTTGATTTACATCTCGACTTCTTGGTTTGATTACTCTCGATTATTTAAGAGTGAAAGCTTAGCCGTCCATCGGACTGTACCCCCTTGATCTTGGTTTAAATCTTGATTCATATCTCGATTTTTTGGTTTGATTACTCTCGATTGTTTAAGAGTGAAAGCTTAGCCGTCCATCGGACTGTACCCCCTTGATCTTGGTTTAAATCTTGATTTACATCTCGATTTTTTGGTTTGATTACTCTCGATTGTTTAAGAGTGAAAGCTTAGCCGTCCATCGGACTGTACCCCCTTGACCTTGGTTTAAATCTTGATTTACATCTCGACTTCTTGGTTTGATTACTCTCGATTATTTAAGAGTGAAAGTTTAGCTGTCCATCGGACTGTACCTCCTAATCATCACGCACCATCTTCTGTTTCTCATCTATAATAAATTTTCTATTGTGATAAGAATAAAGAGTTACTTTATAAAGATTATATTTATAAAGGTTTATAAAGAGTTTCTTTTTTGAACCGGTTCATTGAATCTCTTTGTTGGTGTCTTTGCTTTTGTGTGTCTGTTGTTTTGTGATGAACTTATAATAACAGCCAATTTGCAGTTTGTCAATAAGTTTTTTAATAATTTTTATATATTTTTAAAATTGTCTGATTTTTCAGATTATTACAAACAATTCATGCTATCCTACCACTGTTGTCCTGCCAGATAATTCGCAAACTGCTGCGCCGTGCGTCCGGATATTCCTCCGTGACTGAGCTCCCATTTGTTTGCCTCTGCGCAAATCTCCTCGTCCGACATCGTCACGCCTAATCTGCGCGCCAACTGAATCGCCATGCCAAAGTATTCCTTCTGACTCGGCTTCGAGTAGTTAATCGTCACGCCAAAACGATGTACCAGCGAAAGCTTTTCTTCCATCGTATCCGACTGATGCATGCCGTTTTGTACGACCACATCGTTTCTGTCTGACCAGTTCTCTTTGATCAAATGTCTGCGGTTTGATGTCGCATAGATTAAAATATTCTCCGGCTTTGTCTCTACACCGCCCTCAATGACTGCCTTTAAAAATTTGTATTCTATTTCGAATTCCTCAAATGATAAATCGTCCATGTAAATGATAAATTTGTAATTACGATTTTTGATCTGGGCAATCACATTTGACAACTGTCCGAACTGATGCTTGTAAATCTCTATCATGCGCAGTCCGCGATCATAGAATTCGTTGACAATCGCCTTAATACTGGTCGATTTTCCGGTACCGCTGTCTCCGAAGAGCAGGACATTATTTGCTTTTCTGCCTTCTACAAATGCTTCGGTATTATCGACAAGCTTTTTCTTTTGAATCTCATAACCGATCAAATCATCCAACACGACCTGGTCCATATTGTTAATCGGCTGAAACTCTACGCGATTTCCTTCTGTCGCTTCGCGCAAACGGAATGCTTTGTTTAATCCAAACATACCCACGCCGTAATCTTTGTAAAATCCGGTCACTCCGTCAAAGAATTCCTCTTCATTTTTTGCCGAAGCCAGCTTGCGGCTCAACGCCTGCACTTTTTGACTGACATTTTTATTGTACATCAACTCCGGCTTCTGAATCGCATGATAGTCCGTCAGCACACGAAAGCAATCGATCCCCAGCGCCTTCTCCAGCTCTGAAAAATCATAGTGAAACAATTCATAAAACGCCCGAAAATCATTTTGGGCAAAGTGATTCACACTCGCATCTGCACTGGCACCGATTTTTTCACAGGTCAGACTGAACGGATTTTCATCCATCATCAAGACAAACGTCAGATAATTCTGCCACAAATTTTCATCAAAACCATAGTCTGTCGCAGTCATCAAAATCCGTTTTACCTGCTGATATACACGCGTCTGCAGCTCACTCTGATCTGCATTGCCTGCCGACAGCTCCCTGCAAATATCCGCCATCTGCATCAATATACTCTCCTGCGGCATCGTTCCATACATAATCATTCTAGCTAATATCCGGTGCATACCATCATTCCTCCTCTATTCTCTGCGGTGCAACCTGCAAAATAATCTGTCTGAGTTTCTCTAAATTTTCCGGATTGTTTGCTGCAATAAACGATGTCTGTCCGCCATAATTGATCTGCGGCGCATAGACATTTGCCACGCAGCCCCCTGCCTCTTCTATGATGACACGGCTCGCGCCATGATCCCAGGGTGCAAGACTCATCTCAAAATAAAGCTCCACGCGTCCTGCTGCCAGCGCAGTCAATTCAATCACCGCTGCTCCGAATCTGCGAAAATCATCGCACTGCATAAAGACCTGTTCCAATACCTGCGCAGACGCGTGTCCCTGATTTTTGTAATAGCAGGACAATGACGTACAAAAGCAGCTATGCGCAAAGTCTCGGTCTGAAACATGGATTTGTCTGCCATTACAAAACGCTCCTGCTCCCTTTCGCGCAGAAAACAGCTCATCACGATACGGATTGTACACGACTCCGATAAACGGCTCCATATGCTTGTACAAACCGACAGAAATACCACTGGCACCCAGATCCCGCACATAATTTGCTGTACCGTCAATCGGGTCGATAATCCATGTATATTCCGCGTCCTTTACACCATGATCGCTCTCTTCCGCGATAAAGCTGCTGCCCGGTAAGAGTGTCTGCAAACTCTCTTTTAGAAAATTCTCCACTGCCACATCGCTGCTCGTCACCTGATTGGCAATCGTTCCTTTACTGGTCACATCAAATTCACGCGTCATAAACGCAGCCGCTTCACGTACGATTTCTTCCAAATTTTGCTGCAAAACACTGTCTGTCATGCCTCTTCTCCTCTCACCACTGCATGCGTCTTGAGATACTTGACCCAAGCCTTGTAATGCTGTGCATACAAGTGCACGTCATCAAAGGTCAGTTCCTGCCTCAGCGCATGGTCTTCATCCTCGTAAATCTCCTGAATGTTCAGGTAAAAAATATGTATTCCGTCCGTCAGTTTCGAGATCGCATAATTTTTATCTCTGATGTTCGTATTATTAATCACCGGGTCAGAGCGATCCTTTTTTGAAGTCACACCCATAATCGACTGCACATAAATCACAGCATCCGGCTGCCATTTGCGCAGCTTCTTTAAAACTGACCGATATTCCTTTTGAAAACGCTCTGTGCCGCCGGTTCCCAGCTCATTGATACCCACCATCAAATATATTTTTCCGTACCGATATTTCTTTAACATCGTATCAACAGTGACCATTCTTTTACTGTCCGGATCTTCGACAAATGCATCCTCAAATAAATTATAAACGGTCAGTCCCGTTTTTGCAAAAAAAGTTGCATTTGTCAGGCCGGAATAATCACATAGACCGACCGTGCGCGAATCACCGATAAACAATGCATCTGAAAAATAATCTTTTTTTACACTCTGATATGCAAATTCTGTCGTCTGCGGAATCTTTCCCGGATCGGTGTACCAGGGCGAATCCGTCTTTGTTTTTTTGTATTTCACATACACCGGTTTTATCTTTTTTTCCTGTGCCGATTTCGAATCCGTTTCCTCTGCTGTCGGCTCATTTGCCGATTGTCCCGCTTCCTCTGATTCTACTTGTGCTTCCGGTTCCTCTTGTTTTTGTTCCGGAATATTCTCTGCGGTCTCTTTCGAAATGCCTGCAAATACATCACCGACCGCCAGTCCGCGCTCCAGCAAATCTGTCGCATCTGCACGTTCCTCTTCGCCGGAATCTTCCAGTTGTACAAGCGCGACCTTTTCACTCTTTCTCGTCACGTGCTGAAACATTTGTTGCATCTGTGGCGCATATTCCACTGCGGATACAAGTCCCCAGCTCACCAAAATACACACTGCCAGCGGACAATTCCTCATGAACTTTTTCACCTTTGTATTTCTTTTTCTCATATGTATATCCTTTATCTGCTGTTCGTTTTTCGTATTAAAAACGGAAATATAAAAACGGATTTGCTGCTCCGCGCTGAATCTCATACACCGACATCCAGAAAATCGCCAGACATGCCAAAACCGTCCACCGACTCTCACGGAATTTTCGATACAAGCGCACCGGCAGCCATGTCACGCAGAGCAGACATGTGAAAAACAGTGCGCCATATTCTTTCAGATAGCGCAGAAGCTGTGCCTGACTTACCAGCACCTCAGCCTCATGTATGCCAACCATCTGTTTCAGATAAATCCATAGCTGACTCAAATCGCTGATTTCAAACACCATCCAGCTCACCGGAATCAGCAGAAACATATACAGATGTCCCAAAAACGGCAAGCGCTCCAGCCATTGACCATACACATTTTTTTCAAGCACCAGAAGTACGAAAAACAGCAAGCCCCAGCACACAAAATTCCAGCTCGCCCCATGCCACAATCCGGTCAATGCCCACACCGCAAACAGATTGCACATAGTGCGCACGCGTCCTTTTCGATTGCCGCCAAGCGGAATATAGACATATTCGCGGAAAAAACGCCCCAATGTCATATGCCAGCGTCTCCAGAATTCTGTCATACTTTTTGCCATATAGGGCACCTGAAAATTGCGCGGAATCTGAAAGCCCATCATATAGCCAAGTCCCATCGCCATCAGGGAATAACCCCAGAAATCAAAATAAATCTGGAAAGAAAATGCCGCCGCACCCATCCATGCGACCGGCGTAGAAATCGATGCAAATCCGATTCCCCGCACCTGATTCCAAAAAATAGAAATTCGGTTCGCCAACAATACTTTTGCGCCGAGTCCCAGACAGAACAGTTCCAGTCCATGCTCGAATGCCGGCAAACGCAGCGTCCGTTTGCGAAGCTGTGCCGCGACTTCTTTATACTGCACAATCGGGCCTGCAATCAACTGCGGAAACATGCACACATACGTCGCAAACTCTAAAAACGTCCCCGTCTCTTTTACCGTACCGTTGTATACATCTGCCACATAAGAAATCATCTGAAACGTATAAAAACTAATTCCAAGCGGAAGTGTCAGCTCCAACATCGGCAACAAATCGCGGTGCAATACGAAATTCAGATTTTCTGCAAAAAAATCAAAATATTTAAACACAAATAAAAGTCCCAGGTCACAGACCACCGCCATAATCAGCCAAAAACGTCTCCACCCATTCGTTTGCAATCGATGTAATACCCGCGCCGCACCATAATTGATGAAAAGCTCAGATAACATCAAAAAAATATAAAACGGCTCGCCCATTGCATAAAAAATCAGACTTCCCAAAAACAATACCGCATTTCGTCCGCCTGCCGGCATCACATAATAACAAATCAGAAACAACGGTAAAAAACGAAAAATAAATTCCAAACTCGAAAACAGCATTTTTTCTCTCCGTAAGCATTTCATTGCATGAATTTATGTAAACCAAACCATGCACCAATTGCTAAGTTTACTCCGCTCAAACCGTAAAGTCAATGCTTTGGCTTTGTTTTATTTTTAATGCCTTGCAGGTTTTGCAAAATCACGTTAGAATAAATATGTTTTATTGCCTATACATATTTCTGTAAATAGGAGGAATTCAACGATATGAATAAAAAAGAGATTATGGAAGTCAAGCGCCGTTTTAAAAAAGAGGCATGCACATTTACACGCATGTGCGGCTGTTATGTAGACGCTGAAAAAAACAAAGTCGTAAATTTCGGTCAGACTTTTTTGAATCTGGAGGAAGAGGAATTTTATAAATATCTGGAGATTGCAAAAAAGGTGCTTTCCGGAAATGTCGGAAACAACCTGCTGACACTCGAATTTCCTTTAGAGGAAGAAGCCGCCGGCGGAAAACAACAGTTTCTCATGGGACTTCGCGAAAGCAAGCTCAAAAATGATGACTTAATGGATCGTTTTTATGACCTCGTCATTGAAAATTATGACTATGCCGGCAATTATCTGATTCTGATTTTCCACGACGCGTATGATGTCATGACGCGCACGACCGACAATAATAAGCTGGATGAATCAGAAGAAGTATACGAATATCTCCTGTGTGCCGTTTGTCCGGTATCTCTGTCAAAACCCGGTCTTGGTTACCGCGCAGACGAAAACCGTATCGGTCCCCGCATCCGCGACTGGGTCGTAGGTGCACCTGACAGCGGATTTGTCTTTCCTGCATTCAACGACCGCACGACAGATATTCACTCACTGCTCTTCTACACTCGTGACACGAAAGAGCCTCACTCCGAATTCATGGAGCTCGGTCTGGGATGCGGCACGAAACGCACTGCCACCGAACAAAAAAATCTGTTTTCTCACATCGTAAAACACGCACTTGGCAATGATGAAGAAAACAGCGAAACGATTCTGCTCGAATTGCAGCAAAAAATGAGTGATTATATCGAAGAACAGGAAGTGTTCGTAGATGAAGAAACCGGTGTCATTCTCGAAGGCGCAGAGCTCGAAAAGCTCATGGCGGATACCGCCATCTCCGATGACGCAGCCAGCACTATCAAAGAAGCTTATACAGAAAATTTCAGCAGCCAGTTGCCGGAGGTCGCACATCTGATTGATCCGAAAACATTAGCTGCAAATGCACGCATTCGCGAAGAAGAGGAATTGCGCGCGCAAGTCGAAGAATTAAAAGCGCAGGTCGCTCGCCAGCAACCGCTTTCAGATGATGCAGATGCAGATGACACCATAAAAACTTACGATGTCATTTTGCGTGTCAAACCGGAAAAAGTGCCGCAAATCAAATCGCAATACATTGACGGTCAGAAATGTCTCGTCATTCCTATGGATGAAAATGAACATGCTGCTGTCAACGGCGTCAATACCACTGTATAAAAATATGGGGCATCAACGGACTCTTCGATATAACGAGTCTCATTGATGCCCCATATTTTTTACAGTCGAAGCTTTTTCGCAAATTGTAATAAAAAGTCTGAATTCGAGGGTCTGCCCAGTGCTGGGTCCAGCTCTTTCGGATAATAATAGTGCAGTGTCGCCGCATCCATCTCACGAAATGTCACTTCTAACGCACTGCGAATCGCGCGTTCCACGCTCTTTGCGGTCACGCCGTATTTTTTGGCGATATACGGATAAATGTCACTCGTCAGCCGAGGCGGAACACCACTATAATCCATGAGAATCATCGTCGCATCTACGATATAGGGATAACCGGTCAGCGCACGTTTCATTCCGAGCTTACACAGCTCGTCCTCCACGTAGCTGCGTTTGACGGTCTCCTCCCACTCGTCTTCATGTTTTTCTACCATCTCCGCTTTTTCTTTCATCTTCATCTGAAACGGTACAATCTTCCCGACGATTGCCAGCACGCGCTCTGCCGTGTAAGAGAGATTGTTTTTCTGATAAATATAATCTGCACCATGTGCGCGCATATAACGCAGCATCACATTTGAGCAGGAATTGGTCACCACTGTAATAAACGGTTTTTCTTTTTTCCAAGTCTTTAAGTCTGCCATCAGCGCATTCAAAAAAGACACGCCATCGCCTTCTTCCAGCTCTATATCCAAAACAATCGCATCAACATTGTTGTGCCAAAAATAACTCAATGCCTCCTGCTCACTTCCAGAGACATATGATATTATCAAATCCGGATGTCTGTCTGCCGCATGTTGATATCTTTCACACTCCACCGGATCATCTTCGACCAACAACGTATTTATCAATTTTGTCATCTTACACGCCTTTCTTTTGTAAAATACTATCGATTCTGAATCGAGTACGTCGGCACCATGTCCTGAATATAAGAACGAATATCATCCGGCTCCTCTAATACATATTCTTTCAGACGGTGCAACTGCTCCATAAATCTGTCCTCGTCCAGTTCGATCGGCTTTCCGATATGAATCAACTGATTTTTCGTATGCTGCAGACCTTCCTCCTCCATGAGCATTTCCTCATAGAGCTTTTCTCCCGGCCGCAAGCCTGTAAATTCAATCTGAATATCTTCACCCGGCTTGTGTCCGGACAAAAGAATCAAATTTTTCGCCAAGTCCAGAATCTTCACCGGTTCTCCCATGTCCAACACAAAGATTTCTCCGCCCTTCGCATATGCACCTGCCTGTAAAACGAGCGATACCGCCTCCGGAATCGTCATAAAATAACGGATAATGTCCGGATGTGTCACCGTCACCGGTCCGCCTTGTTCGATCTGTTTTTTAAACAGCGGAATCACGCTGCCATTACTTCCCAATACGTTTCCAAAACGAACTGCCACAAACTCCGTCTGTGAGCGGTTGTTGTATGTCTGTACGATCATCTCACAGACACGCTTTGACGCACCCATGATATTGGTCGGATTTACCGCTTTATCCGTAGAAATCATCACAAAACGGCGAACCTGATATTTATCTGCCGCCTGCACGACTTTCCATGTGCCGAGCACATTGTTCTTCACCGCCTCATTCGGGCTCTCTTCCATCAGCGGAACATGCTTGTGCGCCGCCGCATGATAGACAATCTCCGGTCGATACAGTGCAAAAATATCATCCATTCTTCTGGTATTTCGCACCGATGCAATCAATACCACCAAATCCAACTGCGGATAGCTGTGTAACAGCTCCTGCTGGATACTGTACGCATTGTTTTCATAGATATCAACGATAATAAGCTGTTTCGGCTGATGCGATGCAATCTGACGACACAGCTCACTGCCGATCGAACCGCCACCGCCTGTGACAAGTATCACTTTGCCGGATACATAGCCCATAATGGCATCCAAATCTACATCCACTGGCTCTCTGCCAAGCAGGTCATTGACATCGACCTCTTTTAGCTTGCTGACGCTCACATCACCGTTCACCAATTGGTAAATACCCGGCAAACGCTTCAGCTCACAGCCGGTCTCTTTACAAATATCTACGATTTCTTTGATCTGTCGCGCAGAAGCAGACGGGAGCGCAATCATAATCTCATCCACTTCCAATGCCTGCGCCTGTTCAACGATATCTGCGCGTGTTCCCAGCACACGCACGCCGTGAATAAACGTACCTTTTTTCGTGTTATCGTCATCAATGACACCCACCACCTGTTTATTCACCTGCTGGCTACTCACGATTTCTTTAATCAGCGCGCTACCTGCCGAACCGGCACCGATAATCATGACATTTCTTCGAATCGCACGGTCTCCGGACGCTCTGCCACGCACCATCCGAAGAAAACGGTAACCAAAACGTCCTCCAACGGTAAATGCCAACAAAAACAAACCATACAGCATGTAATAGCTACGCGGTAGGGGATATGCCTGTTCTCTGTGATTTAACAAAATTAATACCGTATTCAGCAATGCATCGATGATACACGCTGACACCACGTACATCATCTCTGTCGTTCCTGCATAGCTCCACAGGCTGCTATAAAGACGAAATACCGAAAACACGACAATCGTTCCCAAAATACTCATCCAAATCGTCGCCCAAAGTACCGTCAGGTATTGTGGCGGCACATGATTCGGTTGGAAATCAAAGCGCACCAGCAACGCTAAATAGCTCGCCAGTGCGACTGCTGCCACATCATAACAGACCAGATAAATACGCCTGATCATTATTTTTGCATTCATATTGCTTTTACTCCATCTGTATATTAGCTCCACAGCGCGCGCACAACCGAGCAAACACGCTCCAGATCCGCATCCGTCATCTTTGTATCGCTGGGCAGACACACGCCATTCGCAAATAACGTACCGGACACAGAATTGTCTGCTCCCAGTTCTTCATCTATGATCGCAAACGCATCTTTTCCTGCCAAATCACCGTTTGCATCCACTGCAACAAAATCACAGTCTGCAAATACCGGCTGCAAATGCATCGGCTTCCACACCGG
>JAGAOE010000145.1 GCA_017623885.1 Eubacterium sp. | reverse complement strand
TACAATAAATAAGCTAACAGCAACAATAATACACCGGTTATCACGTACATCGTCACCAAAATCACCAGCACCGGTATCAGCATAGATCGTTTTCCTGTCTGTCGTTCCATCACAGCTCCTCCTCCTGATAACCTGATTGTTATCTGTACAATCTATGCTTCTTTTTGCCGAAACATTCCATTGACAAATATGATTTCTAACTTTTCAACGCCGCCAATAATCCCAAAGCATATGACACATGGTTACTCATCAAATTACACATTGTCACATGGTTTTACAGCTTTTTACAATAATGCACCAGTTGCTTTTGCTGTACCTGAATCGTTCCCTTTTCTTCAAAACACAGCTTCTTCATCAGTCCATGACTTGCTACATTTCCCGGTTCGACAAAACAGTTCACCTCTTCAAAATCTGACAGCTCTTCTTTCGCATATGAAAGAAGCGTTTGACACACTTCAAACGCATAGCCCTGCCTCTGATATGGTACACCGATGACATAGCCCATCTCCAACACAATCTCATCGCCCAAATCCCGATGCGCAAATCCCGCGCGTCCGATTAGGCTGTCATTTGTTCTGTCACAGACCAACCACATTCCGTAGCCGTAAAAACGATACATATTCGCAATATAGTCTCTCGTATACTGTTCCTCTTCTGCCCGTTCATATAAAGGCTCTGTATAGTCTGTAATTCCCGGCTGCGCGTACAATTCATACAAATCGTCCAAGTCATCCGCTGTTATTTCCCGCAAATAACAACGCTCCGTCACCAGCGTGACCCAGGGCAATCCCTGTGCGCGCTTCATGACACGGTCCAAAAACGCTACATCTACCTCCTCGAAGCCTTCAACGAGCATGTCCGGTTGTAAGAGACTCCCGGCGTCTTCCGCCAATGCACCATAGCCGATGGTCGCCATCTTCGTATCCTTTGCCAGCGCCAGCGTCTTCTCTGAACCTGCCAACAGCAGCGTGCATGCCGGGTTTGGCGACAACTGCTTCCTGCCTGCCGCTATCGCCTTTGCACACACTTCCATTTGCCCGTCTGCTTTGCAAACGGGCAATCCTTCTTCCAGATTAAGAAGCGTAACGCCTGCTTTGGGCAATTCCCCAAGCAGGCGTTTTAATGCTTCATCTTTTACTTCATGCGCGCAGTAGCAGACGTATTCCAGACTTCTCCTTGATTGGAAGAAGCAGAACAGTTCATCTGCACCGTCTAGCATTTCTCCGGTTCCGGATAGTCTACACCAAATGTGTCTACGGTCACTTTTGCCATCTTCTGTTCTTCCATCGGACGGTCAGAGTAATCGGTCTTTACACGTGCGATTTTATCCACAACTTCCAGACCCTCAATTACTTTTCCAAACGCTGCGTATTCGCCGTCCAGATGCGGGCTGGTCTCATGCATAATGAAAAACTGGCTTCCTGCTGAATCAGGAATCATCGTTCTCGCCATAGACAACACACCCGGTGTGTGCTTCAAATCATTGGTAAAACCGTTGTGAGAAAACTCACCTTTGATAGAGTAACCGGGACCACCCATACCGGTTCCGTCCGGGTCACCGCCCTGAATCATAAATCCGGGAATCACACGGTGGAAAATCACGCCGTCATAGTATCCCTTTTGAATCAGACTGATGAAATTATTCACTGTATTCGGTGCAATCTCCGGATACAATTCTGCTTTCATCACATCACCATTTTCCATTTCAATCGTTACAATCGGGTTCTGATTTGACATAGTTTTCTTCTCCTTCTCTCAAATATTTTTTTACTCTTCTACAGTAACTGTCATCTTATCCAAATGCCAGATTTCATCCACGTACTGCTGAATGGTACGGTCAGAAGAGAATTTTCCTGCGCATGCAGTATTCAAAATCGCCTTCTTTGCCCAGCCCTTTTCATCTGCATACATCTGTGAAATCTTCTTCTGTGCCTCCGCATAAGAACGGAAATCAGCCAGTGTGAAATAGGTATCTGCGTACTGTGTACACTGTGTATTTAACAGTGAATTATACAGATCGCGGAACAATTCTGTATCATTCTGTGAATAGAATCCGTTGATGAGCTGCATCAATACCTGACGAATCTGCGGGTCATTATTGAAAATATGCATCGGGTCATAGTCTCTGGCTTTTTCGTGTGCAATGACTTCATCTGCACTCATACCAAAGATTACGATATTCTCTTCACCGACTTCTTCTACCATCTCAACGTTTGCACCATCCATCGTTCCGATCGTAATCGCACCGTTTAACATGTATTTCATGTTACCGGTTCCGGATGCTTCCTTACTTGCAGTCGAAATCTGTTCAGACACATCTGCACCGGAAGTAATAATTTCTGCATTTGATACACAGTAATCTTCGATAAATACGACTTTGATCTTTCCGTTGATGCTGGCATCGTTGTTAATCACGTTTGCTACGTTGTTAATCAGCTTGATGGTCAGCTTTGCATTCTTATAGCCTGCTGCTGCCTTTGCACCAAAGATAAATGTTCTCGGATAGAATTCCATATCCGGATGCTCTTTGATCTCATTGTAGAGATACATCACATGAAGGATGTTCAAAAGCTGTCTCTTGTATTCATGCAAACGCTTTGTCTGGCAGTCGAAAATCGAACGAGGATTTACTTCAATACCATTGTGCTCTTTAATATATTTTGCCAGACGCAGTTTGTTCTGATATTTGATATTCATGAACTCTGCCTGTGCCTTTTCATCATCTGCATAAACAGCCAGACGCTTCAAATGGCTCAGGTCGGTAATCCAGTCATTGCCGATACGGCTGCTGATCCAGTCTGCCAACAGCGGATTCGCATGTAACAGGAATCGTCTCTGGGTAATACCGTTTGTCTTGTTATTGAATTTCTCAGGGAACAACTGATAAAACTCTTTCAGCTCCTGATTTTTCAAAATCTCTGTATGCAGTCTCGCCACACCGTTTACGGAATAACCTGCAGCGATTGCCAGATGTGCCATCTTTACTTTTCCGTCGTAAACGATCGCCATCTTTTCGATCATGTGCTGGTCGCCGGGGAAGCTTGCCTGAATCTGTAAAATGAAACGGCGGTTAATCTCTTCCACGATCTGATAAATACGAGGCAGTAAACGAGAGAAAATCTCGATGGGCCATTTTTCCAATGCCTCAGACATAATCGTATGGTTTGTATATGCACAAGTCTTTGTTGTGATATTCCATGCATCATTCCAGTCCAGACCATATTCATCCAACAGAATACGCATCAATTCTGCCACTGCAACAGTCGGGTGTGTATCATTCATCTGGAATGTGACCTTCTTGGGCAGATCATGGATATCATCATGGTTTTTCATAAATTTAGCGATTGCACGCTGTACACTGGCTGATACGAAGAAATACTGCTGACGCAGACGCAATTCTTTACCCTGTACATGGTTGTCATTCGGATAAAGTACCTCTACCAGATTGCGCGCCAGATTTTCCTGTTCTACCGCCTTATAATAATCACCCTTGTCGAAAGAGTCTAACTGGAAGCACTCAATCGGTTCAGCATCCCAGATCATCAATGTATTTACTACATTGTTTTTGTATCCAACGATCGGCATATCATAAGGGATTGCAGATACTGCCTGATAGTTTTCATGCACGAACTTTGTCTTTCCGGTCGCTGCATCATGCTCTGCACGTACATAACCACCGAATTTTACGGTGTAGTTGTACTCCGGACGACGAAGCTCAAAGGGATAGCCGTATTTCAGCCAGTTGTCCGGCTCTTCCACCTGATAACCATCTTTGATTTTCTGACGGAACATACCGTAGCGGTAACGGATACCACAACCATATGCCGGATAACCAAGTGTAGACAATGATTCCATAAAACATGCAGCCAGACGTCCCAGACCACCGTTTCCAAGTGCCGGATCTCTCTCCTGATCTTCGACTACATTGATATCCAGACCCAGCTCCTCTAATGCTTCTTTTACTTCCTTGTATGCGGTCAGGTTAATCAAATTGTTTCCGAGTGCACGACCTACCAAGAACTCCATAGACATATAATAGACCGTCTTGGGGTCGGTCTCTTCCATCGTCTTTTGTGTTGCCAGCCACTGGTCAACAATCAATTCCTTTGTCACATAGCTGACTGCCTGATAAATCTCCTGCTGACTTGCCTCAGAAAGATTTTTACGGAACAGGCTCTTCACCATGCTCTTCACATTTTTTATAAACATTTCCTTGTCAAAAGATGTTGCATTCATTCGTATGCCTCCTAAGATTTCATTCGGCAAAGCGCTGTCTTTTAAGACACGCGCTCTACTCCTAATGTAACTTTTTCTCCATTGATATTCCACTCTTTCTCGTAGCCGCTTACTGCCCCTGCCACGAGTGTATCTGCTAGTACTTCTCCACAAATTTCTTCTCCATATGCGGCGAAAATCTCAGCGACCTTTCCATCTGCGACATAAGACACCTTGATGCGGTCCATGACCTCAAAGCCTGCCTCTTTACGCATCGTCTGAATCTTGCTGATAATCTCGCGCACAAATCCTTCCTGTATCAATTCTTCTGTCAGATTTGTATCGAGTACCACAGTCACGGTATTGTCACCTTCGGTCTGGTAGCCTTCCATCTGTGTCATCGTAATCAGCAAATCTTCTTCTGATAGTACAACATCAGAAGAAACACTGTCAAGCGTAATGCTACCCTTGCTCTTTAACTCAGCCATCGCTGCATTTCCATCCAGCTCTGCTAACGCTTTCTGAATCTGACCTAAATATTTGCCATATTTCGGGCCTACGGTACGAAGCTGCGGCTTGAATGTATAATCCGTATATTTGCTGACATCTTCTGTAAATTCCACGCACTTGACATTCAGCTCGTCAGCGATGATCTCTGTGTAGAACGCAGACAATGTCTCCGGTGCCTTCACATACATCGTACCGATTGGCTGACGGTTTTTAATATTTGCAGAATTACGGCATGCACGTCCCATAACTACGATTTTCAGAACGGCCTCCATATTCTTCTCCAGCTCTGCATCAATCCATGCTTCATTCGCTACTGGGAAGTCACACAAATGTACACTCTCCGGTGCAGATGCATCGATGGAGCACACGAGATTGCGGTAAATGTCTTCTGCCATAAACGGAATCATCGGCGCAGCGGTCTTTGCAACGGTCACAAGTGCGGTATACAGCGTCATATATGCATTAATCTTATCCTGCTCCATGCCCTTTGCCCAGAAACGCTCACGGCTACGACGCACATACCAGTTACTCATCTCATCAACAAAATCATCCAATGCTCTGGCTGCTTCCGGAATACGATAATTATTCAAGTTATCATCGACGGTCTTTACCAATGTATTCAGCTTTGACAACAGCCATTTATCCATAACAGACAATTTGTCATAATCTAATGTATATTTTGTCGCATCAAACTGATCAATGTTCGCATACAGTACAAAGAACGCATATGTGTTCCACAGCGTACCCATAAACTTACGCTGTCCTTCCTGTACTGCTTTACCATGGAAACGGTTCGGCAGCCAGGGTGCACTGTTAATATAGAAATACCAGCGAATCGCATCTGCACCGTATTTTTCTAATGCTTCAAACGGATCTACTGCATTTCCTTTTGATTTACTCATTTTCTGACCGTTTTCATCCTGCACATGACCTAATACGATAACATTTTCATACGGAGCCTTTCCAAAGAGCAGTGTAGACTCTGCCATCAAGGAATAGAACCATCCGCGCGTCTGGTCGACTGCCTCAGAAATAAACTGTGCCGGGAACTGCTGTTCAAACAATTCTTTATTTTCAAACGGATAGTGATGCTGTGCAAACGGCATCGCTCCTGAGTCAAACCAGCAGTCAATTACCTCCGGTACACGGCGCATCGTCTTGCCACAGCAAGGACAGGTGATTTCTACCTCATCGATATACGGACGGTGAAGCTCAATCTGTGCCGCGTCTGCTCTGCCGGACAGTTTTGCCAGCTCTTCACGACTGCCTACTGACAACTGGTGACCGCAATCCTCACACTCCCAGATATTCAGCGGAGTTCCCCAGTAACGGTTACGTGAAATACCCCAGTCCTGAATGTTCTCCAGCCAGTTTCCGAAACGGCCTTCTCCAATCGACTCCGGTATCCAGTTTACGGTGTGGTTGTTTGCTACCAGCTCATCACGTACTTCTGTCATCTTGATAAACCATGACTCTCTCGCATAATAAATCAGCGGAGTGTCACAACGCCAGCAGTGCGGATACTCATGCTCAAACTTCGGTGCATCAAACAAAAGTCCCTTATCTTCCAAATCCTGTAATACCATCGGATCTGCTTTCTTTACAAACACACCTGCATACGGTGTATTCTCTGTCAGCTCACCCTTTTCGGTAACGAGCTGTACAAACGGCAGGTCATAATTGCGGCCGACATTCGCATCGTCTTCACCGAACGCGGGCGCGATGTGTACGATACCTGTACCGTCTGTCATTGTAACGTAATTGTCGCAGGTGATAAAATGTGCTTTCTTGCGCTGTTTTGCAATGATATCATTTGCAAAATCAAACAACGGCTCATATTCCTTGCGCTCCAGGTCAGTTCCCTTATAAGACTCTAATACCTCATAAGTCTTCTGTCCTTCTTCAGTCGCCAGTGCACCTAATACCTTATCCAAAAGTGCCTCTGCCATATAATAAGTAAAGCCATCGATTGCTTTTACCTTGCAGTATGTCTCATCCGGGTTTACACAAAGTGCCACGTTACTCGGCAAAGTCCAGGGTGTCGTCGTCCAAGCCAGGAAATATGCATCCTCACCTACCACTTTAAAACGCACCACTGCGGAACGTTCTTTCACCGTCTTATAACCCTGTGCCACTTCCTGTGAAGAAAGCGGCGTACCGCAACGCGGGCAGTAAGGCACAATCTTAAAGCCCTTGTACAACAGTTTCTTGTCCCAGATTTCTTTTAATGCCCACCATTCAGACTCAATGAAATTGTCATCATAGGTCACATACGGGTCATCCATATCTGCCCAAAAGCCTACCGTGCCGGAGAAATCCTCCCACATACCTTTGTACTTCCATACGGATTCTTTACATTTTTTAATAAACGGCTCCATACCGTATTCTTCAATCTGCTCTTTACCATTGAGACCGAGCAGTTTTTCTACTTCCAGCTCTACCGGCAGACCATGCGTATCCCATCCTGCTTTACGCGGCACAAAATATCCTTTCATGGTACGATATCGCGGAATCATATCCTTTATAACACGGGTCAAAACATGACCGATATGCGGTTTGCCGTTTGCGGTCGGCGGGCCATCATAAAACGTATAGGTCGGGCCTTCCTTGCGACTGTCCATACTTTTACGGAAAATATCCTGATCTTTCCAGAACTGTTCCGTTGCTTTTTCACGTTCTACGAAATTCATATTCGTATCAACTTTGTTATACATTTTCAATTCTCCTTTCTTTCTGGTAAACCTGGTTCGGTAATTGCGAAACTCCTCATTTACCTTTCTGTGTTGTGTAACATTACCAACGACCACAAGAAGATACTCTGAGTCCGTTGGTACTTAGGCGCTGTATTTTAGCGCCTTATGTACCATTACGAGACGAGGGTAGCGCAAGCGTATCTGCGGTGGTTTGGTGATGTTGCACATCTTTGGTAAAGAAAATTGGAGTTTCGCAATTGTCTTTCGTAAACCTGGTAAAATAAAGAAGCCCTTATCCGTAAAAGGACAAGGGCTATTGCACAATGTTATACCACCTTTACTGGATACTCCGTCTCCGTTCATATCCGCTTCCGATAACGGTGGAATACCGTCAGAACCTACTCAACTCGTTTTCAGCCTGCTGCTCAAAAGTGATCTTCCGTACCTGCGTAATTGTACCGGCTCCCACCTGCCCCGGCTCTCTGAGACGTTCCACAAATACCTACTGTCTTTGTCATAGCATTTCAAATGATCATTTGTTACTTTATCTATAATCTACCATAGTATAATTCAACTGTTTGAAAAATGTCAAGAGGTTACACATCATTTTCCTCATCTAAGACATAATCAAAATTATCTACAAAATCACCGTAAAAGTAATCCTCCTCATAGCTGTCATCGCCATAATCGTAGTCATACTCACTCTCATCCTCGTAGGACTC
>JAGAOE010000016.1 GCA_017623885.1 Eubacterium sp. | reverse complement strand
GCTATGGTGAGACTGTTGTGACAGTTGCAAACGGCACAACAACGGTAGAAAAAACAGCAGACTTTGCAAACCGCGATGTGAAAGTTACATTTGTATATGATAAAGACATGAATGTGACAGACATCGGACTTGACCGTGTTTACACACTGTCAGAGACCATGTCAAAAGCTGGTATGAACACAGCTATGGGTATGGGAACAGTATTTATCATGTTGATTATAATCAGTTTGATTATTTATTGCTTCTCATTTGTCGGAAAGGCACAGCAGAAAGCTGCGGATAAGAAAGCAGCAAATGCTCCTGCTCCTGCTCCTGCACCGGTAGCAGCGGCTCCGGTAGTAGAACAGAGTGATGACCTTGAACTGGTTGCAGTTATTGCGGCAGCGATTGCAGCAGCAACAGGAACATCAACTGACGATTTTGTAGTTCGTTCAATTAAGAGAAGATAAAAGATTCAGGAGGAAATAATTCATGAAAAATTATACAATTACAGTAAATGGAAATGTTTATGATGTAACAGTTGAAGAAGGTGGCGCAGGCGCAGCAGCTCCTGTAGTGTCAGCTCCGAAAGCAGCTCCCGTAGCAGCAGCTCCGAAGGCAGCTCCCGCTGCAGCAGGCGGTGCAGGAAGCACAAAGCTTGAAGCAAAGGCTGCAGGTAAGGTTTTTGCTATCGAAGCTTCTGTTGGACAGGCAGTAAAGAAGGGTGACACCGTTCTTGTATTAGAGGTTATGAAGATGGAAACTCCTGTTGTTGCTGAGGCAGACGGAACCATCGCAAGCATTGATGTAGCAAAGGGTGACAGTGTAGAGGTTGGAACCGTTTTAGCAACCATGAATTAGTCGAATAGGAGGTCTCGTATGGGTTACATTACAGAAACACTGAGTAATCTCATTCACCAGACTGCCTTCTTCAATCTGACTGTAGGAAACTATCTGATGATTGCAGTTGCCTGCTTCTTCCTGTATCTTGCGATAAAGAAAGAGTATGAGCCGCTTTTATTATTACCGATTGCATTTGGTATGCTGCTCGTAAATATTTATCCGGATATTATGATACATCCGGAAGATGCAAGCAATGGCGTAGGTGGATTACTTTATTATTTTTATTTGTTGGACGAATGGTCTATTTTGCCTTCGCTCATTTTCTTGGGAGTAGGCGCAATGACCGACTTTGGTCCTTTGATCGCGAATCCGATCAGCTTTTTGTTGGGAGCAGCGGCACAGTTCGGTATTTATATGGCATATTTTATGGCTATTTTTATGGGCTTCAACGACAAAGCCGCAGCCGCTATTTCTATCATCGGTGGTGCGGACGGACCGACGTCTATCTTCCTTGCAGGTAAGCTGGGACAGACCGGTCTGATGGGACCGATTGCGGTAGCTGCATATTCTTATATGGCACTTGTGCCGATTATTCAGCCGCCGATTATGAAGGCACTGACCACGAAGAAGGAACGTCAGATTAAGATGGAAAATCTGCGTCCGGTATCAAAACTTGAGAAGATTTTATTCCCGGTAGTTGTTACAATCGTAGTATGTATGGTATTACCGACAACTGCTCCGTTAGTAGGTATGTTAATGCTTGGTAATTTGTTCCGTGAGTCTGGTGTCGTTCGTCAGCTTCAGGAGACAGCTTCAAATGCATTGATGTATATCGTTGTTATTTTACTTGGTACTTCTGTTGGAGCAACCACCAGTGCAGAGGCATTCTTGAATGTCAGCACATTAAAGATTGTTGCATTAGGATTGATTGCATTCGCAGTAGGTACTGCATCCGGTGTATTAATCGGTAAGTTGTTGTGCGTATTGACGAAGGGTAAGATTAATCCGTTGATCGGTTCTGCCGGTGTATCGGCTGTACCGATGGCAGCGCGTGTATCTCAGAAGGTTGGAGCAGAAGAAGATCCGACCAACTTCTTATTGATGCATGCAATGGGACCCAACGTTGCCGGCGTTATCGGTACTGCAGTAGCAGCCGGAACTTTCATGGCAATTTTCGGTGTCTAATTTTATAAGGAGGAACAAATCGATGTCAGAACAGAAAAAGTTAAAAATAACAGAGACTGTCTTACGTGATGCACATCAGTCTCTGATCGCTACAAGAATGACAACTGAGCAGATGCTGCCGATTATCGAAAAGATGGACAAAGTAGGTTATCACGCAGTAGAATGCTGGGGTGGTGCAACATTTGATGCTTGCCTTCGTTTCTTAAAGGAAGATCCGTGGGAGCGTCTTCGTAAGTTAAAAGCCGGATTTAAGAATACAAAGTTACAGATGCTGTTTCGTGGACAGAATATCTTGGGATATCGTCCGTATGCAGATGATGTAGTAGAGTATTTCGTACAGAAATCTATCGCAAATGGTATTGATATTATTCGTATTTTTGACTGCTTGAATGATTTGAGAAATCTTCAGACCGCAGTTACTGCTACTAATAAAGAGGGTGGTCATGCACAGGTGGCTTTAAGCTACACATTAGGTGATGCATATACCTTGGATTATTGGACAGATATGGCAAAGAAAGTTGAAGATATGGGTGCAAACTCTCTGTGTATCAAGGATATGGCAGGCTTGCTGACTCCTTATAAGGCAGAAGAGCTGATTAAGGCTATGAAGTCTACCATCAGCATTCCGATCGAGCTTCATACACACTATACTTCAGGTGTTGCTGCTATGACCTACATGAAGGCTGTAGAAGCAGGCTGTGATATCATTGACACTGCAATGTCACCGTTTGCACTTGGAACCAGCCAGCCTGCAACAGAAGTTATGGCTGAGTCTTTCAAGGGTACTGCATATGATCCGGGATTTGACCAGATGCTCTTAAAGGAAATCGCAGATTATTTCCGTCCGCTTCGTGAAGAAGCAATCAAGAGCGGTCTCTTGAATCCGAAGGTATTAGGTGTAGATATCCAGACACTGTTATATCAGGTTCCCGGCGGAATGCTTTCAAACATGGTATCTCAGTTAAAAGAGCAGAACGCAGAAGACAAGTATATGGAAGTGTTGGAAGAAATCCCCAGAGTGCGTAAAGACCTTGGAGAGCCGCCGCTTGTTACCCCTTCTTCACAGATTGTTGGTACACAGGCTGTATTTAACGTATTAATGGGTGAGCGTTACAAAGTCGCTACAAAGGAGACCAAAGACGTATTACTCGGAAAATATGGTCAGACTGTAAAACCGTTTAATCCTGAAATCGTAGACAAGGTATTAGGCGAGGACAAGAAGAATGCCATTACTTGCCGTTATGCAGATTTGTTAGAGCCTGAATTAGCAAAGATTGAGGCTGAGATGAAGCAGTGGAAGCAGCAGGATGAGGATGTATTGAGTTATGCATTGTTCCCTCAGGTTGCTACTGATTTCTTCAAGTATCGTCAGGCACAGCAGACAAAGGTAGACCCTGCTGTAGCAGATGAAAAGAATAAAGCATATCCGGTGTAATACGGACTGTTAAAAAACTGTATAAGTAAATAAAAGCTGTCACAAAAGAATGTCAATCAAACCACTTCCCAGGTTGCTTCATTTGTTGTGACAGCTTTTTTTTGTAACAGTTCACCCATGAATATTTCAAATAGCACCATCATGCTTGCATGAATGGTACTTTTTTAACTAAGATTTGGCAGAATAAGCTTGACGAAAAAATCAAAAGAGGGTAGCATAGGAGTAGCAGTGTCTTGCCATAAAACAATATTGGGAGGAGATTTTTATGAGAATGAGCAGAGGAAAGCGTAGCGCATTACTGGGACTGTTTCTGGCAATAACAATTATGTTCGGTTCTGTTCATAGTGCAAAGGTCGCAAATGCAGCGACAGAAAATTATTACATAAAGATTAACAAGGGAACGAATGTGGTAACTGTCTATGAAAAAGACGGAACACCCTACACAGCGTTTGCATGTTCTACCGGATATGCGACACCAGTCGGAACGTTTCACACGATGGCGAAGTATCGTTGGTGGACGCTGGATGGACCTACCTATGGACAATACTGTACACGTATTACCGGATCGATTTTGTTCCATTCTGTTTGGTATTATCAGAATCGTACCCCGAACAGTCAGTCGTATGTACAATATAACAAGCTGGGCACGACTGCATCACATGGTTGTTGCAGACTGACCGTAGCAGCGAGTAAATGGATTTATGAGAATTGCCCGACAGGCACAAAGGTCATTATTTTTAACGGAACCGCAAAGGATGACCCGTTAGGCAAACCGAAGACAATAAAGGTATCTGGATATATGGGTTGGGACCCGACGGACCCTGATTCAAACAATCCGTACAAAACAAAATCAACAACGCCGAAGATTTCGATTTCCAGCAAGACGCTGACCTATGGCTCAAAGTTTGGAGACGGTAACATGAGCTGTAAGGATTCCGGTGGTTTTGACATTACAGACTGGGTAAAAATGAGTGGCACAGTCAATATGAAAAAAGTCGGAAGCTACAAGGTCAAATATTCTGTGATTGATTCATTCGGACGGACGAGCAGTAAAACTGTAACCTATAAGGTGGTAGATAAAAAAGCTGCAACATTGACGGGTGTGAAGAGTAGTCTGACCAATGATCTGGGTGATTCCAGAAATTTGATGAAGGGCGTAAAGGCAAAGGATGTCGCTGGCGTAAATCTAACAGATAAAGTGGTTATTTATGTAAAAACACCTTCTGCAGATGGTTATGTAACATGCAAGGATAACGTATATACATTTGAAGAGGCCGGCACCTACAAATTTAAATATGTGATAAAGAATCCGAACAACGGAAAAAAGACGGTGAAAAAACAGACCATAAAAGTACTTCAGCAAGAACCGCCTACATTGACCAGCAAAGATCAGTGGAGCACCATCTATATCACACCGGAACAAAAGGATTTGTACTGGGATGAATTGATGAATGGTGTCGATGTAGAGTACTATGATGGTTCCTATATCACAAATCAGGTAATCATAACGATTACAGCACCTTCGGGCACAGAGACGTCGATTAAAGAAGGTGAAGACTATCTGTTTGAGGAAATGGGCGAGTATACACTGGTTTACACGATTTCCAGCCCGAATTCAAACAGTGAGGTGATGACAACAGAATGTCAGAGAAGTTTGGTTGTCACTGATGAGATACCGTCGGAGGACACTATAAATGAGTAATACGAACGAGCTGACGAATCGTATCAATCAGGCATATGGAAGTATGAGCAAGGGGCAAAAGCTCCTTGCTGTCTATATTACGGACAATTATGATAAAGCAGTCTTTTTAACGGCCGCAAAGCTTGGTGAAGTCGTAGGCGTCAGCGAATCAACCGTGGTGCGCTTTGCATCACATCTCGGATATAAGGGGTATCCGGAATTTCAAAAAGCGCTGGAGGAGATGGTTCGCAATAAGCTGAATTCCATTCAACGTATGGAAGTCACTTATGGAAGAATCACACAGTCGCAGATTTTAGAAACCGTATTACAGGCAGATGCGGAGAAAATCAAGTACACGTTAGAGCACATAGATCAGACAGCCTTTGAGATGGCAGTAGATACGATTTTAAAGGCGAAGACGATCTATATCGTTGGCATTCGCAGTTGTGCACCGCTTGCCAGCTTTTTGGCATTTTATCTGAATTTGATGTTTGAGCATGTCGTTCAGTTAAATACCAATAATTCCAGCGAATTGTTTGAACAAATGGTGCGTATCGGCAAGGAGGACGTGATTATCGGTATCAGCTTTCCGCGCTATTCGATGCGAACCTTAAAAGCAATGGAATTTGCAAACAATCGCAATGCAAAAGTAATTACATTGACGGATAGTGTACATTCTCCGATGAACTTGTATTCATCCTGCAATTTGATTGCAAGCAGTGATATGGCATCGATTGTAGACTCTTTGGTTGCACCTTTGAGCGTGGTCAATGCGTTGATTGTTGCACTTTGCATGAAAAAGCAAAATGAAGTCGTAAAGACGTTAGAAGAACTGGAAACGATATGGGATGAGTATCAGGTATATGAAAGCGATGAAATAAACTATATCGATGATTCGCTAAAAATGAGATATGCAAAACTGGGTGATGAACATGCGTGAATATGAACTGATTGTAATCGGTGCGGGGGCTGCCGGTATGATGGCTGCGATTTCAGCCGCACAAAACGGAGTTTCCGGTGAAAAAATTTTGATTTTGGAGCGAAATGAAAAGCCCGGGAAAAAAATATATATTACCGGAAAAGGCAGATGTAATTTGACAAATGCTTGTGAAACAGAAGAGCTGTTTTTGAACATACCAAAGCAATCAAAGTTTTTGTATTCCGCATTTTATGCGTTCACCAATATGCAGGTGATTGATTTTTTTGAAAACGCCGGTATGAAAACAAAAATCGAACGCGGAAACCGTGTTTTTCCGGTATCGGATCATGCATCCGACGTGATTGGTACGTTAAAGCGAATGATGGAACGATTGCACATTCGAGTGGAATATCATGCATTGGTGAAGCAAATACTAACAGAAGATGCACAGATTCGAGCCGTTGTGTTGGAAAACGGACGGACATATCATGCGAAAAATGTATTGCTTGCTACCGGTGGAAAATCCTATCCGACGACCGGCTCAGATGGGCTTGGCTATGAATTGGTTCGAACACTGGGGCATACGATTACAGAACTGCGTCCGTCGTTAGTGCCGTTTACGACTGCAGAGGAAGATATAAAAGAATTGCAGGGACTTGCACCCAAAAATGTGCGTGTGCAGATTGTCAGCCCCAAACAGCCGAAAAAAGTGATTTATGATGCATTTGGTGAGATGCTGTTTACGCATTTTGGCGTGAGCGGTCCACTCATGTTATCTGCAAGTGCAATTGTAAATGATGCAATAAAAAAAGAAAATTTGTGCTTAAAAATCGATTGGAAACCGGCGCTTAGCGAGGAGCAATTGGATAAGCGCCTGTTAAAAGAATTTGAGGAAAATAAAAACAAACAGTTTAAAAATGCAGTGACAAATCTGGCGCCTGCAAAGCTGCTTCCGATTTTGATTGCACGCAGTGGTATAGAGGAAGAAAAAAAGGTAAATGAAATTACAAAAGAAGAACGAAAAGCTTTGATTGATTGTCTGAAATCATTTACGGTGACGCTTACTGGTTTGCGTGGTTTTCAAGAGGCAATTATCACGAGAGGCGGTGTTGCATTAAAGGAAGTAAACCCGTCTACGATGGAGTCAAAACTGATACAAGGGCTTTATTTTGCCGGAGAAGTGCTGGATTTGGATGCATTGACCGGTGGATTTAATTTACAGATTGCATGGTCAACCGGATATCTGGCAGGTATGTCAGTTGCAGGGCAATAGGGCTTGCAGAAATGCGAAAAATAGAGAAAAGAAACGAGGAATGACAGATGGCATTTAATATAGCGATTGATGGACCGGCAGGTGCCGGAAAGAGTACCATTGCCAAGACATTGGCAAAGCAGATGAATTATGTGTATGTTGATACCGGTGCAATGTATCGTGCGATGGCATATTATTTTTTGAATCAGGGAATTGCCGCAGATGATGAGGCGTCTATAGCGGCGGCAGTAGATGGTGCAGATGTCACCATTCGCTATGAAAATGATGCACAGCAGGTGTATCTGAACGGAGAAAATATTACCGGATATTTGAGAACGGAAGAAGTCGGAAATATGGCTTCCAGTACCAGTGTATATCCGATTGTTCGAAAGAAGCTGGTTGCATTGCAGCAAAAGCTGGCCAAGACCACAGATGTGATTATGGATGGCAGAGATATCGGTACTTGTGTGCTTCCGAACGCACAGGTAAAAATTTATTTGACGGCCAGTGTACAGACCAGAGCAAAACGAAGATATGACGAACTGATTACGAAAGGGGAGACGGCAGACCTCGAACAGATCGCAGCAGATATAGAAGAACGCGATTATCGTGATATGCACCGTGATGCATCACCGCTAAAACAGGCGGAGGATGCAGTTCTTGTTGACTCTTCCGAAATGAATATTGAAGAAGTCGTAGCTGCCATTACAGCGATTGTAAAGGAGAAACAGGTATAACATGAACGTAAGAGTTGCAAAAAGTGCCGGTTTTTGTTTTGGTGTGAAACGTGCAGTAGATCTGGTATATGAGCAGACGAAAGAGAATGGTGCGTTGTACACTTACGGACCGATTATCCATAATGAGGAAGTTGTCAAAGACCTGGAAAAAAAAGGTGTTCAGGTAATTGATTCACCGGAGCAGTTAGCGCATCTTAAAACAGGGCGTGTGATTATTCGTTCACACGGAATTACCAAGGCGGTTCATGAAGAACTGGAAAATTCCGGCTTTGAGGTGATGGATGCGACTTGTCCATTTGTAAAAAAAATACATCGGATTGTGGCAGAGCACTCAGATGCCGGTGAGCATATCGTGATTATCGGTAATCCCTCGCATCCGGAAGTGGAAGGTATTTGTGGCTGGTGCGCACCGGAACGAACGACAGTCATTGAATCGGTAGAAGATGCAGAAAAATTTCAAATTCCGGAATCCCAAAAAGTTTGTATCGTCTCTCAAACGACATATAACAACAATAAATTTAAGAATTTAGTTGAAATTATCGAGAATAAAGGGTATTATATTAGCATATGTATTTTGAATACGATTTGTAATGCTACAGAAGAACGCCAGACGGAAGCACGCGCCTTGGCGAAGGCATCACAGGCTATGATTGTGATTGGTGGAAAGCATAGCTCCAACACACAAAAGTTATTTGAAATATGTAAAGCGGAATGTAAAAATACTTACTATATACAGACACTGGAAGATTTGGCTTTGACAGAACTTCGTGGACTTGACAACGTAGGTATTACAGCAGGGGCATCCACCCCAAATAATATTATTGAGGAGGTTCAAAAGTATGTCAGAGATGAGCTTTGAACAAATGCTTGAGGAGTCTTTAAAGACAATCAGACAGAATGAAATAGTGGAGGGTACGGTCATCGATGTAAAACCTGACGAGATTGTCTTAAACATCGGATATAAGTCAGACGGAATTATCAGCCGTAGCGAGTACACAAACGAGCCGAATGTAGACCTTACTACAGTGGTTTCAGTTGGTGACAAGATGGAAGCAAAAGTAAAGAGAGTAAATGACGGTGAAGGTCAGGTTCTTCTTTCTTACAAGAGTCTTGCAGCAGAAAAAGGAAGCAAGCGTTTAGAGGAAGCATTTGAGAATGGTGAAGTGCTTACTGCAAAGGTAGCACAGGTATTGACCGGTGGTCTGAGTGTAATCGTTGATGAGGCACGCGTATTCATTCCTGCAAGCTTAGTAAGCGATTCATACGAGAAAGATTTGTCAAAGTATGAAGGACAGGATATCGAGTTTGTAATTACAGAGTTTAATCCTCGCAGACGTCGCATTATCGGTGACAGAAAGCAGTTAGTAGCTGCAAAGAAGGCAGAGCTTCAGAAAGAGCTGTTTGCAAAGATTCAGGTTGGCGATGCAATCGAAGGAACTGTAAAGAATGTTACAGATTTCGGTGCATTTATCGATTTAGGCGGTGTTGATGGTCTGCTTCATATTTCAGAGATGAGCTGGGGCAGAATCGAGAATCCGAAGAAGGTATTTAATGTCGGAGATGCAGTAAAGGTATTCATTAAGGATATCAACGAGACCAAGATTGCGCTTTCTATGAAATTCCCGGATGCAAATCCTTGGAATAATGCAGAAGAGAAATTTGCAGTAGGAAATGTCGTAAGCGGTACGGTTGCACGTATGACTGACTTTGGTGCATTTGTAGAGCTGACACCCGGAATTGATGCATTGTTACATGTATCACAGATCGCAAAAGAGCATATCGAGAAGCCTGCTGATGTATTAAAGATTGGACAGGAAATCGAAGCAAAGATTGTTGATTTTAATGAAGCTGACAAGAAGATTAGCTTGAGTATCAAAGCATTACTTGCACCTGAAGAAGATGAAGTAGTAGCTGAAGAAGCACCTGCAGAGGATGCTGAGTAAGATGTAAATGAATTCCCTGCGGAACACCGCAGGGAATTTTTTGTTTCATAGGAAAAACTAGTTACATGAAAGTGTGAAAGCATCGAACTTTCCTATGAAACAAAGCACACTTTTGTTCTAGGTGCGGAGAGGAAACCAATCTATGTTAGACAATTATGAACAGTTTAAAAAAGACATTTATGCATTGACGAAAATTGACTTAAATGCTTACAAGGAAAAACAGATGCGTCGCAGAATCGATACACTGATCGGAAAAAATAAAGTGGATTCTTACGACAAATATGTGGCACTGATTAAACAGGATCAGGAAAAATTCGAACAGTTCGTAAATTTCCTTACCATCAATGTTTCGGAATTTTATCGAAACCCGGAACAGTGGAAAATCTTAGACAAGGAAGTATTTCCGAAATTGATTGAACGCTTCGGTAAGAAGCTGACTATTTGGAGTGCGGCATGTTCGACCGGTGATGAACCGTATTCACTGGTGATGGCATTGAGCCGGCATTTACCCTTGTCAGATATAAAGATTATCGCCACAGACATCGATAAGCAGGTTTTAGAGGCTGCAAAAGTAGGTTTATATAACGAGAAAAGTATTGCTTCTGTACCGGAAGATTTGAAAAAGAAGTATTTCACGCAGATTGGAAGCTCATTTCAGATTTCGGAAGAGATTAAGTCACGTGTAGAGTTTCGGGAACATAATTTACTGCGTGACGAATATCCGACGAATTGTAATATGATTGTTTGTCGAAATGTAGTTATTTATTTCACAGATGAGGCAAAGGACGAGATTTATGAGAAATTCCATAAATCATTAGTGCAAGGCGGAGTACTCTTTATCGGAAGCACAGAACAGATTATGAATTACAAAGAATTGGGTTATTTGAGAAACCGTTCCTTTTTCTTTGAAAAAGGCTGAAATGAAAAAGGTCAGGAAAACAAAAGTAGTTTTCCTGACCTTTTTTTGTTCATAAAAAATACCGAAGTACATGCGATGCAAATTCCGACAGTTGTGCGGAGTGTAAAAAGGTATCTGAAATTTCGACTGTGGTATAACAGTTTTCAGGTGTAGCTTTTTCACGCAATGACTTATCATAAATATCAGCGACAGATTTGTGAATCGAAATACCTTCCGATGGAATATAATAATAGTTTTTGTAGTCTGAATAATAAAGTCTTGCCAGATGCTGACAGAGCGGGATGCGAAGTCGAAGCGTCTGGTCATAGGCATGAATATATGTTTTGCTGACCGGATGCTGACAGGATATCGTGCCGGGAAGCTGAAATGGCAACGTGCACGTAATCAAAAGTTCTTCACAGTCTGTCCCATCAAGTTCAAAATAAGTATTCTTTTCACCGATACAGTTACATATTGTAGAAGAGAATAGGCGTTCATAAGCAAAAACAGCCAACAGATTTGGCATACCGAGCAAATCCTCGTAGTTATGCAGTTGCAAAAGATGAACAGCTTCCGGTGTCGGATGCTTTGTGTATTGCAGATATACTTTAATCAAATCACCACCGCTATAGAGGTCTTCTCGACATATGCCTAAAAATTGTTCCAGTGATTTTTGACGATAGCTTTGTAATTGCAAATAATTCTTTCGTTTTCGAACTTCCTGATAGATGTCAAAGCGTTCATAGGAATCAAAAGATATAGGAATTTGATGAATATTTGCACGCGCTGTCAAAAACGGAAGATCAAAACGGTTTCCGTTAAACGTAAGAATTCTTTGGATGGAATGCTCTTGCATAAACAATAGCAGTGCAGATAAGAGATTTGCTTCATCTGTAAGCTGATCTGCAAAGAATTGGTTTACGGTAATTATATTATGGTCAACCAGCGCGGCGATTCCAATCAAATAAATCTGATGATTGGTGCGAGAAAGACCGGTTGTTTCAATATCGAGAAACAAATCTCCGATGTGCAAAAACTCGTTGACAATCGGGTGAATCACAGATAATGTACATGTTTTTGTCCATGTTTGCATAGAAAACTCCTTTGTCATATGTGATGAATACAGTATATCTCATTTTTGTTCATCAAAAAAGACAAAAAAAATGACATTTTTAGATTATTTTTTATGACAAAATTTATCATTATGATATAATAAAACTGGTGTGCAGTCACAAAAACTGCAGGAACATATACAAGGAAAGAGAGGTCAATTTGATGGGATTACGAACGTTTAAAGGCGGAGTGCATCCTTTCGAGGGTAAAGAGTTGTCCAAGGATAAACCGGTACTGGAATACTTACCTAAGGGAGATTTGGTATTCCCCGTATCTCAGCACATTGGTGCCCCCGCACAACCGGTAGTCGCAGTTGGCGATACGGTGAAAAAGGGACAGTTGATTGCGGAAGCAGGCGGTTTTGTTTCAGCAAACATTTTTTCTTCTGTTTCGGGAACTGTCAAAGCAATTGCGTTACATCGCGTCGCTACCGGCGATATGGTGAATTCGATTGTCATCGAAAATGACGGGAACTATGAGGAAGTGACATATGATACAGTAGAAGATGTCACCAAGCTTTCAAAAGAAGAAATTATTGAAAAAGTAAAAAAAGCCGGAGTTGTAGGTATGGGTGGAGCCGGTTTCCCGACACATGTAAAGCTTTCTCCAAAAGACCCGGATAAAATTGATTACATTATTGCAAACTGTGCGGAATGTGAACCGTATTTGACTTCTGATTATCGTCGTATGTTAGATAATCCGGAATTGATAGTCGGTGGATTAAAAACTGTGTTACAGTTGTTTGACAATGCAAAAGGTGTGTTAGGTGTCGAGAACAATAAGCCTGACTGTATTGCAAAATTACAGGAGCTGTGCAAAGATGAGCCGCGTATCGAAGTGGTTGCATTACAGACAAAATATCCGCAGGGTGGTGAGCGCCAGTTAATCAAGGCAGTGACCGGCCGCGAGATTAATTCAAAAATGCTTCCGGCTGATGCAGGATGTATTGTAGATAATGTAGAGACATTAGTATGTATTTATCGTGCAGTGAAAGAGGGAAAACCGGTAATGAGCCGTATTTTTACAGTTACCGGAGACGCTGTAGCTGATCCGCGCAATTACTACGTAAGTGTCGGAACAAATTATGCAGAGCTTTTAGAAGCAGCAGGCGGCTTAAAAGAAGGCGGTGCCGAGAAAATGATTTCCGGCGGACCGATGATGGGATTTTCTATGTTTGATCTGAATGTACCGATCACAAAGACAAATTCTTCTTTGCTTTGCCTGTCGTCTGATGACGTCTCACATTTAGAGCCCAGTGCTTGTATTAATTGCGGACGCTGTGTAGAGGCATGTCCGGAACTGCTCGTTCCGTCACGTCTGGCAAAGCAGGCGGACTTAAAACTCGGTGAAGCGTTTGAAAAGTGGAACGGTATGGAGTGTATCGAGTGCGGAAGCTGTAGCTTTATTTGTCCTGCGAGACGTCCGTTGGCACAGTCGATTAAGACGATGAAAAAGGATATTCTTGCGGCAAGACGCAACCAAAAATAAGAGAACAGACGACTGATTTGACAGATAGATATACAGTTGTTTGAAGAGACAGATATAGAAAGAGGTGTAAGACATGGAAAATATGTTACATGTTTCATCAGCACCCCATGTACGTGCGAAGGATTCTACCAACCGAATTATGGCGTATGTCATACTGGCATTGTTGCCTACAACATTCTTTGGTATTTATAACTTCGGACCGAAAGCACTGCTTTTGATTGTACTTACAATTGCGAGCTGTGTAGCGACAGAGTGGGTGTTCGAGAAAATCATTCATAAAAAGAGTACGATTGGTGACTTGAGTGCAGTAGTTACCGGATTGCTTCTGGCATTGAATCTGCCTGTGACGCTTCCTTGGTGGGAGGCAGTGCTCGGCGGCGTTTTTGCAATCGCGATTGTAAAGATGATGTTTGGTGGCTTGGGACAGAACTTTATGAATCCGGCACTTGGCGCAAGATGTTTTCTCTTGATTGCATTTGCAGCGGATATGACAAATTTCCAGACGGATACATATACCGGAGCGACTCCTTTGGCGGCAATGCGTGGTGGAGAAACAATCAATTGCATGGATGCATTGATTGGTCGTACAGCAGGAACCATTGGTGAGACCAGCGCGATTGCGATTCTGATCGGAGCGATTATTCTGATTCTGTTAGGTGTCATTACATTGGCGATACCGGGAAGCTATTTGATTTCGTTTGTGATTTTTATGCTTATCTTCGGCGGTCATGGATTTGATATGAATTATATCGTAGCACAGTTGTGCACAGGCGGTATTATGTTAGGTGCATTCTTTATGGCAACAGACTACGTGACGAGTCCGATTACACCGAGAGGTCGTATTTTGTTCGGTATCTGCTGTGGTGTATTGACCGGTTTATTCCGTTGCTTTGGTGCAAACGCTGAGGGTGTTTCTTTTGCAATCATTATGAGTAACCTGCTCGTTCCGATGATTGAAAAGATCACGATTCCGCGTGCATTTGGTCAGGTAAAAGAAAAGAAGGAGGGCAAGTAATATGAATACAAAGAAAATTGTTCATGACGCCGTCATTCTTACAGCTTTTACATTAGTATTAGGCTTTTTGCTCGGATTAGTATACGAAATTACGAAAAAGCCGATTGCCGATGCAAATGCAGCGGCTGCACAGGCAGCATACAGAGAGGTATTTGCAGATGCAGATTCTTTTGAGGCGTTGGCGGATTTTGATAAGGTTGCTGCGACAGAAGCAGTGGTAGCTGCCGGATATGCGGATACAATCGATGATATTCAGGTAGCAAAAGATGCATCAGGTACGGACATCGGTTATGTCATTACCGTAACTGCAAGAGATGCCAGTCAGGCAACGATTACGTTTTCTGTAGGTATTCAGATGGATGGTACGGTAAATGGTTATTCGATTACGAATATTGCTGAGACACCCGGTCTTGGTATGAAAGTAGAAGAAGAGAGCTTTTATTCACAATTTCAGGGAAAACTGGTGGATGCCTTTACTGTTGTAAAAAATGCTCCGGCAGCGGACAATGAGATTGAGTCTATATCAGGTGCAACCATTAGCTCCAAGGCAATTGCAAATGGTGTGAATGCAGCTCTGACCTATTTCCGTTCCGAATTAGGAGGTGCACAGTAATGAATAAGTATGTAGAACGTTTATATAACGGTATGATTAAGGAAAATCCTACCTTTGTTTTGATGTTAGGTATGTGTCCCACACTGGCGGTTACATCATCTGCAATCAATGGATTAGGCATGGGTCTTTCTACAACAGTCGTTTTGGTACTGTCCAATTTATTGATTTCTATGTTTCGTAAGGTAATACCGAACGGAGTTCGTATGCCTGCTTTTATCGTGATTGTTGCGTCACTCGTAACAATTGTAGAATTTATGATGAAGGCGTACTTCCAATCACTGTCTGCTGCATTGGGTGTGTATATTCCGTTGATTGTTGTAAACTGTATTATTTTAGGTCGTGCAGAGAGCTATGCATCCAAAAATACAATACTTCCGTCTATATTTGACGGAATCGGTATGGGTCTCGGATTTACGATGGGATTGACATGCATCGGTCTGGTACGTGAGTTGCTTGGTGCAGGACAGATTTTTGGTGTACAGGTACTGTCTTTGAGCTGGTTTACACCGATTACTATTTTTGTTATGGCGCCGGGAGCGTTCCTCGTGTTAGCATTTTTAGTAGCGGGTATGAACATTGTGCGCAAGAAGATGGAAGAAAAAGGTAAGCCTCTGGCAGAACCTTCCGGATGTATCAGTGGTGACTGTGCACATTGCGGACGCGCTGATAGCTGTGCAGATAAAAAGGAGGCGTAAGACAGATGAAAGAATTACTTTTGATTGCAGTAGGCTCTGCGATTGTAAATAATGTTGTACTGAGTCAGTTTCTTGGTATCTGTCCGTTCCTTGGCGTATCAAAGAAAACTGAGACAGCAGCCGGCATGGGTGGTGCGGTAATTTTCGTAATTACATTATCATCCTTCGTGACTGCGTTGATTTATAAATTTATTCTTGCAAATGAATACTTGATGAGTTTAGGTGTTGATTTGACTTATCTGAAGACCATTGTATATATTTTGGTAATCGCTTGTCTGGTGCAGTTCGTGGAAATGTTTTTAAAGAAACAGATGCCGCCGTTGTATGAATCACTGGGTGTGTATCTTCCGCTGATTACGACGAACTGTGCAGTATTAGGTGTTGCATTGACAAACGTTACAAAAGAATACGGCATATTAGCGAGTGTGGTAAATGGTTTTGCTACTGCAGTTGGTTTCTTTTTAGCGATTGTTCTGATGGCAGGTATTCGCGAGAAAATAGAATATAACGATATTCCGAAGCCTTTTCAGGGTACTGCGATTGTCTTGATTACAGCAGCTCTGATGTCGATTGCATTTATGGGCTTCTCAGGAATGATTTAGGAAGGAGAAGAACATGAATATTACAGCAATTCTTATGGCTGCCATTGTGGTAGGCTGCACAGGTATTTTAATTGGATTCTTCCTGGGTATCGCCGGTGAGAAGCTTGCAGTGGAAGTTGACGAGAGAGAAGAAGCAATTTTGGGTGTTTTGCCTGGAAACAATTGTGGTGGCTGTGGATATGCCGGATGTTCCGGTTTGGCGGCTGCGATTGCCAAAGGTGAGGCACCGATTGGTCAGTGTCCGGTCGGAGGCTCTACGATAGCGGCGCAGATTGGTGCGATTATGGGTGTAGAGGCAGATAGCAGTACACGAATGGTAGCATTTGTAAAATGTTCCGGAAGTACAGAAGCAAGTAAGGCAGACTATGCATATACCGGTCTGATGGATTGTACGGCTATGAAGTATGTTCCGAATGGCGGACCGAAATCATGTAATTATGGATGTCTGGGCTATGGTTCCTGCGTGAAGGCTTGTCCTTTTGATGCGATTCATATCGTAGATGGAATTGCAAAGGTTGACAAAGAAGCATGTAAAGCCTGTGGAAAATGTGTGGCTACTTGTCCGAAGAGCTTGATTGAGCTGATTCCTTATGACGCAGATTACGTGGTACGATGCGTATCAAAGAATAAGGGTAAGGCAGTGATTGACGCCTGCGGTGCAGGATGTATCGGCTGTCATTTGTGCGAGAAGACTTGTGAGCACGGTGCAATTACGGTGATTGACAATATCGCACGTATTGATTATGCAAAATGTACACACTGTGGTGCATGTGCAGAGAAGTGTCCGAAGAAAGTTATTAAACATGTGACGGAAGCTTAATGCGAACAAAAATGAATATGTTATAGCATGTATTTGTAGCTATGTCACGGAGACATAGTTTTATGAGAGAAAAGCAGTATCGATGCAAGTCATCGGTGCTGCTTTTCTTCGGAAAAAGCATATGTTAAAAAGATAACAAATAGGCTTTGTATTAGAGGAAGTTGTATGAAACGTGAGAAGAAAAAAAATGAAAAAAGCAAATGGAAACTGTCGAAGGAAGGTAATGTAAAACAAGCTGCTGAAAAATCAATGTTTTCAAATAGTGAGTTACTGCAATTGATTCGACCGTTGCTTTTAGAGCAAATTTTGATGGTTACGATTGGTCTGGCAGATACCTTTATGGTGTCCGGCGTCAGTGAGGCGGCAGTGTCCAGTGTGAGTCTGGTAGATTCGTTAAATATATTAATCTTACAAATTTTAGCAGCATTGGCGATGGGCGGAGCCGTTATTTGCGGTCAATACATAGGAAGAAAAGATACACTGCGAGCAAAGAAATGTGTCGCACAGTTATATTTGATTTTGTTTATCAGTACAATGGCAGTGCTTGTGTTGGTATTATGCTTGAGCCGTCCGATTTTACAGTTGATTTTCGGAGATATTGATGCAGATGTGATGGATTATGCGCAGACCTATTTTTTAATTACTGCGATTTCGTATCCGTTTATGGGAATATATAATGCAGGAGCCGCATTGTTTCGAACACGCGGAGATTCAAAGACAAGTTTACATGCAAGTATCGTGATGAACCTGATCAATGTAATCGGAAATGCGGTTTTGATTTACGGATTCCAATTAGGTGTTATGGGAGCAGCGATTGCGACATTGATAGGACGAGTCGCAGCCTGTATCTGGATTGTTTGTCAACAGCAAAAGAAAGAAAATATTTATCGAATTGTGCATATAGAAGATTTGAAACCGGAACGCGCTTTTATCGTTCCGATCTTAAAGATTGGTATACCAAGTGGAGTGGAGAATGGGATGTTTCAGATTGGAAAATTGTGTGTGAGCAGTCTGACAGCGACGCTTGGAACGGCAGCGATTGCTGCAAATGCAGTCGCAAATACGGTGTCTTCCGTTGCGAATATACCGGGAAACACGATGAGTCTGGCAACAATGCCGGTAGTGAGCCGCTGTCTGGGAGCGAGAGAAAAGGAGCAGGCGAAAAGCTATGCGAAGCGTTTTCTCGGAATCGCAGTCATCGGACTGGCAATTACAAATATATGCATGTTTCTCACGATTCCATATATTGCGACTGCCTTTCATCTGTCCGAAGCTGCTCGTATCATGTGTGTTCGCGTGATTCGGTGGTTTGCAGTATTTAGTATTTTCTTCTGGGCACAGAGCTTTACCATGCCAAACATACTGCGTTGTGGTGGCGATTCGCGTTTCACAATGCTTGTGAGTACGATTAGTATGTGGACATTCCGCGTGATATTATCTTACATATTTGTGCGAAAACTACAGATGGGTCTGCTGGGCGTCTGGCTTGGTATGTTTATTGACTGGATTTTCAGAGGAATATGTTTTTCTGTTCGATTTGTCAGTGACCGATGGATGAATCATGAACTGATTTAGCGGTCTCGTTTATCAAAGAGTTTTAAATAGTGCGCAGCCTCGTTCTCGGATAATTGGTGAACGAAGCTTGCGCGCTTTTTTTCATCTGAGGTCGTACAACACTGATATTCTGCAAAACAGATCGTTTGATGCACATCTTTTTTTCCCCAATCGTCAAATCCAAGCGGATGAATATGGTTCTCGTAGGTGCACTGCAAAAAAATAGTTTTTGCATATTCGCGCCAGGGACGTCCTAAATAAACGGAATGTGGCGGACAGTCGCCGGTAAGTGTGCAGTTTTTAAACAAGAAGCCGTAGGGCTGATGTATCGGTGTAGATGCGGCTGTGACATAGCCTTGAATCGTAGCTGTGTGATCCCGCATGAGCGAATGAATCGTGCAGTGATCAAATAACGCCATGCCACTGCCGAATATGAAATCTACATCGCCGCAGATATAACAGTTTTTATAGTATTGGTGTGTCATTTGTCTGGGTGCATGTTCCTTTGGACCACGAAAACCGCCGGGCTCATATTCCTTTGGTGGAAGCGGCCCGATAAAAAGTGTATCCTGTTTGCCGATGAGACGACAGTCGATACAGGAAAAATCATCGCCATCGGCATACAATGCAATCGCCTGTCCGCATGTAAGCGATGAACCGGAGCTGTTTTTTATCGTAAGATTTCGAAATGTAACATGTGCGGCATCGACAAATACACAATAGGAGCGAAAGGTGCCGCGCTTTTGTCCGTCAGAGCGTATGTCGTATGCATAATCATCATAATGAATGATTGTCTGCTCTGCAGATAGTCCTTCAAGTGTAAGATTCGGGACCTGAATCGATAATTTTTCATAATAAACACCGGCATCCAGTCGAATGGTTGCCGGTGTTGTTAGATTTGTACAAAATTGAATTGCAGCAGTGATTGTAGAAAAATCTGCTGACGGATCTGTATGTGAGACATAAAGTGTCATAGAAAATCTCCTTTATTTCCTAGAAAAGTGTCGTACCGCGATGAACCAGTTGACCGGAAAAAATAGATTTTTTCGGCATCTCTTTGCCGGACAAGACTTGAATCAGCGTCTCTATAAGCTGGTGCGTCATAGGTTCCAAACGATTATCAATTGAGGTGAGTTCGGGTGTCGAGCATTTTGTCAGTATCGAGTTATTGTATCCAATGACACTCAAATCCTGTGGCACCTGAAGTTCATGTGACAAGGCATATTTGATTGTTCCGATAGCAAGTGAATCATTCGCAGCGAGAACGCCATGAAATGAAACACCGGAATCTGCAATGGAAGCGACAAAGGAAGCAATATTGCTGAAATCTTCAATATCACCATCATAATAAAAAGAATGTTTGGTAATATCTGCGACGCCGCATGATGCGAGTGCAGCTTCGAAACCTTCTAACTTATTCAGACGACTGTATGATTTTGAACAATATAAATAGATGATATCCGTGATGCCGGAACGATACATGGATAAGGTCGCGTCATACATCGTATGGTAATCGTCGCAGTACATGCTGTAGACATTCTCACAGTCCAGAGATGCATTTAGCAGCATGACCGGAACCTGCGTAGCAGCATCGCGGATATATTGATTATCTGCATCGGTAGAGCCGATAAAGTTCGAGCCGACGAGAATAATGCTGTCAACGCCTTTGGATAACATCAAGTTCAAATAGTTCTTCTTTGTATCCAGTGCATAGCCGGTGCAGCAGAGTAAGGATTCGTATCCATTTGTCTGCAGCTCCTGTTCTAAATAGTAAACAGCTTTTGCAAGAAATAAATCAGAAGAATCCGCACATAATATACCGACTGTCCGAATGGAGCGCAAGCCCATTCCGCGTGCAAATGCGTTCGGGGTATAATCATACTTTTCAATAATATCCATTACTTTCTTGCGCGTAGAAGCACGTACACTGTCACTTCCGTTTAATACACGCGAGACCGTAGCAGTGGATACACCTGCCATCTTTGAAATATCATAAATTGTTAATGCCATCTTAATCACCTGTCATATATATGTAAGCTCTTACATTGCTTCTGAAACAATTATACAATATGCACGAATAAAACGCAAGGAAAAAACGTTTTTCGGTCTACTTAACGAGCGTGTTTAGTTAATTTTGAACAAAATAGCAAAAAAATATCAAAAAGGATTGACGAATTAGTGTAAATGTGTAAAAATACTAAATGTAACCGCTTACAAAATAAATTAAAAAGAGTTACATATGAAAGTTATATTTCAAATTAAAGGAGGAAAAAAATGAAAAATAACATGTTAAAGCGAATGACAGCACTTGGATTAGCATCTATCATGGCAATCGGTGCAGTAGGATGCGGAAGCACAGCAGCAAAAGAGGAAGCTCCTGCAGCAGAAGAGAAAACAGAGGAGAAGGCTGAAGAGAAAGCAGAAGCTCCTGCAGATGATGCAACAGCATCTGAGTCAGCATCAGGCGATTATGAAGAATGTACATTGACCATTTCTTGGTGGGGTGGTGACGGAAGACATGAAGCTACTCAGAAAGCATTAGATGCATTTGAGGAAGCATATCCCGGAATTACCGTAGAGCCTACCTTCGCAGCATGGGATGGTTGGGAAGAGAAAATGGCTACTTCATTCGTATCAGGAACCGCACAGGATGTAAACCAGATCAACTGGAACTGGATTACCCAGTACGATGCAGACGGTACAACATTCCTTGATTTAAATCAGTATACAGAACAGATCGATATGTCACAGTTTGTAAATCCGAAATACTTAGAGATGTGTCAGATCGCAGGTACACAGGCAGCGTTGCCGGTATCTATGACAGGTAGAATTTTCTACTGGGATAAGACCTCTTTCGATGAGGTTGGTATTGCAATCCCTACTTCATACGCAGAGTTAGTTGCAGCAGGTGAAGCGTTCAAGAACTATGATGAAGATTATTATCCTCTGGCATTAGGTGAGTACGACCGTATGATCTTAATGGTATATTACTTAGAGTCAGTATACGGAAAAGACTGGGTAGCAGACGGACAGTTACAGTACAGCCAGGCTGAGATTGAAGAAGGCTTACAGTTCATTAAAGACCTTGAAGATAAGCACGTAATTCCTACCATCGAGAAAATCACTGGTGACGGAGCTGCTTCTTTGGATCAGAACCAGAACTGGATTGACGGACATTATGCAGGTATCTTCGAGTGGGATTCATCTGCCGGAAAGTTCAACGATGCATTAGCAGAAGGTCGTGAGTTAGTAGTAGGTGATTACTTCAAAGATTTCGGTTCAAATCAGGGTGGCTACACCAAGGTTTCTATGTGCTGGGCAATCAACGCAAAGACCGAGCATCCGAAGGAAGCTGCATTATTAGTAAACTTCTTGATGAACGATACAAAGGCTGCTGAGATTCTTGGTTCTCAGAGAGGTATCCCGGTATCTAAGGTAGCATTAGATACTGCAACAGCAGCAGGCTTATTAGATGGAAAGACCGCTGAAGCAAACGGAAAAGTTCTTGCTTGGTGTGAAAATGCACTTGATCCTTACTTCGAGGATTCTCGTCTGAAGAGTAACGATGGTGTATACTATGATGTAATGGCTGGATTAAGCTACGGCGATTACAGTGTTACAGATGCTGCAACTACATTGATTGATGGTATCAACGGTGTAATTCAGCAGTAAGAGTTGGTAGTTAGTATTATCTGATTGTTAGTTGATGTATAGGCTGCGGAGATGCTCTGCAGCCTATCAAAAAAAATCATGAATGATAGTTTGAATATTTTGGCAAGCATTCCGTGTCAGGGTTTGGATGCGGAAGCGGATTTGAAAAGAAGAAAGAAGTCTATTGAAAAATTAAGTATAGAGCTTACAGACAAAGCGAGTTATCACACAGTGGTACAGCGAATGATCGAGCAGGAACAGTCACTGGATACAACCCTTGCATCTGAGGAAATGGGATGGTACTTGTTGACGCTGATGGAGGCCATCAGTTGTATGAGCATAGAAATCTATGAACATTATCGAACGCTTGTAGATTTGCTGAGAAAGCTGATAAAAGGCTATTTGTGTGCAGAAGAATTTGATGTTGACAGGATGGTTCAATACACACCTCGCTTTGCAGTGTTGTTAGGGTGTGTCATCCTAAGAGCGTGTGACAGCAAATGTCTGCATGCAGAGAAATATGAGCATATCGGTCATACATTGGTCAATGAAGTGCTCAAAAAGTACGAAGAAAGAAATGAGGAGGTATAGAAGATGGCAAAAGTAAAAAATGCCACTGCGGCAGCACCTGCGAAGAAAAAATCTTTTCGTGAAATTTGCAAAGCAAATATCGGTTTTTTCTACATTCTGCCGTGGCTGATCGGATTTTGTATATTTAAGTTATATCCGATGGGTTCATCTCTGTTTTATAGTTTTACCGACTATAATCTATTTAAGGGAATTAACGTAATAGGAACTTTGCAGAACTACATAGATATCTTTAATACACCGAAAATTGTTAAGGCAATGGGTGTAACCTTTAAATATTCATTTATGACAGTTCCGCTGAAATTAGTATTCGCATTGTTTATTGCTTATATTTTGAACTTCAAGATTAAAGGTGTGAATTTCTTTAGAACAGCGTACTATGTGCCCTCAATTTTGGGTGGTTCCGTAGCAATTGCTGTGTTGTGGAAAGCAGTGTTCCGTGATGACGGATTATTAAACACATTACTTGGTTTCTTTGGCGTAGAAGGTCCGAGCTGGTTATCCGATCCGAAGTATGCATTGTTTGTTATCTGTTTGCTTCGTGTATGGCAGTTTGGTTCTGCAATGGTTATTTTCTTGGCCGCATTAAAGGGCGTACCGCAAGATTTATATGAAGCGGCAGCAATCGACGGTGCAGGAAAATGGCGTCAGTTTTTCAGTGTAACAGTTCCGTTGATTACACCGGTTATTTTCTACAACTTGGTAACACAGCTTGTACAGGCGTTCCAGGAGTTCAACGGACCGTATATCATTACAAGAGGTGGCCCGCGAAATTCAACGACTTTAGTTTCGTTGCTGATTTACAACAGTGCTTTCAAGGATTACAACATGGGTATGGCAAGTGCAATGGCATGGGTATTGTTTATCGTATTGATGATCTTTACAGTGATTGCATTCCTTAGTCAGAAGTACTGGGTATTTTATTCTGATGATGACGGAGGTAGATAGACATGCAGGCAGAGAGTAGAACAAAGCATATGGTCAGCTTGTTTTTCAGATATTTCGTGCTGATTCTTGTAGGTCTGATTATGATTTATCCGTTACTCTGGATGATTGGAGCTACATTTAAATCAAATGCAGAGATCTTTTCAGGCATTGGTCTGTTTACGAAAAACCCTACGCTGGAAGGCTATCGGCTGGCGATGAGCAATTACGGTGGCGAGATTAACGTATTAAAGGCAATGGCAAATACGTTTTCTTATGTGCTTCCGAAAGTAATTTTTACGATTTTTTCAGCAACAATTACCGCATATGGATTTGGACGTTTTGAATTTAAGGGAAAAGGCATTTTGTTTGCAGTGTTAATGTCTACCTTATTCCTTCCGCAGGTAGTGTTAAATGTACCGCAGTACATACTGTTTTCGAAACTCGGATGGGTTGGATCAAAGCTTTACCTGCCGATTATCGTTCCGACTTTATTTGCAACAGATACCTACTTTGTATTCATGTTGATTCAGTTCCTTCGCAATGTGCCCAAAGAACTGGATGAGGCAGCAAAGATTGACGGATGTAACAGTGTGCAGACATTGATCAAAGTTATTGTTCCGATGTTATCACCGGCGATTACTTCCTGTGCATTATTCCAGTTTATGTGGTCATGTAATGACTTTATGGGTCCTTTGCTGTATGTAAATGCACCTGCAAAATATCCGCTTGCAATTTTCGTAAAGTTGTCTATGGATGCCGACTCAGGTGTTTCATGGAACCGAATTTTGGCATTGTCGTTGATATCCATTATCCCGTCATTGATTGTATTCTTCTTGGCACAGGATAAGTTTGTAGATGGTATTTCTGCCGGCGGTGTAAAAGGCTAAAAGACAATCTGAAATACTTGAAATATGATTACGAATAATAAAGCGGGTGGCAAAAAGCTACCCGCTTTCTATTCAAAAAAGGAGCGAAAAATGAACATTCAGGTCATTATGAAAACGGCTCGTAGCATAACATTTCTGCTGGATGACGGTGGAATTTATAATACAAAAGAAAACTATAAGCTTTCTTTAAACGGAAAAGAAATAAAACAGACAACGACAGTTGTTACCAGTTTGTATTCGCTTTGTCCGGATACTGCGTATCATATGGAAGTGAAAAATCCTTCGGATGAATTGGTAGAGACATTAGAATTTTGTACAGAAAAAGAATTTGTGACTTTGAATGTACGGGAATTCGGTGCGTCAGGTGATGGTGCATCCGATGATACCGGCTTCATTCAGGCTGCAATTATGGCTTGTCCGAAAGGTGGACGTGTGCTGATTCCGCGAGGAACCTATCGGATTACAAGTATTTTTTTGAAAAGTGAATTAAATCTGGAACTGGCAGATGGTGCAGAATTGGTCGCAGAGACAGACCGCAATCGCTTTGCAAAGTTTCCGGGTATGATACAAAGCTATGATGAAACAGAAGATTATAACCTCGGAACGTGGGAAGGAAATCCGCTTCCGATGTTTGCAAGCATCCTTACCGGTATCGATGTTTCAAATGTAAACATTTACGGTCAGGGGACAATAAATGGATGTGCCACACATGAGAATTGGTGGCATAACGAAAAAGTAATGATAGGAGCGTTCCGGCCGCGTTTGCTCTTTTTAGAGCGCTGTAAAAACATACAGGTGCAGGGTATACATTTTTGCAATAGTCCGGCATGGACAATTCATCCATATTTTAGCGAAAACCTGATGTTTACGGATTTGACGATCAATAATCCGCAGGTCTCACCGAATACGGATGGCTTAGACCCGGAATCATGTAAAAACGTGGAGATTATCGGCGTACACTTTTCGCTTGGCGATGACTGCATTGCCGTAAAATCCGGTAAAGTATATATGGGACGAAAATATAAGGTGGCGTGCGAACATGTACATGTTTGCCAATGTCTGATGGAACATGGACACGGTGCAGTGACCGTTGGCAGTGAAATCGGTGCAGGTGTAAATGATATTGTAGTTGAAAAATGTAGATTTTATGACACAGACCGGGGACTTCGGATAAAAACCAGACGCGGTCGCGGAAAAGATTCTGTTTTAGACGGAATCGTATTTCGGGATATTGATATGGACCATGTCATGACACCTTTTACAGCAAATGCATTTTATTTTTGTGACCCGGATGGCAGAACAGAGTATGTGCAGTCGAGAGCTTATCATGAGGTGGATGAGCGCACACCGGTGATGAAAACGTTTCGTTTTGAGAATATTAAAGCGACGAACTGTCATGTGGCGGCGGCTTACTTTGCAGGACTTCCGGAAAGTAAAATCGAACGATTGGAGCTCATCAATTGCAAGATGGATTTTGCGAAGTCGCCGAGGTCAGGGGTTCCGATCATGTCAAATGGCGTGGAGGAATGTACAAATATGGGTATCCATGCAGAAAACATACATACGCTTGTCATTGAGGATGTTGAGATGAAAGGGCAAAGCGGTGATGTATACGACTTGCGTGGAGTAGAATATCTGGTAGATGCGTCCGGGCAGAGGATAAATCCGGAAAACGTGAATGCCGGAGTAGAATAAAGGAGACATAGAGCTATGCAGCTAGGAATTCGTTTGCATGATACAGAAAATGTATCGTTAGAAAAACGATTGGAAATTGCCAGAGAACAAGGATTTGTATGTGGTCATTTAGCGCTTTCAAAAGTGATATCAGAGCATCCGGTGGATGTGTCAGCTTTGACACCGGGCTTGGCAGCGCATATCAGACGCTTATTTGAAAAGAATGAAATAGACATCGCTGTTTTGGGATGTTATTTGAATTTGGCGACACCGAATGTGTGTGATTTGCGAAAAAACCAGCAGAAATATATGGCACATATTCGGTTTGCTTCTTTACTCGGAGCCGGTGTTGTCGGTACAGAAACCGGTGCCGTAAATGAAACGTACAGCTATGATGTGCGCAATCATACACAGGAAGCATTGGATATTTTCTTGAAAAATGTGAAGCCGATTATTTCCTATGCGGAAAAAATGGGTGTGATTTTTGCGATAGAACCGGTGTTTAAGCATATTGTGAATACACCGGCGCGTGCAAGAGAAGTGTTAGATGCGATGAAATCACCGAATTTACAGATTATATTTGATCCGGTAAATTTATTAGATATTACAAATCATCAGAATCAAAAAGAAATTATCCGTGAAGCGATTGATTTGTTGGGTGATGATATTGCAGTTGTGCACATAAAGGATTATATTGTAAAGGACAATGAACTAATCTCTGTTGAGGCAGGAAGCGGCGAAATGGACTATACGGATTTGATACGATTTATCAAGGAAAAGAAACCGTATGTGCATGCGACATTGGAAAATACGGTTCCTGAAAATGCTGTAAAAGCAAGAATGTATATACAGGGATTGTGGGATACATGCAATATTTAGGAGGAATGAGAGATGCTAAAGCGAATTTTTCATTATGACAATCCTGTTTTTCAGGCAATCAATACAATCGGAGAAATTATTATTTTAAATTTTTTATGGATGATTTGTTCACTGCCGATTGTTACGATCGGTGCATCCACGACTGCACTGGTGTATAGCTGTATAAAATTACACCATCATGACGGATATCCCTGGTCGAATTTTTTCCATTCGTTTAAAGAAAACTTTAAGCAGGCGACCGTATTGTTTCTGATTTTTCTGGCGGCGGGTGTGTTACTTGTGACCGATTTGATTTTGGGAAATCAGGCGAATAACAGCTTTGGAACATTTATGAAAATTGCAGCATGTGTGATCGGAATTCCTTATTTTATTACATTATTATATGTCTTTGGTGTACAGAGCCGTTTTGTGAATTCTGTAAAGGATACGATTCGATATGCGTTTTTTGTAGCGCTTCGCAATTATAAAACGACGATTCAGTTGGCACTGATTGTTATTTTACTTGTATGGGCAAATACGACGGTGGCACTTGTAAATTATCTGACGATTATGTTTGGAGCCGGATTTTTAGCGTATTTCTTTGCAGGATATTACAATAAAGTATTTGAACAATACTTGCCCAAGGAAGAAACAGACGAATTGGAATCAGCAGAGGCAGAAACCGAGGAATAACAGCGGAGGTATGAAGTATGGAGCGTATAGAAAAATATATAGATGAGTTGATGGAAAAAAGTACGCCGGATCGACCGATTTGGAACAAAGAAAAGATTTTACAGGGGTTAAAATCGACCTGGAATTATATTGATGGCTGCATGATTAAGGCGATTTTAGAGATGTACGCCATTCGAAAAGATGAAAAGTATTTGCAATTTGCAGACCATTTTATCGACTGCAAAGTAAACGAAGACGGAACAATCAACGGTTATGATGTATCGGAATTAAATATTGACAATATCAATGCGGGAAAAACGCTGTTTGAATTGTATGATTTGACCGGAAAAGAAAAGTATCGTCGGGCGATTGACTTGATTTACAGTCAGATTGAACAGATGCCCCGTACAGAGGAAGGAAATTTCTGGCATAAAAAAATATATCCCAATCAGGTGTGGTTGGATGGTTTGTATATGTGTATGCCGTTTTACATGGAATACGAGACACGTTTTCATGATAAAAAAGGGTATGCGGATATTTTTAAACAGATGCATACCGTTGTAGAGCGAATGCGTGACTCAAAAACCGGTTTGTATTATCATGCCTATGATTCGTCTCGTGAAATGTTCTGGTGTGACAAAGTGACCGGACTCAGTAGTCATTTCTGGCTGCGCGCATTGGGATGGTATTCCATGGCATTATTAGATACAATGGATAAGACCGATCAAAGTGAAACAGAAGCACTGGAAGAATTGAAGCAGGTGTTCAAAGATTTGATGGATGCGATGATTCGCTATCAGGATGAGAGCGGCATGTGGTATCAGGTCGTGAATTTGGGCGGTATGGAGCGCAATTATCTGGAGACCAGCGGAAGCTCTATCATGGCATACGCATTGTTAAAAGGTGTTCGGCTCGGATTTTTACCGAAAGCATATCAAATGTACGGCGAGAAAGCATTTCGCGGTATCTGTGAGAAATATTTGACGACAGATGAAAACCAGGAACTGCATTTGGGCGGAATTTGTCTGGTTGCAGGACTTGGCGGAGCACAGATGCGACCGGGAACCTTTGATTATTATATGTCAGAGCCTGTGGTAAATGATGATGCAAAAGGTGTAGGGCCGTTCCTTTTGGCGTATACAGAAATGCTTCGCATTACAAATTAACACAGAAAATAAGCCCTTGTCTTTAAAATCAGTTGTTTAAATTGTGTGAAAAAATAGCATTTTTTTGAAAAATATGTTATAATTAGAACAAGATAAAAAAGAGGGGGCATGCGTATGAAATATGAAGATATCAAAGAAAAGTGGAACCAGCACTGTACGATTTCATTTGAAGATTTTTTGACAAGTCATGGCGTATCGCTGGAGCATTATCCGATGATTGTGTTAGCTGATTTATCGAAGAATAGATATTCCATGCTCCGCAATGAGGACTTTTTGTTTAGCGATATAGAAGATACCGGATGTTATGATGACTTGATTGATGACAATATGGAAAATATTCATCCGAATTATCAACAGAAATTTTACGAGAGTTTTTCCAGAGAACATCTCTTATGCACTTACGAGCAGGGAAAAGAGGATGTGTATGCTGAGGTATATCAGAAAAATCAGCAGGGAAATTACCAGTGGGTATCCATTCAGGTATTGAGAGTAGACAGCGAAGACGGAAGCATCAAACATGTTTGTATAAATCGCATACTGGATTTGAAAAATGAAAAAAGTAATCAGTAGTCAAATGGCGTAGAAAGGATGTGACCGGATGACAACTCAGATGACAAAGAGACGTTTGAGAAAATGCGTAACTGCTTTTTGTATATCTGTAATGGTTATGTTGTGCGCTTCGTGCACGTGTTTCATAGAGCCGGATAGGGTGATTTATGCAAAAGAAACACAGACAGCGACAAATTATTATAATTACAGTAATGTAAAAAAGAGCTGGTTTATCAAACGGATGAAAGAACATCAGCCTTCGCTCGGAGCACAAACGGAAGAAGAGCTAAAAAAATATCGGGCATATTATTATGACGCTGAAGCTACGGAAAATGTGATATATTTCACGTTTGATTGTGGATATGAAAACGGTTATACAGGCAAAATATTAGATATATTAAAAAAATATGATGCAAAAGCAGTGTTTTTTGTTACAAAGCATTTTGTAAAGACACAGCCGGAGCTTTGTAAGCGGATGAAAGAAGAAGGGCATCTGGTGGGCAATCATACGATGAATCATCCGAGTCTGCCGGAGCGTTCTGTTACACAGATTCAAAATGAGCTTTCCGGTTTGGAGCAGTTATTTAAAGAATATACCGGATATCAATTGGACAAGTATTTGCGTCCGCCTATGGGCGAGTATAGCGATCGGGTTTTAAAGGTTGCAAAAGATATGGGATATACGACCGTTTTTTGGAGTATTGCATATGCTGATTACGATCCGCAAAATCAGCCGGGCAAACAGTATGTGATTGATCATTTTAAGAATTATCATCACAAAGGTGCGATTACGTTGACACATAATGTTTCGAAGTCCAATACAGAGGCTTTGCCGCAGGTATTGCGTGATTTAAAACAGCAAGGATACCGATTTGCACGAATTGATGAATTGGGACAGCCCAAGAATCAAAAGGTAGCAGTGCCGACATGGGCAAAGAAATCTGCAGTAAAAATTCCCGAAAATCAGTCTTATGTACCGATTACTTTTCTAATCCGCACAAAAAAGGATTTGCAGCCGGAAGGCTATGAAGTATATCGGAAAGAAAAAGGCGGAAAATATGAGCTGATTGTGCAGAAACGTTTGACAAAAGCACAATTAAAAAAATCAGTGTTGTCGATTACTTACAAGGATCGAACGATTGATTCGGAAAAAACATATTTTTATAAAGTGAAAACCTATTGTTATAAATATGGAAGAAAATTTGTATCTACGACAAATAAAAGCTGGAAGGTGACTGTATAAGTCACCTTTTTGTTGTATAAAGAACTTATTGCTTGGTTCGAACCCCCCGGGGGGCTTGTGTGGGCAAGACGGTTTTGATAGAATTTTATTGATTTTGGCTTGGTATGAGTCAAAAAATAGAAGTATTGAGGTTGATAGATGATGAGAAATGAGAATCAAGGGAATTTAGCTAAAAAGCTGTCAAAAAAAGATATACACAAAACAAAGCGTGGATTGATTTTTACAAGCGTTCTTTGTATGTCCATGCTTGTCGGTTGTGCGACAACGCACGAAACAGAGACGAAGCATACACAGGTGGAAGAAGCAGAAGAAGTAACGTCTGAACGGGAACAAGTTGAGCAGACGACATTCGTCTATGGAAGTAACGATTATACACGAATCAATCCGGCGATGGATGAGCATGGAGAGATTAACTTGCTGTTGTTTGATGGATTGATGGC